>NZ_JALIGE010000074.1:0-300000 GCF_024764835.1 Scandinavium hiltneri | reverse complement strand
GATCGGCTGGTGCTGCGCGATATTTCTGCCCGCATCACGCTGGCCGGTGCGCGGGTGGTCACGCTCAATCCCCCGCGTCGCGGCAAGCGTAAACCAGACTATCTGGCCTGGCTGGCGCAGTTCACAGCGGCGGAAAATAACGGGCAGGCGCTCGATATCCATTTGCGGCGTGATGCGGTTCGCCTGAGCGAATTTGGCTGGGCGCGACAGCTCAACGATGCGGGCGTGGCTGAACTGTCTTGCCAACGCGACCTGCTGACGGCGGGTGATAACCTTCTCAGCGCCGGCCTCGCGGCGCGCTGGCAGCAAAAACTGCTCGATGCGTTGGCGGTGTATCACGATCAGCACCGCGACGAGCCGGGCCCGGGGCGCGAACGTCTGCGCCGGATCGCCCTGCCAATAGAAGACGACGCGCTGGTGCTCACGCTGCTGGAGCAAATGCGCGCCTCGGGCGTTATTCACAGCCATCACGGCTGGCTGCATCTGCCGGAACACAAAGCCGGATTCACTGACGAACAGCGCGTGCTATGGCAAAAAGTGGAACCGCAGTTTGGCGATGAACCGTGGTGGGTGCGCGACCTCGCGCAGCAGGCGGGCGCAGACGAACAGGTCATGCGGCAGACGCTGCGTCAGGCAGCGCAGCAGGGGACGATCACCGCGATTGTCAAAGATCGTTATTACCGCAATGACCGGATCGTGCAGTTTGCCGGGCTGATACGCTACCTCGATCAGATGCGCGGCTCAACCTGTGCCGCTGATTTCCGTGATAGCCTCAACGTCGGGCGAAAACTGGCTATCCAAATTCTCGAGTATTTCGACCGCATTGGCTTTACTCGCCGTCGCGGCAACGACCACGTGCTGCGCGATGCGATGCTGTTCCCGGAGCCCGAAAACAGCAATCCGTGACCGCGCTCGTAAAGCGTTAAATGGCTGGCGAAGAAATCGCCAGCCGCGTCTACCCTTACAGGACACCTCACTGCAAGGAGACGGTAATGACCAACAATCCTCCCTCCACGGGTATCCAGCCCGGCGTTTATGGTTTTCCCCTCAAGCTAAAAGCGCGTTACGACAACTTTATCGGCGGCAACTGGGTTGCACCGACGGACGGCGAGTACTACAAAAACCTGACCCCGGTCACCGGGCAGTTGCTGTGTGAAGTCGCATCATCCGGGCCGCGAGACATCGATCTGGCGTTGGATGCGGCGCACAAAATCAAAGACAAATGGGGGCAAACCTCTGTCCAGGGCAGGGCCGCCATTCTGCTCAAAATTGCCGATCGCATGGAACAAAACATCGAACTCTTAGCGACGGCAGAAACCTGGGATAACGGCAAACCGATTCGCGAAACCACCGCCGCCGATGTGCCGCTGGCGATTGACCATTTCCGCTATTTCGCCTCGTGTATTCGTGCGCAGGAAGGCGGGATCAGCGAAGTAGACAGCGACACCGTGGCCTATCATTTCCACGAACCGCTGGGCGTGGTCGGGCAGATTATTCCGTGGAACTTCCCGCTGCTGATGGCGAGCTGGAAAATGGCGCCCGCGCTGGCGGCCGGAAACTGTGTGATCCTCAAACCTGCCCGCCTGACGCCGCTGTCGGTATTAATGCTCATGGAGATTATTGGCGACCTGCTGCCGCCGGGCGTGGTGAACGTGGTCAACGGCGCGGGTGGTGAAATCGGCGAATATCTGGCGACCTCAAAACGCATCAACAAAGTGGCCTTTACCGGCTCGACGGAAGTCGGCCAGCAAATCATGCAGTACGCCACCCAGAACATCATCCCGGTGACGCTGGAACTCGGCGGCAAATCGCCGAACATTTTCTTTGCCGACGTGATGGACGAAGAGGACGCCTTCTTTGAGAAAGCGCTGGAAGGGCTGGCGCTGTTTGCCTTCAACCAGGGCGAGGTCTGTACCTGCCCGAGCCGCGCGCTGGTGCATGAATCCATCTACGACCGCTTTATGGAACGCGCCATTCGCCGGGTGGAAAGCATCCGCAGCGGCAACCCGCTCGACAGCGTGACGCAAATGGGCGCGCAGGTTTCCAGCGGACAAATGGACACTATCCTCAACTACATCGACATCGGTAAGAAAGAGGGTGCGGACGTGCTGACCGGCGGACGACGCAAAATGTTCGACGGCGATCTGAAAGAGGGCTACTACCTCGAGCCAACCATCCTGTTTGGCAAAAACAGTATGCGGGTATTCCAGGAGGAGATCTTCGGCCCGGTGTTATCCGTGACGACGTTCAAAACCATGGAAGAGGCGCTGGCGATTGCCAACGATACCCAATACGGGCTGGGCGCGGGCGTCTGGAGCCGCAACGGTAATCTGGCGTACAAAATGGGGCGCGGCATTCAGGCCGGGCGGGTGTGGACCAACTGCTATCACGCCTATCCTGCCCACGCCGCGTTTGGTGGCTACAAGCAGTCAGGCATTGGCCGTGAAACCCACAAAATGATGCTTGAGCACTACCAGCAAACCAAGTGCCTGCTGGTGAGTTATTCCGATAAACCGTTAGGCCTGTTCTGACGTGAAACGCCCGGCGGCACTTCGTTTGCACGGGCCTACAATTAACACGTAGGCTCGGTAAGCATCGCGCCACCGGGCATTTCTTTTGTCTTAATGACCCGCAGACGCGGCGGCACTCGGTGCGCCGGATCTCACAAACGGTGGGCGGGTGAACCAGATAATGACGATCAACCCCATAAAGCCCCATCCCAGTAACCAGAAATAATCGATGGTCGACATCATGTACGCCTGCTGTTCGATGGTTTTGTCGATAATCGCAAAGTGCTGCTGCGTCGGACCGCCCATCTTCTGCACGTAATCCACCGCCGCCGGGTGGTACTGCGACACGTTTTCCGCCAGATTCGCATGATGGAAAATTTCGCGGCGTTGCCAAATCCAGGTTGTCAGCGAAGACGCAAATGAGCCGCCCAGCACGCGGAAGAACGTTGCCAGCCCGGAACCATCCGCCATTTCATTGCCGTTCAGATTCGACAGCACGATGGTGGTCAACGGCATAAAGAAGAACGCCACGCCGATCCCCATAAACATCTGTACGCCTGCAATGGTGCGGAAATCCACATCAGTATTGAACTGCGCGCGCATCAGGCAGGCCGCCCCCATCGTCATAAACGATATGGAACACAGAAGGCGTAAATCCACTTTGGTCGCATAACGCCCAATAATCGGGGTCAGCAACAGGGGGATAAAGCCCATCGGCGCGGCGGCAAGCCCCGCCCAAATGGCGGTATAGCCCATCTGCGTTTGCAGCCACTGCGGCAGAATGATGTTAATGGCGAAGAACGCTGCATAGCCGAGCATCAGCGACAGCGTACCAATCGCAAAATTGCGGTCCTTAAACAGGCGCAGATTCACGATCGGATGCTTATCGTCCAGCTCCCACATCACAAAGGAAATCAGGCTGATGGCAGACACAATCGACATCACAATAATCGGCGTGGAGGAGAACCAGTCTTCATCGTTGCCTTTATCGAGCACCACCTGCAACAGGCCGACGCCAAGCACCAGCAGCGCAATGCCAATGTAGTCGATTGGCGCTGACTGCGTGGTTTCTTCGCGCCCGCGAAGCTGTGTCCAGACCACAATCGAGGCAAAAATGCCGATCGGCACGTTGATGTAAAAAATCCACGGCCAGGAGTAGTTATCGGTTATCCAGCCGCCGGTAATCGGCCCGACAATCGGCGCAACCACGGTCACCATCGACAGCAGCGCCAGCGCCATACTGCGCTTCATCGGCGGGAAGATAACCAGCAGTAGCGTCTGACACATCGGGAACATCGGCCCGGCGAAAAAGCCCTGCAATGCACGGAAAATAATGAGTTCCGTCATGCTGTGGGCGAATCCGCACAGGAACGAGGTCAGGGTGAAAAACACCACTGAAGCGATGAACAGCCGAAGCTGACCAAAACGTCGGGTAAACCAGCCGGTAAGCGGCAGGGCGATGGCGTTGCACACCGCAAAGGAGGTGATAACCCACGTTCCCTGATCGGCGCTGACCCCGAGGTTGCCGGAAATCGTCGGCAGGGCCACGTTGGCGATGGTCGAATCCAGCACCTGCATAAACGTCGCCAGGGATAACGCCAGCGTCGCCAGGATCAGGCTTGGTGGCGTATAAGCGGCCTTAGGTTCTGACATAACTGCTCTCCTAGCGCTGCGCGGAGGCTACGGCGCTGCTGTTGTCATGCAGAATTTTGGCGACCAGTTTGTCGGCGGCTTCCATCGGTGTGTTGTACACGTCGGTGGTAAAGCGTGGTTCGCTGACGGTTTTTTGCGGCAGAAGATGACCGTCGAGGTCACGAATATCGACCTGCACATTCATCGACAGACCAATGCGCAACGGATGCTTTTGCATGTCATGTTCGTCGAGCGCAATGCGCACCGGCAGACGCTGCACAATCTTGATCCAGTTACCGCTGGCGTTCTGCGCAGGCAGCAGTGAGAACGCGCTACCGGTACCAATCCCCAGGCTTTCGATAGTGCCGTGATACTGCACATCATCGCCGTACAGGTCGGCATTCAGTGTCACTTTCTGGCCGAGGCGCATATCCTGCATCTGGCTCTCTTTAAAGTTGGCATCGACCCACACCTCTTTCAGCGGAACGATCGACAGCAGCGTGGTGCCTGACGTGACGCGCATCCCGAGCTGTACTGCACGTTTTGCGACAAAGCCGCTGACGGGTGCAACAATTGTGCTACGGGCGTTATCCAGATAGCGCTGACGCAGGGTGGCGACGGCGGTTTTAATTTCCGGATGACTGTCGATAACGGTGTCATCGACCATCGCCTGATTGGTTTTCAACGCCTGCTCTACAGCGGTTAAATCGCTCTGCGCGCTGGTGACGGCATCGCGATAATGGGACAGGTCTTCCGCCGAGACCGCGCCGCTGGCGAAGATTTTCTGTCGACGGTTGTAGTCATTTTGCGCGGTTTGTAGCGCAACTTTTTTGGCCGCCACCTGCGCGCGATAGTTATCGGCAGTGCTGTACAAGCCGCGAACCTGACGCACGGTGCTGGCGAGGTCGGCTTCGGCCTGCTGCAACGCAATTTCGGTATCGCTCGGGTCAAGCAGAACCAGCGGCTGGCCCTTTTGCACGAAGTCGCCTTCATCGACCGTCACCTGAGTCACCGTCCCGGTAATCTGCGGGGTCAGCGTGACCTGGTTGCCGTTGACGTAGGCGTCATCGGTTGATTCATAAAAACGGGCATACAGCAGATACCACGCCAGGCAGCCTGCGGCGGCCAGCACGATTATCAGCAGTAAAATAGTGAAGTTACGTTTGCGTCTGCTGGGACGTGGAGTCGTGTCCGGAGCGGTGTTTTCCATAATGATAAAGGCCTTTGGCTTGTGCTTAGCGATGGGGAGCCGTGAATTCGTCCGGCAGCATTTTGATAAGAATGTCTTTCAGTTGTCGGGATTCATCGGGCGTCAGACGGGCCGTTAAATCAGCCAGGATGGTGTTAAGTGCTTCATTCTGAAACGTTTCGCAGAGATTTCGGCCTTTCTCCGTTAGGGCGAGGATCACCTGGCGTTTGTCCTGCGAATTAGGATGACGTTCAACCAGGTCGCTCTTGACCATCCTTTCCACCATGCGGCTCATCGCGCCGGTGTCCATCTGCAAACTTTTACAGATTTCTGCCGGGCTGATGTTCCCTTTAAAGATATTAATCAGCACCTTAAATTGCGGCGCGGTCACCCCGGCACCGGAAAAATAGTGACTGATAAGCTGGTCTTTGAACTGGTTTGCCAGATGAAAAAGCACACCCAGATGCAGGTTTTTGTCGGTGCTCGCCGTTGCGGATGTCATGATAGCTGCCTGGTCAGTAATTAAATTAATGATTACTGCCAGGGCAACTATTGTCAATAAACGTCAGTGTAAAGCACACAGATTGACAAACGCCGCTCCGCTCCTTTTTGCGCACACGGGTGTAAAACTTCCTGTTGTTTGCCTCACTCATAAACTTTACTGCGTAGCACATTCCCGAATGACAATTCTCCCTCTGTCCAGGCGCCTGACGTGCGATATCGTGATGTCTCCAGTTGGCCCGGCAAGAAAGCAGACAGGTAATGTCAAACTATCGACGTAATTATATCAACGGCGGCACGTGGTTCTTCACCGTCACTCTGAGGGACAGGCACAGTGATCTGCTGGTACGTGAGATTGCGTTGTTAAGGGCAGCGATTGCGCAGGTTAAACGACGTAAACCCTTTCACATTGATGCCTGGGTGGTTCTACCCGAACATATGCATTGTCTCTGGACACTGCCGGCAAATGATTGTGATTTTTCTGGTCGTTGGCGGGATATCAAAAAGAGGTTCACCCGTGATTTAGGCGCGTGTGGGATATGGCAGCCCCGTTTTTGGGAGCACACCATCCGCGACCAACAGGATTACCGTCGACATAAGGATTACATCTACATCAACCCGTTGAAGCATGGGCTGGTAAAGCAGGTGCAGGCCTGGCCGTTTTCCACATTTCATCGTGACGTGCACCGCGGAATTTATCCATTGAACTGGGCGGGGGACGTTGGCGAGTTAAATGCCGGAGAGTGGTTGTAACTGCCCGGCGGCGCTGACGCTTGCACGGGCCTACGAAAATGCGGTGGGCTTGTAGGCCCGGCAAGCCTGCGCCGCCGGGCATGGAGTAATCACCCCTCATTCACCCAGATCCGCATTTCGCCTTCGCCGCGGTTGGCCCAGCAGAACCACGGGATAAAGGTCAGTGTCTGGGTCTGGCGGGTGGCGGGCGAGCGGTCGTAATGCCACAGCGATTGCTGCTCCGGTTTTGCTGAGGTCTGTTTTACTCCTTCGGCCTGAATTAGCACCTTGTGGGCGAACAGGCCTTTGCCTTCAAACGCATTGAACGTCGCGTTTTCCGGCAGCCACAGGTTATGCAGTTCCTCACCGTTGTCTGCTTGTTCGAGGCAGTACACCAACGGGCCGCGCTGAATCGCGACTTTTCCGGCCACGTGGCGCACCAGCGGGTTGCCATAAACGCGGCGAACCGGCATCGGGAATGTGAGCGTCAGCGTGTCACCCTCCAGCCAGCGGCGGTTGATGTGCAGATAGCCTTTGCGGGCTTCACTCGTCACCGGCACGCCGTTGAGTGATACCTGCGGCGCGTCGCACCAGTCCGGTAAACGCAGCGCCAGCGTGTGCTGCACCGGCTGGGCTGAGTCGATGGCGATGGTGACTTTTTCCTGCCACGGGAATTCCCCGCTGATGCGCAGACGCAGCGTTTCATCGCCTACCGTGACTTCGGCGCTGTTACCGACGTACAGGTTGATGTACAGCGCGTCCTCACGCGGCGTGTAGATGTAATGCCCGATCGAGGTCAGCACGCGGGCGATATTCGGAGGGCAGCAGGCGCAGCCGAACCAACGTTGGCGGACAGGCTTTACATGATCGTAGATGTGATTGAAATTCAGCGACTTCGGATGCACTTCCAGCGGGTTAACGTAGAAGAAGTGCTTACCATCCAGGGCCATGCCGCCGAGCACGGTATTATACAACGCGCGTTCCATCACGTCGGCATACTGGCTGTCGGCTTCCATCTCCAGCATCCGCCGGGCGAACATCATCAGGCCAATCGAGGCGCAGCTTTCGGCGTAGACTGTGTCGTTGGGCAGGTCGTAATCGCTGCTGAACGCTTCGCCGCTGCTCTGGGAGCCAATCCCACCGGTGATGTACAGCTGGCGCTGGGCCATGTTGTTCCACAGGCGCAGGCAATCCTCGCGCTTCGCTTCGTCGTTGCTGAGCCGTGCCAGGTGCGCCACACCGGTCATCAGGTATACAAAACGTACGGCGTGGCCGATGGCCGTTGGCTGCTCTGCCAGCGGCTGATGTGCCTGGCTGTAGGCTTTATCCTTCACCATCCACGCCGGGCCATACGTATTCCAGTAAGAGGTATTTCCGCGTTTTTCGTACTCGATGTCGTAGTAATGCGGCTGCGTTCCCCGCTGTTCGACGAAGTAATTCACGAGATGCAGATAGCGTGGTTCCTGCGTGACGTCGAACAGACGCATCAGTGCCAGTTCAATTTCCGGATGACCTGGATAACCGTGCAGCTGGTTTTCACCGGGGCCAAAAACGTGGTCGATGTGGTCGGCGAGTTTGCACACCACATCCAACAGGCGGCGTTTGCCGGTGGCCTGGAAGAAGGCCACACCGGCTTCAATCATATGTCCGGCGCAGTACAGCTCGTGGCATTCCGCGAGGTTAGTCCAGCGCTCCTGTGGGGCTTTAACGGTGAAATACGTGTTCAGATAGCCGTCGTCGCACTGGGCCGCGGCAACCAGTTCAATCACCTCGTCGGCGGTCTTTTCCAGCTCGCTGTCCGGCTTCTGGCACAGCGACCAGGCCACCGCTTCCAGCCATTTTGCGACGTCGCTGTCCTGAAACACCATGCCGTAAAACTCACCTTGTGAGCGTCCGGCGGCGATACGGAAATTCTCAATAGCGTGGCTCGGATCGGCTTCTGCAATCCTGTCGTTCAGCGCGTCCCACTGATAGGGAATAACCACGTCACGCACCAGTTGCTGGTACTGACCGAGAAACGGATCGCTGACTTTGAGCTTATGCAGGTCGACTTCCATCACAGACATAACGTTCTCCTTAAGACTGAACATGGCGCACACGCAGGTCGGTGGCGATGCGCGACATCATAGGGTTGTTGAGTTTGCAGGTGCGCAGGGTGAAGGCCAGCAGCAAGTGGAACACCGCAGGTAACAGTGTTTCCATCGCGGTCATGCCGTGCAGCGAGGCCGCGGTCTGGTTCCCGGTGCCGGGTTGATAGGCGACGAAGATGAATACCAGACTGACGATCCCGGCGCTGGACGCCCAGGCGAGCTTGATGCAGAAAAGGTTAAAGGCGAAGTTCATGCCGGATGAACGCACACCGGTTTTCCACTCGCCGTAGTCGTCGGCGAAGGCCATCAGCCCGAAGTGTAGCGGCAGCGTGAAGCCGAGAATAATGCCGTTGCCGAGAATAACGACCAGCCACAGCGTCTGCCACGCCGGGCCGACGGGCAGGAACCACATCGCTACCGCTAACACGGCTAAAATCAGGTTGGTGTAATAGTAAAGTTTTACCGTATCGACGCGTTTTGTCAGTGGATTGACGACGATCGAACCGAGAATGGAGGCGAACGTCACCATCGTGAAGAACAGCGAGGTATATGCGGTGCTGCCCTGTAAAACGTAGGTGATGAAGTACATGTAGCCGCCGCCGCGGATGTTGAACACGTTGATCAGCAGGAAGGACATCACCAGCATCAGCAGCAACTGGTCATTTTTACGCAGTCCGGCAATGTGCTGGCGGAGGGTAAACTGACCCATGGTGTCCAGCGGTACGCGCTCGCGCACCCAGAAGAAGCAGCACAGGAACATCACCACCGCCACCGCACACAGGATGCCGACGCCCATCTGCCAGCCGTGCGCGACGTTGCCTTTTCCGATCGCAGACACCAGCCACGGCAGCCCGACGGAGACTAAAAAGCCCGCCACGCCGCACAGCACAAAGCGCCAGGACTGACAGGCCAGCACTTCGGAATGGCGTGTGGTCATGGTGTTGATCAGCGCGCAGTACGGCACATTGATGGCGGTATAGCTCACCGAAAGCAGCAGATAAGTGCCGAATGCCCAGAGAATTTTCATATTCATGCTGACGTCTGGCACGGTGAACGTCAGCACGCCGATGAGGCCAATCGGCACCGCAATCCACAGCTGCCATGGGCGAAAGCGTCCCCAGCGGCTTTGGGTACGGTCGGCGATGACGCCCATTATCGGGTCCGAAATGGCGTCAAAGACGCGCAGGGCGATGAATAATGTGCCGACCAGCGCCGGAGTCAGGCCGAAAACGTCGGTATAGAAAAAGGTCAAAAAGTTCATGATCAGGCAGGTGATGACGGTGCCACCGGCATCGCCCAGCCCGTAACCGATTTTTTCTCGGGTCGACAGCGCCTCGTTGGCGGTGTGTTGCGCGAGTTCGGTTTGCGTAATCGGAGCAGAAGTCATTGAAAACTCCTCACGTAGGTCAGGGTGCGTGACCCGCTTTTGGGCGGGCTTATTGTGTGTTTTGCAAGGTACCTGATCCATTCTGCCTGGAATCGCGCGCCCAACAAGGGAAGGGGAAAGTAGAAAAAGATGACGATTCCGACCTGATGCGCAAAGTGTGATCGTGATCCGCTTGAGTGACTATTTTTGATTAATAATCAAAGACAAGAATCAATTTATTTACGCTAAAAAGCGAGAAAGTGAATATCCATGATTGAATTATCCATAGCGTTTCCGATTCGGGTGCAGAACGGGGGGTTGTTTATTTCGCGCGGCGTGGGCAGCCATCCGGCGCGCAAACTGCATTCCTGGGAACTGGTGTTCGTCGAGCGCGGCGAGTTCAGGATCCGTGAAGATGAGCGCCTGTTTAGCGTTCAGGCGGGCGAAAGCCTGTTGCTGCGTCCGGGATGTCGGCACGTGGGTGAGGGGGAGTTTCCGGCGGACCTTAAATTTTACTGGCTGCATTTTGACTGGCTCGATGAAGCGCTGAATTCCGCGTTGCGCCAGACGCTGCTGACTATTCCGCAGCACACGGGTGTAAGTTCTCCGTCTTACATTATTTCGCTGTTCCGCCAGTTCCTGAACGAACAGGAAAATGTGCACCGCAGCATTGCACTGGAGTGCATTTTGTTGCTGATCCTCCAACAGCTTTCAGCGGCGGGATCGCAGGAAAGTGCGAGCGAAAGCCCTGGTGTGGCGCTGGCCTACCGTGCGCAGCAGACGTTGCGCACGCAGTATCACTTGCCACTTTCTACCTCGCAGCTGGCGAAAGAGCTGCACTGCAGCGCGGATTATCTCGGGCGCGTTTACCGACGCACGTTCGGTTTAACGCTGACCGAAGCGCTCCATCGCCAGCGGGTGATGGCGGCGGAAAAACTGCTGATCAGCGACTCCCTGTCGTTGAAGGAAGTGGCCAGCCGCTGTGGGTTTAGCGATACCGGTTATTTCAGGCAGATATTCCGCAAGCACACCGGGCTGACTCCGGCGGCGTGGAAGCGGCGTTATTGCAAAGAACATATCAATTCTGGTTGAGTTTCATCAAGGCACTGTGCAATGCAGGGCAGGCGCGCTCGCATACAAAAACAAATCGCCCGCTAGCGCAGATTGTTAAAGTTCCACGTCAGCGTCAGGCTGTAACGCCAGTCGCGATTGTTGCTGTCGGTGGGCACATCGCCCACCGGTTTTGCCGCCTCGACGCTAACGCTGTAGTGGCGGTTATCGCCCACCATTATTCCGGTGGCGATGGAACCCAGACGCTGATGTGGCAAACCAGGCTGGTTAAACCAGGTTTGCGCGGTGTCCGCCAGCACGTACGGCTGGACGGTGGCAAGCCAGGTGCTGTTTTTTCGCATGTGCAAATAGCGCAATTCGACCTGTCCGCCGTAGCCGTAATCCCCGCTGGCTTCGCTGTCCTGATAGCCACGCCCGAAGCGCTGTGCACCGAAATTCACCCGCTCCGGCTCCGGTAAATCATTGTTCGACCAGTCGCCTTCCCACGACGTCGACAGCTTCCATTTCTCGCTCATCATCCACGCCGCGTCCAGATAGCCCTTCCATAAGGTGAAATTGAGATCGGTAAACTGCGCAGGTGAGGCGTCTGCGCCTAAACCGTCAATCCCCTGACGAACCGTCAGACGGCTGCTGATGCTGGTTGTGGTGAACGCGCGCAGACCGTTGATGCCCAGTTCCAGCGCCGGATAACGAATGTGCTGATGCTGCGCGTCGAGATCATATTTTTGCCCCGCCAGTTGCGCCTGCAGGTCGTAATCGTCACGTTTGTCGGTGTAATCCATTCCCCCGGTGAGGTTGAGCTGGGTTTTGCTGGTGAGGATCAGCGGATAGCCAAAGCTCACACCGCCGTTGTACTGCGTCGATTTTTGCCGGGCGTTAATCGAGATGTCATTTGGCAGATACAGCAGCGGCGTGAAATCCCGCGGGTTTTCACGGTAGTAACTCCCTTTGAGCTGCATGGTCAGCCCTTCATCATTGAGAAACTGCTGCCAGTTCAGGCCGAGATAGGTTTTGCGCGTGTCCTTATCGAGCGGGATCAACGTTGCGATGCCAAGCTGATCGCCGTAGCTCGTCAGATTGCTCAGCGTGCCGTTGACCAGGGCCAGATTCTGCCCTTTTCGGGTGTCGAGCGTGGACGACAGATCCCAGATGTGCGGCTGCATCCCCGTAACCTGCATCGCCGCCGCGCCATAAATGTTCTTCGGTAGCTGCGCATTGGCATCTACGGGTACGTCCGGCGTACGGGTCATCAGTTGGCTGTAACGGTCGAAGGTGTCCTGGGTCAGCGGTTTTTCCGTCATGATTTTTTCTGCCAGCCGTTGCAGGCGTGCAGCGACGTCGGGGTTATTGCTTTTGATGTCGCTGTGGGCGACGTAGCCTTCAACCAGCACGATGCGGATATTGCCGCCCTGAAAGTTGTTGTCCGGCAGCCACGCGTAAGAGAGCGGGTAACCATCGGCTTTGTAGCGGGCGGTAATGTCATTCACCAGGCCGATCAGCGTTTTCAGTGGCACCGTTTTTTGCGCGTAGGGCCGAAAGGGCTGCAATAACGATTTCAGCGGATAAATCGTGCCGCCAATAAACTGGATATGGTTGACCGGAATCGGCGTGTCGGGCGTCAGTTTTGACTCCGGCCTTTGCACCGTGACCGTTGGTGCAGGCTGTGCGGGCGCAGAGGGCGCAATGTCGCGCGAGGCTTTCGCCGGGTTAGTGGGATCGATAATCGCAGGTAAGGTATCGGCGCGGGCGAGGCTCAGCAGCAGCAGCCCGGGCAGCGCGTAGTAAAGTTGCTGTTTCATGGTGCTATCCCTGTTCTTAGTCCCGTCTGCGCGGGTCGTCACTGCTGTGAAATGTGCCCCCTTTGCGGGGGCACAGAAGGTCATGCGTTAATGCTGTTTTGGTTTAAGGATCCCACTGACCAGCGTATTCAGCCCGCCGAGTGGATTGGTGTTGGCACTGCTCTGACTGGTACTGGCATTGGCGGTAACGCCAGCGGTCAAATTGTTGACCGTGGTGTTCACATTTGCCGCAAGGCTGTTGTTATCCGCTGTGACCGTGGCGTTGGCGGCGACATTCCCGCCTGCGTTACCGGTTGATGCTGCGGTAGGTTTCACCAGACCGCCGGTGTCGGTGACCGTCTGGCCGACGTTTTGCACTACCTGGCCCAGGCCATTCAGACCGGCATTACTGCCGCTGACGTTAGTGCCTACCTGGCTCACCGTGGTACCCACTTGAGTCAGCAGACCGTTAACCGGCGTACCGAGCCCGGTGGTGGTGCCGACCTGCTGCGTCAGGCCCTGCACGCCGCCGAGAGTTTTATCGACAGTCGTGGTCGCACCGGTGGTGACTTTGGTGACGCCCTGACTGTCGACCACGTTGGTTAACCCGTTTCCGGTGTTGCTTACCAGTTGGCCGGTGCTGTTAACTACGTTGCCTGCCACGCCGGTAACGCCGCCGAGCGGTGTG
The DNA here is from genome assembly GCF_024764835.1 of Scandinavium hiltneri. GTDB lineage: Bacteria > Pseudomonadota > Gammaproteobacteria > Enterobacterales > Enterobacteriaceae > Scandinavium > Scandinavium hiltneri. The sequence continues at coordinate 286,443 of NZ_JALIGE010000074.1, read as the reverse complement.
CCGGAGGTGGTGCTGGCCAGATTGGTGCCGACGGTGGAAACGGTGTCCCCCAATCCGGTGACGGTGGTGGTGACGCCTTTGGTCGTCGTGCCGAGACCGTTAGCGTTAGTCGGATCACCGATACCGGTGGTGACGCCGGTGCCGACGGTTGAAACCGCGCTCCCCACGCCGCTGACGGTGGTTGAAACCGTTGAGGTGACCGGATTATCGGTAGGAAGCTGGCTACCGAGGCTGTCGACGGTGGTGCCCACGGCGGTCACGGTTTTGCCGGTGTCACTGAGGACATTATTCAGCGCGGCCGTTGAGGTACCTCCGCCGGTGCCTGTGCCGCCACCGGTTCCCCCGCCACCATTGCCGTTACCTGTTCCGGTGCCGCCATCGCCTGTCCCTCCACCGCCGGAACCGGTTCCGCCAGTCCCTGACCCGCCGCCTCCGGAGCCGGTTCCACCGCTGCCAGAACCTCCGCCGCCGTTATTGGCCGTTGAGCCGCCACCGCTGCCGTCATCGGAACCCGATCCGCTGCTGCCGGTGGTGGGATGATTTTTAGCGGTTGAATGCGAACCGCCGCCGCTGCCGCTACAGGCAGAAAGTGAAAACGCGAGCAGTACCGCCACTGCGATAACACTTAAGTGGCTAACGTTATTCGAGGCCATAACAAGACTCCACTGATGTAAACGCCGGGCGGCGTATTAATCAGTGTATGTTGAAAATAACGGGCCGCTCGGGTTCTCGGCGCGCCATTATCAACGGGAAACATGGCTTTTATATTTTATCGGCAGGGTAAAATGAAAGACGAATTTATAGACAAGATAAAACAGAAGGTTAACGTCAATGTTATATTTAAGCTGCGCTACACTATGTGGTTTTGAATAAAGCTCAAATTAAATAAGGTGTTTATTTAAGAGTTTTCTTACCCGGAAGGTTTTCGCGCTGTTTAAGGAATATATTCTTAATTACCGATGCCGATCACAGAAAATTTTGGCCCCGAGTTTTCAGGGCCAATATTATTTAACAGCCGCTTTCCTGCCAGGCTTTTTCTATTTCCTCGGCAAGTATTTTGACCCCCGCTTCGATTTTCTCCGGGTCCGGCACGTAATTCATGCGCATACACTGGTGCGTATGTGGCCACGGCTTATCGAGTCCCGGGAAGAAGAAGTCGCCAGGCACCATCAGTACGCCGCGCTTTTTCAGGCGCTGGTACAAAATTTCAGTGGTAATCGGCAGGTCTTTAAACCACAGCCACAGGAAAATAGCGCCTTCTGGCTTGTGGATCAGGCAGCGTTCTTCCGGCAAATAACGGCGAATAGTAGCAATCGTTTCGTGAACGCGCTGGTAGTAGAACGGTTTGATGACCGTTTCTGACAGGCGCAGCAGGTCTTTGCGTTGGATCATTTCGCACATCATCGCCGGGCCAATGCCGCCAGGGGAGAGGCTGATGATGCCGTTCATATTACTGATTGCGCTGATGATTTTTTCATTGGCAATAATGATGCCGCAGCGACTGCCCGGCAGGCCGAGCTTCGACAGGCTCATGCACAGCACGATGTTCGGGTTCCACAGCGGTCGCGCTTCGCTAAAGATAATGCCCGGGAACGGCACGCCGTAAGCGTTATCAATGACCAGCGGAATACCGTGCTGATTGGCCAGCGCATCGAGTTTCAACAGCTCTTCATCAGTGATGACGTTGCCCGTCGGGTTGGTCGGGCGCGAAACGCAGATCATCCCAGTTTCGTCGGTCACGCGGAGGTGCTCGAAATCAACGTGATACTTAAACTGGCCTTCTGGCAGCAGCTCGATATTCGGTCGCGCGGAGACAAACAGGTCTTCTTCAAGGCCAGAATCGGCATAACCAATGTATTCCGGCGTCAGCGGGAACAGGACTTTGCGGGTGGTTCCATCGGCACGACGGCCAGCGAAGAGGTTAAACAAGTAGAAAAATGCGCTCTGGCTGCCATTGGTCAGTGCAATATTCTGTGGTCCGATATCCCAGCCGAGCTCTTCACGCAGCATGGTCGACAGGGCGGCCAGCAGTTCGGTTTTGCCCTGCGGGCCATCATAGTTACACAGCGCTTCAGTGGCTTTGCCGCTTTCCAGCATGTCTGCCAGCAGATTCTGGAAGTAGTCGTTCATCTCCGGAATTTGTGCCGGGTTGCCGCCGCCAAGCATGATGGCGCCTGGCGTGCGCAGGCCATCGTTGAGATCTTCCATCAGGCGGGTGATACCGGAATGACGGGTGAATTTGTCGCCGAAAAGTGAAAAAGTCATATGCAGGTGTTCTGTCGGTCTTCTGGGTAGGGGCTAACCATAACCCCTGTGCCAGCGCGGTGCAAACGGGTGAAACATTTCTGGTTTGGTGATTTATTCTGCATTTAATATCCGTTCCGGATGAAAACACTATTTGTCGCGCAGGGAGTTAGCCCGTCAGGGTTTTGCCGCCCACACCACCATCACTTTATCACCGTCATGTTCGCGCACGAAACCGTAGCCTTGAGGTAATGTGAGCGTGGTTTGGCGTCCCGCACCAATGGCCGGATGGCGGGCGCGGAACTGGCCAAGTTTCTGCCAATGGGCGACGGTGGCGGCTTCTTTCCCGGTGATATCCTGCCAGTTCATATCTGAGCGCGTGCCCTGCAACGGATCGGAGCCGGTAGGGCCAAACGGGCGGGCAGATTCGTCACCGTAAAATATCTGTACCGCACCCGGGGTGAGCAACAACAGTTCGGCGCCTTCACTGCCACCCTCGCGGAACAATCGCGTGTCATGGGAGGAGAGATAGCTCAGCACGTTGAAGTTCTGCAATTTGTCAGCCATTTGCTGCCAGGTGGGGTCGATGTTGGCGAGGCAATTCACCGCTTTCGCCGCCTGGTCCTGATAATCGAAATTAATCATCGCGTCGAAGCCGTGCTGATAATACGTACTCTGCATCACGCCGTGGCCCCAGGCTTCGCCGGTCATCCAGAATGCGCCATCATCCGGAGATTTACCCGGATTCGCCTTCTTCCACGCCGCCAGCGCTTCGGTGGCCTGCGTTTTTAGCTGCTGCCAGGCCGGGAGTTCAACGTGTTTTGCGGTATCAATCCGGAAACCGTCGATGCCGTAATCCCGCACCCATTGGCTCAGCCAGTGCGTCAGGTAGTCACGCGGTGTGTAGCCCGCAATGGCCCTGGCTGCGGTATCCGGTTTGTGCTGATAAAACACCGGCAGGCCAGAAACGGTTGTGGATTCGGTTTTGAGATCCGGCAGGAAGGCCAGCGACATCGTTAAATCGTCAAAGCCGGGGTTGTCGTAGTCGCCAATATCGGTGCGGACCCACTGCTTGCCCCACCATTTTGCCCACGCCGTTTTATCGCTAAAGTTGATGTAATCATTAAAACTGTGCCAGGTCTGGCCTGGACCGGGTTTCCAGTCGGTCCAGTGCTCGCCGAGGGTTTTCTTCAGCGCATCGCCCTGCAAATAGAGTGCGCCAAACTGATACGCTTGCATATCGGCCAGCGTGGCATAACCGGTGTGGTTCATCACCACGTCAAACAGAATGCGGATGCCGCGCCTGTGGGCTTCGTCTACCAGACGACGCAGGTCGTCCTCGTTACCCATGTTGGCGTCGAGTTTTGTCCAGTCCTGCGGGTAATAGCCGTGATAGGCGTAGTGCGGGAAATCTCCTTTGGTGCCGCCCCCGACCCAGCCGTGAATTTGCTCCAGCGGCGAGCTAATCCACAGCGCATTGACCCCGAGCTGCTGTAGATAATCGAGTTTACTGGTCAGCCCCTGCAAATCGCCGCCGTGAAATGTGCCGATCTCCTGCAAACCATCGCTATGGCGACCGTAACTGTGGTCGTTACCCGGATTGCCGTTCACATAGCGGTCGGTCAATACGAAATAGACCGTGGCGTTATGCCAGTCAAAAGCAGCGGGCTGCTGGGTTTGCGCATTTTCCAGCAGCAGCAGGCCATTGCTACCGTTAGCAGGCTGCATAGTGATTTTTCCGTCTTTCACCGCCGCGGTTTTCCCACTGTAAAAATCGCGGACCGTGCTGCCTTCTGCGAAGATCTTGCTGACATCCAGTGTGAGCGGTTTACCGTCCCAGCGTGGGCACTGGTGCACTTCCACATTCGCGGTTGCCGCAGCCTCAGTTTTGACGCTCAACATCAGCGTTGGCGTGCCTGAGCGGGTATCCACCGCCAGCGTATACTCGCCGTCGCGGAACAGCCGCCACTGCGGGGCATCGCCGTGGCAGGGTTCAAGCGACAGCATTTCATTCAGTTTTATCGCCGAAGCGGGCTGCCAGCACTGTTGGTCAAGATGCAACGTCAATGGATGTGTACCCTTCGTCAGCGTTTTCTGACTGACAAACGTCCCGCTGCCTTCAGGTTTGAACGCAGGGAATTCCGGGGCGGTCCAGCCTGCGAAGGCGGCTCCGGGCAGCAGAAGTAATACAACAGCGGCAAGTTTCATGGCGTTCACCTGAAAACAGTTTTTGTGCATTTTGCCAGTTGCCACGGCGTTATCCCTCCTCCTGAACGGGCATTCCAGGGGAGGACGTCGCAGGGTGAGTGATCCGCCTCTAATGAGAACAGGAATTTCTGCGATTAAGCTTTGAATTTCAGACTTATGAATCGAAAGAATGCCCTTCGTGCAGAACCTCGTTTAGGAATTTGCTTATATCATAGGGTGCGCTGCTGGGGTATTTTTGATATCATTCGCGATTCATTTCGCAGTTATATGCATAATTCAAGGTGTTGGAATGTTTATATCCGACCAGGAGACCTAATGATATCGACTCCCATTCGACGATATGGGGCCGCGATACTCATGTTACTCACCGGTGTATTTTCGGGTGGGGTGCTGGCAACAACGCACACAGCAACAACGAGTCACAAAGCCCCGGTAATAAAGACAAGTAGTAGTACCAAGGTAAGCAGTAAACAAGAGTATTCTCGCAATAGTGCAAAGAGTAGTTCACTTCCTGATTTGCGAAAATACCCTTCCGGAACACCTCGTAAAAAAGCGTTTCTCCGGACCGTAATGCCTTATATTACCAGTCAAAATGCAGCAATCACCGCCGATCGTAACTGGCTTGTTTCTAAACAGTACGATGGCCGCTGGTCGCCGACAGAGCGCTCGCGCCTGAAAGGTATTACTCAGCGCTACAAAATCAGTTGGTCCGGGAATACGCGTAAAATTCCATGGAACTCGCTGCTTGAGCGCGTGGATATCATTCCTGGCAGCATGGTTGCGACCATGGCCGCAGCAGAAAGCGGTTGGGGCACCTCGAAACTCGCACGTAACAACAACAATCTGTTCGGCATGAAGTGTGGCCGTGGCAAATGCGCGGGTAAGGTGAAAGGCTACTCGCACTTTGACACCGTCAAAGAGTCTGTTGAAGCGTATGTGGTGAACCTGAACACGCATCCGGCTTATAAGTCATTCCGTAAGTCCCGTGCGCAGCTGCGTAAAACGGACCAGGAAGTGACGGCCAGCGCGATGATCCACAAGCTGAAAGGTTATTCGACCCGCGGGTCGAGCTACAACAACTTCTTGTTCAGCATGTACCAGGATAATCAGCGTCTGATTGCCGCTCACATGTAATCACGCTCTGCCTGATACCACTAAAAGCGCCTTCCATCGGAAGGCGTTTTTGTTTTCAGCGCCGGCTACACCAGCGCTTCGCCGAAGCGTTCGCGATATTCTTTGGGCGTGGTGTCGTATTCCTTTTTAAACACCGAATAGAAATATTGTAGCGACGGATAGCCGCACATCTGCGAGATCTCGTTGATGGATAAGGATGTCGACACCAGCAGGCTGCGCGCTTTTTCCAGCTTCTCGCTGTGAATAACGGCGTGAATGGTTTCGCCCACTTCCTCTTTAAAGCGTTTCTCCAGATTGGAACGCGAAATCCCCACCGCATCCAGCACCTGTTCCACCTTAATGCCCTTGCAGGCGTTATTGCGGATGTAGTGCATCGCCTGAATCACCGCCGGATCGTCGAGAGAACGATAATCCGTGGAGCGCCGCTCAATTACACGCACCGGCGGGACCAGCAGGCGTTGCAGCGGCAGCTCTTCGTTATCCAGCAGACGGTGCAGCAGTTTGGCGGCCTGATAGCCCATCTGGCGCGTGCCCTGCGCCACGGAGGAGAGCGCCACGCGAGACAGATAGCGCGTCAGCTCTTCGTTATCGATCCCAATCACACACAGCTTTTCCGGCACCGGAATATGCAGATGTTCGCAGGCTTGTAAGATGTGACGCGCACGGGCGTCGGTCACGGCGATAATCCCGGTTTGCGGCGGCAGCGTTTGCAGCCAGTCGGCCAGCCGATTTTGCGCATGCTGCCAGTTATCCGGCGCGGTTTCCTGGCCCTGATACACCACACCGCGGTATTTCTCTTTCGCCACAATCTGGCAAAACGCATGCTCGCGCTCGACGGCCCAGCGCTTGCCGCTGGAGGAGGGCAGGCCGTAAAAAGCAAAGCGATGAACGCCTTTTTCCTTCAGATGTAAAAACGCGCTTTCTACCAGGGCATGGTTATCCGTCGCGATATAGTGAACCGGAGGATAGTGCTCCGGACGATGATACGAACCGCCAACGCCGACGATAGGCACTTCAACATCGCCGAGCAGGGCTTCGATTATCGGATCGTCAAAGTCGGCGATAACGCCGTCACCGAGACATTCCTTTATGTTTTCAATGCGGGCGCGAAAATCCTCTTCGATAAAAATATCCCATTCCGACTGGGACGCCTGCAAGTACTCGCCCACGCCTTCCACAACCTGACGGTCATAGGCTTTGTTGGCGTTGAATAACAGCGTGACCCGGTGGCGCTTTTCAAACATGTTTTGCTTTCCTGAAGAAACAAGGATGGCGAGACCCGAAAGTGTCGCCATCGTAGCGGAAATTGCCGCGATCAGGCCCGCCGCTTAGTGGCAGAATCCATCCACACCGCCAGCAGCAAAATGGCGCCCTTAACGATATATTGCCAGAAAGTTGGCACGTCCATCATGCTCATTCCGTTATCCAGCGCTGACATGATAAATGCCCCCATGACTGCGCCCGCTACGCTGCCCACGCCGCCTGCGAGGCTGGTGCCGCCAATCACACAGGCGGCGATGGCGTCGAGTTCGGCGATGTTCCCGGCGGATGGAGAACCGGCCCCCAGGCGCGAGCTCAAAATAAGCCCGGCAATGGCCACCATCAGGCCGTTAATCGCGAAGACCGCGAGTTTGGTGCGTTCCACGTTAATGCCTGACAACCGGGCGGCTTCCAGATTACCGCCGATGGCATAAATGCGACGGCCAAACGCCGTACGGGTGGCCATAAACATGCCTGCCAGCAACAGCAGGGCGAGGATCAGCACTGGCGTCGGCACGCCGCGATAATCGTTCAGCATCCAGACCGCGCCGAGGGCAATCACCGCAGTAATAGCCTGACGCCCCACCACGCGCGTGGATGCAGGGTTAGTCAGCTCGAGCGCCTGGCGACGCATACGCCCGCGCCATTGCCAGGCGACGAACACGAACAGGCCCAGCACACCAATGACAAAGCCAATGCCGTCGGGCAGATAGCTCTGACCGATTTGCGACATCGCCAGGCTGGTGGGTGAAACTGTGGTACCGTTGGTGATGCCAATCAGGATGCCGCGAAACGCCAGCATCCCGGCCAGGGTGACGATAAACGACGGGACTTTCCGGTAAGCCACCCACCATCCGTTCCAGGCCCCTAATACCAGCCCCAGCACCAGCGTGACCACAATCGTTAACGGCAGCGGCCAGCCGAGCCAGACGTCGAAAATGGCCGCCACACCGCCCAGCAGGCCCATCATCGAGCCGACCGACAAATCGATTTCTGCGGAGATAATGACGAACACCATCCCGACCGCCAGAATGCCGGTGATAGCGGTCTGGCGCAGCAGGTTCGAGACGTTACGCGCGCTGAGATACGATCCGTCTGTGGTCCAGGTGAAGAACAGCATGATCGCCACGATCGCCGCGATCATCACAAACACCTGCAAATTGAGTTTTTTCAGCCCGGCGAAGGCGGCGGGCCTTTGCGCGTCGAGCTTCAGTTCAGACGGCGTGTTTTTCGACATGACGCTCACTCCTCAGGGCCGCTTCCATTACTTTTTCCTGCGTCAGTTGATGGTTGACCAGGTCCGCTTTCAGTTTGCCTTCGTGCATCACCAGCACGCGGTCGCTCAGGCCAAGCACTTCCGGCAGTTCGGAAGAGATGACAATGACCGCGATGCCCTGCTGCACCAGTTGATTAATCAGTTTGTAGATTTCGTATTTCGCGCCGATATCAATGCCGCGCGTCGGTTCATCAAGGATCAGAATGCGAGGATTGAGCAGCAGGCAGCGGGCAAGAATCGCCTTTTGCTGATTGCCGCCGCTGAGCCTGCCAATGGCCAGCTCGGGGGATGAGGTTTTCACTTTCAGCCGTGAGATCGATTGCAGAATGCAGTTCTGCTCTGCGGCGTCGTCCAGCGAGCTGAGCGGCCCGGAGAACTGATTCAACGCCGCCAGCGTGATGTTTTTCCCGACCGACATCATTGGCACAATGCCGTCTTTCTTGCGGTCTTCCGGAACCATCGCGATGCCGTGGGCTATCGCCTGCTGGCAGTTCTCAATGTTCACCGCTTTGCCGTCGATAAACACGCTACCTTCCCAGCGTCCGCGCCAGACGCCAAACAGACACTGGACTGCTTCGGTGCGCCCGGCTCCGACCAGCCCCGCGATACCGAGAATTTCCCCGCGTCGCAACGAGAAGGAGATGTCATTCACTCGCTTGATATGACGATTGACCGGATGCCAGGCGGTGAGGTGTTCTACCCGCAGGATTTCCTCGCCGGGCATGTGCGGCTCGTTGGGATACAGCGCCGTCAGTTCGCGGCCCACCATCATGGTGATGATGTCGTCTTCGCTCATGCCTTTTGCGTCGCGGGTGCCGATGTGCTGCCCATCGCGGATCACGCAAATGGTGTCGGAAATAGCCTTCACTTCATTGAGCTTGTGCGAAATATAGATACAGGCGATGTCATGATTTTGCAGATCGCGAATGATGTTCAGCAGAATCGCCGTTTCCTGTTCGGTCAGCGAGGCGGTTGGTTCATCCAGAATCAGCAGGCGTACCTGCTTGTTCAGCGCTTTGGCGATTTCCACCAGTTGCTGTTGCCCGAGGCCTAAATCGCCGACGCGGGTGTCGGGCGAAATGGCGAGGCTCACCTGCGCGAGAAGTTTTTCGCAGCGCAGCGTCATCTGGTCGTAATCGAGAATGCCGTGGCGGGTGATTTCAGCGCCCAGAAAGATGTTTTCCAGCACCGTCAGATGCTTAACCAGTGCCAGCTCCTGATGAATAATGGCAATGCCCCGACGTTCGGTATCGCGAATCTGCGCGGCGTGCACCGGTTCTCCGGCAAAGACGATTTCACCGTCGTAGGTACCGTGAGGATAAATTCCGCACAGCACTTTCATCAGCGTCGATTTGCCTGAGCCATTCTCGCCGCACAGAGAAACCACTTCCCCGGCGTTCAACCGCAGACTGACATTATCAACGGCTTTTACCGCTCCGAAGGCTTTGGTAATACTCTTCATTTCAAGTAAATAAGGCATGGCGACTCCACGTAGCGTTCCACGTAAAAAGAAAATGCCCCTCGTGAAAGGGGCGCGCGGAATTACAGCTCGCTCTTCTTGTGGAAGCCGTCTTTAATCACGGTCTGGTCGATATTGGTCTTATTGACTTCAATCGGCGTGAGCAGACGCGCAGGCACGTCTTTCAGCCCGTTATTGAGCGTGGTGTCAGATTTCGGCTGCTGGCCGTTGCCGAGCTCAACCGCGATTTCAGCGGCAGTGTTGGCAAGTTGGGTGATAGGTTTATAAACCGTCATCGTCTGGGTGCCCGCGATAATGCGTTTCACCCCGGCGAGGTCAGCATCCTGACCGGAAATGGCGACTTTCCCCGCCAGCCCCTGTGCGCTCAGCGCCTGAATCGCGCCCCCAGCGGTGGCATCATTCGAGGCCACTACAGCGTCAATCTTGTTATTGTTGGCGGTCAGCGCGTTTTCCATAATTTTCAGCGCATTTTCAGGCAACCAGCCGTCGGCCCACTGATCGCCCACCACTTTAATTTTGCCGTCGTCGATGAACGGTTTCAGGACTTTCATCTGCCCGGCGCGGAACAGCTTCGCGTTGTTATCCACCGGTGAACCGCCCATCAGGAAGTAGTTCCCGGTCGGCACTTTGTCGACCAGGCTCTGGGCCTGCATTTCACCGACTTTTTCATTATCAAAGGAAATATAGAAATCAATATCGGCGTTATTAATCATGCGGTCATAGGCCAGGACTTTAATGCCCTCCTGTTTCGCTTCTTTAATAACGTTACTTAACACTTGGCCGTTATAAGGAATAATAACAAGCACATCCACGCCGCGGTTGATCATATTTTCAATCTGCGACATTTGTGTTTCTTCATTACCATTTGCGGATTGTACAAAGACTTTTGCGCCTAATGATTCGGCTTTATGAACAAATATGTCGCGATCTTTTTGCCAGCGTTCAAGACGCAGGTCGTCGATAGCCATTCCGATTTTTACTTCTTTGGCGATGCCCGCGAAACTGGTCAGCAGTAGCGAGGCACACAGCGTGAGGCAAAGGTTCTTTATCTTCATTATGCAGGGCCTTTTGTAAGTGTAGGAGGTGCAGAGATTGGCGATAAAAGAAACAAATACGATGGATACGCTGCAAATTTTTAGCACGGGTAGGATTAATGGCAATTACAGATTTTTATCTTCTGATTATGATATTTGGTTTATTTTCTAATTTATGACCGTGATCTGATTTTAAATCGTTTCAGCTATTTGTTGCATTGTTGTTCTGGAGCAGGGCCGAAAAATGCTGCTTCACCCTAATTATTTTGCGAGCCAGCGCACGTTTGTGCATTCTCTTAATCGCAGTGTGAAATAACGTAATTGAGCAACCGCGAAACAGGTAACAGTATTACGGCACAACCTGGTATTCGCCGCGTCAAATGGAGTTCAATTATGCAAGCTTATTTCGACCAACTCGACAGAGTCCGTTACGAAGGCCCGAAAACGCAAAATCCGCTGGCCTTCCGCCACTACAACCCGGACGAGCTGGTGCTCGGCAAACGCATGGAAGACCACCTGCGTTTTGCGGCGTGCTACTGGCACACCTTCTGCTGGAACGGCGCCGACATGTTCGGCGTGGGCTCGTTTGATCGTCCATGGCAGCAGCCGGGCGAAGCGCTGGCGCTGGCAAAACGCAAAGCCGACGTGGCGTTTGAGTTCTTCCACAAGCTGAACGTGCCGTATTACTGCTTCCACGATGTGGACGTTTCCCCGGAAGGCGCGTCGCTGAAAGAGTACCTGAACAACGTTGCGCAGATGGTCGATGTGCTGGCAGAAAAACAGCAGCAGACCGGCGTGAAACTGCTGTGGGGCACCGCAAACTGCTTCACTCACCCGCGTTATGGCGCCGGTGCGGCCACCAACCCGGACCCGGAAGTGTTCAGCTGGGCGGCCACGCAGGTGGTGACCGCGATGAACGCGACGCATCAGCTGGGTGGTGAAAACTATGTGCTGTGGGGCGGTCGTGAAGGGTATGAATCCTTGCTGAATACCGACCTGCGTCAGGAGCGTGAGCAAATTGGCCGCTTCATGCAGATGGTCGTTGAGCATAAACACAAAATCGGTTTCCGCGGCACGCTGCTTATCGAGCCGAAACCGCAGGAGCCGACCAAGCATCAGTACGATTACGATGCCTCCACCGTGTACGGCTTCCTCAAGCAGTTCGGGCTGGAAAAAGAGATCAAGCTGAATATCGAAGCCAACCACGCCACGCTTGCGGGTCATTCGTTCCATCATGAAATTGCGACCGCCATTGCGCTAGGCCTGTTCGGTTCCGTCGATGCCAACCGCGGTGACCCGCAGCTCGGCTGGGATACCGATCAGTTCCCGAACAGCGTGGAAGAAAACGCGCTGGTGATGTATGAAATTATCAAGGCGGGTGGCTTCACCACCGGCGGCCTGAACTTTGATGCCAAAGTGCGACGTCAGAGCACCGATAAATATGACCTGTTCTACGGTCACATTGGTGCGATGGACACCATGGCGTTGGCGCTGAAAGTGGCGGCACGCATGATTGAAGACGGCGAGCTGGATAAACGTGTCGCGCGTCGCTATGCAGGCTGGAATGGTGAGCTGGGGCAGCAGATCCTGAAAGGCCAGATGTCGCTGACCGACATTGCGAAGTACGCTGAACAGCATAACCTGGCGCCGCAGCATCAGAGCGGGCATCAGGAACTGCTGGAAAATCTGGTCAATCATTACCTGTTTGATAAATAAGATTTTATATTCAGGAATGACGGTGTATCACGACGCCAGGCCCGGTAAGCAATCGCGCCGCCGGGCATTTTTAAGGGAGGAATCGTCACTATGTATATCGGCATCGATCTCGGTACGTCCGGGGTCAAAGTGATTCTGCTCAGTGAACAGGGCGACGTGCTGGCCTCGCACACTGAGAAACTGACCGTTTCGCGCCCGCATCCGCTGTGGTCCGAGCAGGATCCTGAGAGCTGGTGGCGGGCGACGAACAGTGCGATGAAGGCATTAGGTGCTCAGCATTCACTGGCAGAAGTGAAGGCGTTGGGCATTGCCGGGCAAATGCACGGGGCTACGCTGCTTGATAACCAGCTGCGGGTTCTGCGTCCGGCGATTTTATGGAACGACGGCCGCTGTGGTGAAGAGTGTACGTTGCTGGAGCGCGCGGTGCCTCGTTCGCGGGAAATTACCGGCAACCTGATGATGCCGGGTTTTACCGCACCGAAGCTGCTGTGGGTCAAACGGTATGAGCCGGAGGTGTTTAGCCAAGTCGATAAAGTGCTGTTGCCAAAAGATTTTCTGCGTTTGCGTATGACCGGCGAGCTCGCCAGTGATATGTCGGACGCGGCAGGCACCCTGTGGATGGACGTGGCGCAGCGCGACTGGAGCGACGAAATGCTTCAGGCCTGTGGATTAAGCCGCGACAACATGCCCGCGCTGTTTGAAGGCAGTGAGATTACCGGCACGCTGCTGCCGTCGGTGGCGCAGGCGTGGAACATGCCCGCCGTACCCGTGGTGGCCGGTGGCGGTGATAACGCGGCCGGCGCCGTGGGTGTGGGTATGGCCGATGCCGGGCAGGCGATGCTGTCGCTTGGCACATCTGGCGTCTATTTTGCCGTCAGTAACGGCTTCCTCAGCAGACCGGAAAGCGCAGTGCACAGTTTCTGCCATGCGCTGCCGGGTCGTTGGCATCTGATGTCGGTGATGTTAAGCGCCGCATCCTGCCTCGACTGGGCAGCAAAACTGACCGGGCTGGGCGATGTTCCGGCCCTGCTGGCGGCGGCGAAAACGGCGGATCAAAACGCCGAGCCGGTGTGGTTCCTGCCGTACCTGTCCGGGGAGCGAACTCCGCATAACAACCCGAATGCCAAAGGCGTCTTTTTCGGGCTGACGCATCAGCATGGCCCGGCTGAGCTGGCGCTGGCGGTGCTGGAAGGCGTGGGCTTTGCGCTGGCTGACGGAATGGACGTGGTGCATGAATGCGGTATCACGCCGAAAAGCGTGACCCTGATTGGCGGTGGCGCGTGCAGCGCATACTGGCGACAAATACTGGCAGATATCAGCGGCATTGCCCTTGAATATCGTACCGGCGGCGACGTCGGCCCGGCGTTGGGCGCAGCCCGTCTGGCGCAGTTGGCGATGCACCCTGACATTCCGGTGACTGAACTCTTGCCGCAGCTGGCTCTTGAGCAAACGCACCAGCCGGACGCAGCCAAAAATGCCGCGTATGCCCCGCGTCGTGACGTCTTCCGTCAACTGTATCAGCAGTTAAAACCACTGATGTCCTGAATGCGCGGTTAGCTGTCCTTTTTTGACCTTAGCAAGACGCCTTTTCGTGGCCACAATGGTTTACACCGACACGAAAAGGAGTCTGACTATGTCCCGCACCGCCCTGATTAACATTGATACCCAGCAGTCTTTCGAACAGCGTCCGTTTTGGAAGACTACCGATTTACCGGCGTTTCAGGCCGCAATGCTGACGCTGATTTCGGGCTGCCAGCAGCATAATATTCCGGTGGTCGATATTTTCCACGTCGACGACCAGGGGCCGTTTTCTCTTGAAAGCGGCTTCGTCAAACCAATGTCCTTTTTGCGCCATCAACCCGATGTCATTTTTCACAAGCACGTCCATAACGCGTTCACCGATACGGGCCTCGACTTCTGGCTGCGTAGTCGCGATATCAATCACCTGATTATCTGCGGGCTGCGCACCGAACAGTGCTGCGAAACCACCACGCGCGTGGCGTCCGATCTCGGTTATCAGGTGACGTTTGTCACCGAAGCCACGCTGACCTTTCCGATGACGCATAAAGGCGTTACGCTGGATGTTGAGACGCTGCGCCACCGCACGGAAACCGTGCTGGAAGGGCGTTTTGCCACCGTCAAAACCGTAACGGAGACGCTTGAATCGCTATGACTACCGATGTCTGGTTCGTGATGCTGCCTGGCGTGCTGTCGCTTGATATGACCGGCCCGGCAGAGACCTTTGTGCTGGCGGGCGATGCGTTTCGCCTGCATTACATCGGGCCAGACACGCAGGTGCCAACCTCCATCGGCATGACGATGGGCAACATTCAGCCGCTGCCGGAAACGCTTCCGGCGGGCAGTCTGCTGGTGCTGCCCGGTGTGTGCGATTCAAACCACTACTTTTCCACTCCGCAGGCCGAGCAGGTTCGCCGCTGGCTGACGCGCCAACAGCCCTTGCTGCACGCCGGGAAAATCAACCTGATGTGCGTTTGTTCAGGCTCACTGCTGGCGGCGAAAGCCGGGCTGCTGCACGGCGTGCAGTGCACCACTCATCATGACGTGATTGCACGGCTGAAGGCCGCCGCGCCTGGCGCGATGGTTAAAGAGAACCGCATTTTTATTGAAGACAAAGGCATCTGGACCAGCGCCGGGATCACGTCCGGTATCGACCTGGCCCTGCATCTGATCAACCGGCTGTATGGCCCGGAGCGGGCGATGGCGGTGGCGCGTGAAATGGTGGTGTGGTTCCGCCGTTCCGGCGACGATCCGCAGCTTTCACCCTGGCTGCGCTATCGCAACCATCTGCATCCGGCAATTCATCGCGCGCAGGATGCGTTGACCGCGGCCCCGCAGCACGCGTGGGCGCTGGTGGATATTGCCGCACGGGCGCACGTTACGCCGCGCCATCTGACGCGGTTGTTCAAACAGCATCTGGGCGTCAGCGTGAGAGATTATCTTGAGCAGCTTAGGCTGGTGCTGGCTGAGCAGCGGTTGTTGCAGGGAAGCGGCGTCGAGCAGGCGGCTCAGGCGGCGGGCTTTACCTCTGCCCGCCAGCTGCACCGCGCCCGTCAGCGGGCGTTAGCTGACCAGACGACGGGTATCGATTCGCTGCACCAGCATTGAAAGCAGCAGGCTGCCCACCAGCGTCGTGCAGAAAATCCACACGATATCCAGCAGCGGCCAGCTCTTAAGCTCCAGGCCGCTGGAACGTAGCGCGTGAATGACCAGCGCATGAAAACCGTAAATCCCCAGTGAATGCTGTGAGATGGTGCGTAATCCCGGTAATTCGCGGCCATTCAGGGTATTTTTCACCAACGTTAACAGCGTAACGGCGCAGATGAACACCATCGGCCCGGCGTACAAATACCAGGTGTCGGCGAAGTTGCCGCGCCATTTCAGTTCGTGCAGCGTTCCGCGTGAGATAACCCACACCGACGCGGCGAACAACGCGGCACACAGCAGCGTCAGCGGCTTTTTATCCGTATCCATCATCCCCAGCGCGCGGCCCAGCAGGCCATACAGCACGTAATAAAACGTGTCGCCGTCGATGTATAAATTCACTGGCAGCCATTGAAAGCTCCCGGTTTTCAGCGGCACGGTATTTGGGTTCGCAACGATGCCGAGCACAATCATCAGCGCCAGTAACATCCAGCCATTGACACTTTTGACCTGAATCAGCGGCGAAAGCAGGTAAATCACGAAAATCGCGAAGAAAAACCACAGGTGATAGAACACCGGCTTCTGCAGCAAATATTTCAGCGACAGCTCAGCATTGATGTGGGTAAACAACAGGATATACGCCAGCGCCACCGCGCTGTAGAACAGCAAACACAGGCCGATGCGCAGGAAATGACGCGGCGCGGCGCTGCGCTCACCAAAAAACAGATACCCTGACATCATGAAAAACAGCGGGACGCTGACCCGGGAGGCAGAGTTCAACAGATTGGCGATATCCCAGTTGAACGGGCTAATACTGTGGGCGTTGGTGATATACCAGGTTGTCGTGTGGATCATCACCACCATCAGGCAGGCAATCCCTCGCAGGTTGGTAATCCAGCTAATCTTTCCCGACATCAGTTCCTCAAAAATAGGGTGATAAAAAAAGTCTGACCTGTGAGTGTAGCCGCTGTCGGCAGGGAATAATCTGAGTTTTGCACGCCAGGCTTGTCGACAAGGGAACGTATTCGCAGAATGCGTGGTCAGAAAAAGCGTCTAGTCTTAAAAATGACAATAACAGGCAAAGAATAAGGCCGTAATTAAAAATGATGATCAAGTCTTTCATGCCCTTGCTGCTGGTCACGTTGCTGGTAGGGTGCAGTACCCCACAGGCTCCCGAACAAAAAGCGCAGCGCGCAAAAGTGGCCCCGACAAGCTCGCTTAATATGGAGCACTTGTGTAAGGACAAAGCAGCGGAGCGGTACAATACTGGCGCCCAGAGTGTCGACGTGACAGGTTTCGAGCAGTTCCAGGGCAGCTACGAGCTGCGAGGCTTTACGCCGCATAAAGAGAGTTTCGTCTGTTCTTTCGATGCAGACGGCCAGTTTTTACACCTTTCGATGCGCTGAGTGGCGGCGATGGCGGGGGGAAAAGTCTGACGTTTCCCCAATATTCCCTCAATTTTCCGCAAACAACGTCCATTCATACTGTATATCTCGCATCCAGCGGGTATACTTGACCCTTCCTTAAATCCACACGTATCCAGCACGAAAAAATATGCAAAAGTTTGATACCAGGACTTTCCAGGGCCTGATCCTGACCTTACAGGATTACTGGGCTCGTCAGGGCTGCACCATTGTTCAACCACTGGACATGGAAGTAGGCGCTGGCACCTCCCATCCGATGACCTGTCTGCGCGCGCTGGGCCCAGAGCCGATGGCCACTGCTTATGTGCAGCCGTCCCGCCGCCCGACCGACGGTCGTTATGGCGAAAACCCGAACCGCTTACAGCACTATTACCAGTTCCAGGTGGTGATTAAGCCATCGCCGGACAACATTCAGGAGCTGTACCTCGGGTCTCTGAAAGAGCTGGGTATGGACCCGACCATTCACGATATTCGCTTCGTGGAAGACAACTGGGAAAACCCAACACTGGGTGCCTGGGGTCTCGGTTGGGAAGTGTGGCTGAACGGTATGGAAGTGACGCAGTTCACCTACTTCCAGCAGGTTGGCGGTCTCGAGTGTAAGCCGGTTACCGGCGAAATCACCTACGGTCTGGAACGTCTGGCCATGTACATTCAGGGCGTAGACAGCGTTTACGACCTGGTCTGGAGCGACGGCCCGCTGGGTAAAACCACCTACGGCGACGTGTTCCATCAGAACGAGGTGGAGCAATCCACGTACAACTTCGAATACGCGGATGTCGACTTCCTGTTCTCCTGCTTCGAGCAGTATGAGAAAGAAGCACAACAGCTGCTGGCGCTGGAAAACCCGCTGCCACTGCCTGCCTACGAGCGTATCCTGAAGGCCGCTCACAGCTTTAACCTGCTGGATGCGCGTAAAGCCATCTCCGTCACCGAGCGTCAGCGCTACATTCTGCGCATTCGCACCTTGACCAAAGCGGTGGCTGAAGCCTATTACGCTTCCCGTGAAGCCCTTGGTTTCCCGCTGTGCAACAAGAATAAATAAGAGGCGGCCATGTCTGAAAAAACTTTCCTGGTGGAAATCGGCACCGAAGAGCTGCCACCAAAAGCCCTGCGCAGCCTGGCGGAATCTTTTGCTGCGAACGTTACTGCGGAACTCGATAACGCAGGCCTGGCTCACGGTAACGTTGAGTGGTTTGCGGCCCCGCGTCGTCTGGCGCTGAAAGTTGCCGCGCTGGCGGAATCTCAGCCCGATCGCGAAGTTGAAAAACGGGGCCCGGCCGTGTCTGCTGCATTCGATGCAGAAGGCAAACCGAGCAAAGCGGCTGAAGGCTGGGCGCGTGGCTGCGGTATCACCGTTGATCAGGCCGAGCGCATGGTCACCGATAAAGGTGAATGGCTGCTGTACCGTGCGCATGTGAAAGGCGAAAGCGCCGAAGCGCTGCTGCCAAACATGATTGTCACGTCACTGGGCAAACTGCCTATTCCGAAACTGATGCGCTGGGGTGCGTCCGACGTGCAGTTCGTGCGTCCGGTTCACACCGTGACCCTGCTGCTCGGCGATAAAGTCGTACCGGCGAAAATTCTGGGCATCGATTCCGATCGCGTTATTCGCGGTCACCGCTTTATGGGCGAGCCGGAATTCACCATCGACAACGCCGATCAGTACCCGCAGATCCTGCTGGAACGCGGCAAAGTCATGGCGGATTACGAATCACGTAAAGCCAAAATTAAAGCAGATGCGGAAGACGCGGCACGCAAAATCGGCGGTAACGCTGACCTGAGCGAGAGCCTGCTGGAAGAAGTCGCCTCGCTGGTCGAATGGCCGGTGGTGCTGACGGCGAAATTCGAAGAGAAATTCCTCGCCGTTCCGGCTGAAGCGCTGGTGTACACCATGAAGGGTGACCAGAAGTACTTCCCGGTCTATGGCAACGACGGCAAACTGCTGCCGAACTTCATTTTCGTCACCAACATCGAATCGAAAGATCCGGTGCAGATTATTTCCGGTAATGAAAAAGTGGTTCGTCCGCGTCTGGCGGATGCAGAATTCTTCTTCAATTCCGACCGTAAAAAGCGTCTGGAAGATCATCTGCCGCGTCTGCAGACCGTGCTGTTCCAGCAACAGCTGGGCACGCTGCGTGACAAAACTGACCGCATTCAGGCTCTGGCGGGCTGGATTGCTGGCCAGATTGGCGCTGACGTTAACCACGCGACCCGCGCGGGTCTGCTGTCCAAGTGCGACCTGATGACCAACATGGTGTTCGAGTTTACCGACACCCAGGGCATCATGGGCATGCACTATGCGCGTCACGATGGTGAAGCCGAAGATGTGGCCGTTGCGCTGAACGAACAGTATCAGCCACGTTTTGCGGGCGATGATCTGCCGTCCAACCCGGTAGCGTGCGCGGTGGCGATTGCCGATAAGATGGATACCCTCGCGGGCATCTTCGGTATCGGTCAGCACCCGAAAGGCGACAAAGATCCATTTGCACTGCGTCGTGCGGCGCTGGGCGTGCTGCGTATCATCGTTGAGAAGAACCTCAACCTTGACCTGCAAACCCTGACCGAAGAAGCGGTGCGTCTGTACGGTGACAAGCTGACTAACGCTAAGGTTGTCGATGAAGTTATCGACTTCATGCTCGGCCGTTTCCGTGCCTGGTATCAGGACGAAGGTTACACCGTCGACACCATTCAGGCGGTGCTGGCGCGTCGTCCGACCCGTCCGGCTGATTTCGATGCCCGCATGAAAGCCGTGTCGCACTTCCGTTCTCTGGACGAAGCCGCTGCGCTGGCTGCCGCTAATAAGCGTGTTTCCAACATTCTGGCGAAGTCTGATGAAACACTGAACGACGTCGTTCACGCCTCAGTGCTGAAAGACGCGGCGGAAATCAAGCTGGCGACCCACCTGGTCGTTCTGCGCGATAAACTGCAACCGTTCTTCGATGAAGGCCGTTACCAGGATGCGCTGATTGAACTGGCCTCCCTGCGCGAGCCGGTGGACGAGTTCTTCGAGAGCGTAATGGTTAACGCCGACGAGAAAGACGTGCGTATCAACCGTCTGACGCTGCTCAGCAAGCTGCGCGAACTGTTCCTGCAGGTAGCGGATATTTCTCTGCTGCAATAATCGGTTATACGTCTAAAGCAACCCGCCGAAAGGCGGGTTTTTTTTGCTAATAAAGTTCTAAAGCGCCCGGCGGCGCTACGCTTGCCAGGCCTACGTTCCGTCCAGTGCCTTGATGTTGTCGGCCCTATACGCGTCTGCGCGTTAGTACGCTCCCTCCAGAGAAACGATCCCGTCCTCCGTTTTCAGCCAACGCGGCGCTTTCAGCGTTCCGGCGAAATAGAACACCAGTTGATACAGTAAATCACGGATTGTCCGTTCGGTTTTTGTCGCCAGCGAACCGCTCAGCAATAGCTGGGTTAAAGCCTGACAGTAATCGCCTAGCTGGTCGGCTTCCATTTCCAGCGTCGGAAGGTCAGCAGGTATCTCCTCAACGGTCAGGCTGGCGACCAGATACGTCGGGATGGGCTCGAGCAGCGTGGGTTGCAGCAGGTCGAGACAGGCCGACAGTCGGCCGCACAGCGCCATTTTCTGCGCCGGATCGTCGCATTCCACTATCACTTCCACGAAACGTTCGCAGTTGTCTGCCAGTTCGGTGAAATCGGTTGTAGATGTAAACGGCACGGTAAACAGCATGCCGTCGAGAGTTGGGGTTATCGCCATAGTGGCAGCCTCCGATGAGTGTTTTATTATCCCCACCGGAAAGGTCAATTCCCTGGTGGCGGACTGAGCGAAGTTGACCTTACCGGCCTCATCGGATACCGGCGCACCCGAAGGTGCCCTCACTCAGCCCACCATTGAGGTGTAGCAGAGCTCACGACATAACAGCTATGTCGCCGATGATGTTGGCAGGAGGTCAATCCCGACACCTGATGTGCAGGTGCGAAGCGACAATACTGCTGACCGAAATCGGCGACAACGTTTTTCCACTGTATGAGTATGGATATTATCATTTCCTGAAGCATGCCCGCAAAACCGCCCAGAAACAGTGGCCAACATTTAACCTTGAAACCCTGCCCAGATTGCGGGTATCCTGTATCCCGACTTTTCTCTTCTCTCTGGAGCGCATCCCGAAAATGAACAATCACGACTGATGAATTCGGCCCTGGCATAACGCAAACGCGTTGGCGGGGATGGTTTTTGATTTCATTCAGGAGTGCTTATGGCTCATTTTTGTGCGCAATCCCCTGCGTTTATTTTGCATCAGGTCACCTGTCAATTTGCGACGGGCGATATTCTTTTTGGTCCTGTTGATCTCTCGCTTGAGCGTTCGCTTTGCGGCTTAGTTGGGCGCAACGGCAGCGGGAAAACGCGCCTGTTGCAGCTGCTTGCAGGCGTCGAAATGCCTGCCCACGGGCATATCGAACACTTTTCCACGGTGGCGTATGTCGCTCAGCAACCGCTGCTTTCTGCGGACAGTACGCTGGCGGATTTACTCGGCCTGACGGCGATATTTTCCGCTCTGGGCCGCGTGAATAACGGCGAGATGCAGCCGGAAGACAGCGATGTGCTCGACGGTCACTGGGATATTGCGGAGCGCCTGAGTACGGCGTTTGCCGCATTGTCGCTTCCCGAGTTTGACGCGTATCGTCCGGCTTCATCCCTGAGCGGTGGTGAACGCGTGAAAGCGTTGCTGTGCGCCGCATTCCTTTCCGGGGCCGATTATCTGTTACTCGACGAACCGACTAACCATCTGGATAGCGACGGGCGGGCATGGCTTTATCAGCAGCTTGCACAGTGGCGCGGCGGGGCGCTGATTGCCAGTCACGATCGCGAATTACTGGCGCAGGTGCCGCATATTCTCGAGTTATCTGCCGGGAATTTGCGCCATTACGGCGGTAATGTTGATGTGTATCAGCAGCAGCGAGAGGCCGAACAGCAGGCGGCTCGTTCGGCGCTCGACCATGCAGCGACCGAGCGACGACGAACCCGCCAGCGTTTGCGTAAAGAGCATGACAATAGCCTGCGGCGCTCCGCACAAACGCTGCGAACCGTGGATTCACTGAACATCGCCTCGTTTGAGCGAGTCGCTTACAAAGGCGCGGCCAAAGCCCGGCCCGGCACGCTGCGCCGCCAGCATCATGAACAGAACGAAGCGTTGAACGCGGCGGTTAATCAGGCGCGTGAACGCGTGGAGGATGAAACGCCGGTAATGATGACGCTGCCGGGCAACCACGTTGCGGCGGGCAAGCAGGTGCTGGACGTTCACGATCTGGTCCTGGCGCATTCCTCGCTCACGCCGCTGAACTGGCGCATGGATGGCCCGATGCGCGTGGCGCTGCGGGGGCCGAACGGCTGTGGTAAAACCACGCTGCTGAAAACGCTTCTCGGGCTGGAGTTGCCGGTGAGCGGCAGCTGTAAGTTGTCGGTGAATGCCGCCTGGCTCGATCAGCATCTGAGTCAGTTCAGTCTGTCGCTGTCGGTGATGGAGCATCTGAGTCTGGCGGATACCCTGATGGAAGAAGGCATGCTGCGCAGCCGCCTGGCCCAGCTACAGTTGACCGCCGAAAAGGTGGGCTTGCCGTTGTCATCATTAAGTGGTGGAGAACGCCTGAAAGCGGCGCTGGCCAGCGTGTTATGGCGGCGAGAAGCGACACAACTTTTACTGTTGGACGAGCCTACCAATCACCTTGATTTGGCGTCGACGCAGGCCATTGAAATGGCATTGTCCGGTTTCCCGGGGGCGATGTTAGTCGTTTCACATGATGAAGCGTTTCTGCGGGGGCTGAAGCTGACACATAGTCTGGAATGGCAGGATACGGGCTGGGTATTCACGGCGCTGTAATCAAAAACCCCCGCATTCGCGGGGGTAAAATAACAACGTTATTCCATAAGCTGTCTGCTTAATCGGGGGTCGGCCTGGATCAGGCGCATCAACTTCAGCTCGGCAGGGGACGGTTTTTCTCGTCTCGATTCCCACTCATGTACCATCGCTACGCTGACGCCCATCGCTCGGGCAAAATCATCGATCTTCAAACCGGAGCCTTTACGCAGTTGCTCAAACTCGGTAAAGGCTGTGGGCTTTTGGGTCAGGGTCATTCTCTGTGAATCATCTTTGAAAACAATTTGTTCAAGACTGGAAAGCAGTTCGTACATAGGATCTTTATTTGTCATTGAGAACTCCTCTTTACCCGTCATACATCAAGCTGCAGGCATGTTGTCCTGCAACTCGAATTATTTAGGGTATACATCTCACCGTGGGCACGTGAACAACAAAGAGCCTATTAAGAATAGTCAGTAAAAAGGGTGAGGGGTGATAACGGGAGTGACTATTCGTGCGATGTCTTTTGCCTGACCGATTCAGCCTTTCGTATGGGGCGACTAATTATTTGATAAAGATACGGGAAAGTTATTCAGCACAATTTTTGTAAATCGTAAGTAAAAATGTGGCAAAAGGCGGGCGCTGATACCCGCCGTTTGTCCGTCAGGCCTTTTGTGTCGCCTTGCTAACCGGTGCGGCAGCGTTTTCAGCCGAGCGATCGGTTTTGGTCATGGCGTATTTCACCATCAGCGCGGTGGCGGACAGCAGCGCTGGGATCGCCAATAGCATGAAGATGGTTTCAAACGACAGCTGCGCCTGCATCAGGAATACGCCACTGAACGCCCCGAGAATGCCGCCGAAACGTCCAATGCCTAACATCCACGCCACGCCCGTGGCCCGGCCCTGAGTCGGATAGAACCCGGCTGCCAGCGCGGGCATGGAAGACTGCGCCCCGTTCATGATGCTGCCTGCGACGAATACCATCACGCCCATCAGTACCAGGCTGCTGGTGGAGAACCCGACCAGGCAGACGAATATGCCGGTCAGCAACCAGCCCACCGCGACCACTTTGTTTGGGTTAAATTTGTCCATCAGCGCCCCGAGTACCAGCACGCCAATTCCGCCGCCGAGTGGGAACAGGGCGGTGATGATCGAAGCCTGACTCATGCTGGCGCCCGTTTCACGGATAAGCAGCGGTAGCCAGCTGGTCAATAAATAGAAAATCAGCAATCCCATGAAGTAGGTCAGGCACAGCATGACCGTGCCGAGCGCGTAGCGTGGCGAGAAAATCACACCCAGCGCCGATTTATCCTTAACGCCGCCCACTTCGTGCAGCACAAAGCGCGTGTCGGTGGCGATCGGAGCAATGCGATGCAGAATGGTTGCCACCTGCTGCTGAGATTTGTTTTTCGCCACCAGATAACGCACCGATTCCGGCAACAGGAAAATCAGCACAACGGCCAGCAACAGCGGCATCACGCCGCCGAGGATCAGCACGCTTTGCCAGCCATACTGCGGAATTAACCACGCGGAGATAAACCCGCCTAGCGAGGAGCCAATCGGGAAACCGACGAACATCAGGTTCACCAGCAAAGAGCGGCGGCGTTCCGGGGCATATTCGCTCATTAGCGTGGCGGCGTTTGGCATTGCGGCACCGAGGCCAAGCCCGGTGAGGAAGCGCAGCAGCGTCAGCTGGTTGAGGCTGGTGGCCGCGGCGGTCATCAGGCTGAAGCCGCCGAAGGCCACAATGGAGAGGATCAGCACTTTCTTACGACCAATACGGTCGGCCATCGGACCTGCGGTCAGCGCCCCGACGGCCAGCCCGACCAGCGCCGCGCTCATCACTGGGCCTAACGCAGATTTCTGCACGCCCCATTCCTGCACGAGGTCAGAGGCGATAAAGCCGATAATAGCGGTGTCAAAACCGTCCATCGCCACGGTAATGAAGCACAGCACGAGGATCATCCACTGGTATTTCGTGAAAGGATTCTCGTTGATAAAGGCCTGGATATCGGTTGTTGTCTTTGTCATATCGCGATTCCTGGGAGGTAAGTTGTGCGATTATCGAACGTAAATCCGTTAATCGTTCATCAATCAAACCATCAGGAGGCTTTTTCGACAACGTGCTGGCCGGGGGAAGCGTGCGATTATCGTACGCCGGGCTGACGTCAGCGCCAAAAATCTGAAGAAAGGTGTATTAATTCATTTAGTTATCGTTATGAATTCAGGCGCTGGCAATATCATTAATTGTGATGTGGGCAACAAATAATTAACATTCTTCGCGAGTGAGGAAAGTGTGCGACTTTTCCCAATGCGAATGAAGGAAAGAGTATCCTGCGAGGCTTGCGTCGACTATCCTTGTCAGCGTCAGGCACGTGTGTGCCAGTTTGCGCTTTTTTTTGGCTGAAGGAGTATGAAAATGGCGACAGGAAAGTCCTGCTCTCGCTGGTTTGCGTCTGTTGCGGCGTTATTGATGGTAATTAGCCTGAGTGGGTGTTTCGATAAAGAAGGCGATCAGCGCAAAGCGTTCATCGACTTCCTGCAAAATTCCGTGATGCGTAGCGGCGAACGTCTGCCAACGCTGACCACCGATCAGAAAAAACAATTTGGTCCGTTCGTTTCCGATTACGCAGTGATTTACGGTTATTCTCAGCAGGTGAGCCAGGCGATGGATGCCGGTTTGCGTCCGGTTGTAGACAGCGTGAATGCGATTCGTGTCCCACAGGATTACATGACTCAGCGCGAACCGCTTCGTCAGGCTAATGGTGCCCTGGGCGTGTTGAGCCAGCAGCTGGAAAACGCCAAAATGCAGGCGGACGGTGCGCATTCGGCACTGAAACAGGCTGACGATCTGAAGCCGGTCTACGACCAGGTTTACAACAAAGTCGTGACCCTGCCAGCGAACGCAATGCAGCCGCTGATCCCTGCTGCACAGATCTTCACCCAGCAGCTGGTGCAGATTGGTGATTTCGTGGCACAGCAAAATACCCAGGTAAGCTTCGTGGCCAACGGAATTCAGTTCCCGACGTCTCAGCAGGCGAGCCAGTACAATGCGCTGATTGGCCCTCTGGCCGCTCAGCACCAGGCGTTTAATCAGGCCTGGAGCGCGGCGGTTAACGCCACGCGTTAAGCATTATACCCAAGTTCATTCAAGTTGCAGGTAGGCGGCAACGGAGCGAATCCCGATGAGCTTACTCTAGTAAGTGATTCGGGTGAGCGAGGGTAGCCAACACCGCTGCAGCTTGAATGGCGACGGGTATAAAACCGGGTGGCGTCCTGTCACCCGGTCTCTTTCTCATTTCACCTGCGGGTTCACGCAGTTCTTCTCAATCTTTCCGTTTAACGCATCAATCAGATTATCGACCGCCGTGGCCGCCATGTTGTAGCGCGTCTCATGGGTGGCAGAACCGATATGCGGCAGCGCCACGACGTTGGGCAGCTTGAGCAATTCTGACGAAACCGGCAGCGGTTCCTGCTCGAACACATCTAAACCCGCCGCATGGATTTCGCCTGCCTTTAACGCGGCGATTAACGCATTTTCATCCACCACCTGGCCTCGTCCGGCGTTAATGAAAAT
Organism: Scandinavium hiltneri; assembly: GCF_024764835.1. Classification (GTDB taxonomy): domain Bacteria; phylum Pseudomonadota; class Gammaproteobacteria; order Enterobacterales; family Enterobacteriaceae; genus Scandinavium; species Scandinavium hiltneri. The sequence continues at coordinate 260,109 of NZ_JALIGE010000074.1, read as the reverse complement.
GGCCGATGACTTCATTTTGGCGAACTCGGCGGCGCCGAACAGGTGACGAGTTTCGTCAGTCAGCGGCAGGATTGAACAGACAAAATCCGCTTCCTGGAGCAGGGTGTCGAGGTCGCAATGGCGCGCGTTAAAGCGTTCATCCGCCTCTTTATGCTGACGACGCGCGTTGTACAAAACCGGCATACCGAAACCGAAATGCGCGCGCTGCGCCAGCGCCAGACCAATGCGGCCCATCCCGACAATACCAATGGTTTTGTGGTGCACGTCGGTGCCAAACCAGTCCGGGCCAATGCCTTTGGTCCATTCGCCTGCTTTCACGCGTTCGGCCACTTCGACCACCCGGCGCGCGCTGCTCAGGATCAACGCCATCAGCGTGTCGGCCACGGTTTCGGTCAGGGCGGTTGGGGTGTGCATCAGCAATACGCGGCGGGCATTCAGCGCATCGACATCGAAATTGTCGTAGCCGACGGAAATGGTGGAGGTGGCGCGCAAGGCGGGCATGTTATCCAGCAGCGCGGCGTCCACTTTTTCGCTTGAGCCAAGCAGGCCCTCGGCATTTTTGAACGCGTCGGCGTGATTCTGAACGGTATCCGCGTCCAGGTTCGGCACTTTTGTGACTGAAAAATGCGCCTCAAGGCGGCGTTGCAAATCGTCAGGTAATGCTTTGTAGAGAATGACGGACGGTTTCATTCCTTTCTCCAGATAAAGGGTTTAAGCGTGGCGTGCGCCGACGGGAAGCTTCTGATTATTAGCAGGCTTAACAATTAAAGTCAGCCACACTGAGACGAAAAGTGCCACCCCCATAAATATGTAAGAGGCAGATGGCGTGCCGGTTGCGCCGTTGAGGTAGCCGACAAACCAGGAGCCGAAGAACGAGCCGAGCGCACCCATGCTGTTGATAAGCGCCATCGCGCCACCGGCTACGTTACGCGGCAACATCTCCGGCACAATGGCGAAGAACGGCCCGTATGGGGCGTACATCGCGGCACCTGCAATCACCAGCAGGCTGTAGGACATCCAGAAATGATCGGCCCCGACGGCCCAGGAACCAATAAACGCCAGGCCGCCAATCAGCAGCAATGGCCAGACGAACAGCTTACGGTTTTGCATCTTATCGGAGGCCCAGGAGGCGAGGATCATGGCGATGGTGGCGGCCAGATACGGCACCGCTGACAACCAGCCCACTTCCACCATGCCTAAGTTTTCACCGCCGCTGCGAATAATGGACGGCAGCCACAGCACGAAGCCATACACCCCGATGCTCCAGGCAAAATATTGCAGGCACAGCAGAATGACGTTCCGCGAGCGGAAGGCTTCACCGTAGTTACGCACCGCTTTGATGCCCTGTTGCTCCTGATTGAGCTGTTCCTGCAACGCAGATTTTTCCGCTTCAGACAGCCAGCCCACCTGCGCAGGTTTGTCTTTCACCAGCACCCACCAACAGAAAGCCCAAATCACCGCCGGGATACCTTCAAAGATAAACATCTCACGCCAGCCGAAGGACTGAATCAGATAGCCCGACACCACCGACATCCACAGCACCGTCACCGGGTTGCCGAGGATCAGGAAAGTGTTGGCGCGTGAGCGTTCTGATTTGGTGAACCAGTTGCTGATGTAAATCAGCATCGCCGGCATCACTGCGGCTTCGACCACGCCCAGAATAAAGCGGATCGCCGCCAGCATTGGGATATTACTGACCATCCCGGTCAGCGAGGCACAGCCGCCCCACAGGATCAGGCACACAAAAATCAGTTTGCGCACGCTGCGGCGTTCGGCGTACATCGCACCGGGGATCTGGAAGAAGAAATAGCCGAGGAAAAACAGCGCGCCGAGCAGCGAGGACACGCCTTTGGTGATGCCGAGGTCGTCGTTGATCCCCGCGGCGGAGGCAAATGAGAAGTTAGCGCGGTCGAGATACGCCAGGCTGTAGGTGATAAACACGATGGGCATGATGTACAGCCAGCGCTTCGTGGCAGGATTTGAACGGTTCATAAGCGTGCCTCTGTTACTGAGGAAATGGCTACCGCGGTATGTAGGGTACAGGGTAGCGTTGTTTGGGTGTTTCGGTTGCAGCCGTCCGGTGTGTGGTAAAGGGATTACCCGGCCTCGCCGAGCGCTTCCCGGGTGGGTAATCCTTCGCTGTCGCCCTGGACCTGAATCGCCAGCGAACCAATTTTGTTACCGCGCGAGACCGCCTGCGCCAGGGTTTTGCCTTCCAGCAGGGCGCTGATCGTGCCGACTGCGAAGCCATCGCCTGCGCCCACGGTATCGACGACGTTTTCCACTTTTTCGGCGGTTACGCTGCCATGCTTGCCATCCGCGCTTTGGTACCACGCGCCGTCGGCCCCGGTTTTAATCACCACCGCTTTTACGCCACGGCTCAGGTAAAAATCAGCAATGCCCTCCGGCGTGCGCTGTCCGGTCAGAATGAATCCCTCTTTCAGCCCCGGTAATACCCAGTCGGCCTGGCAGGCGAGATGATTCAGTTTCTCGACCATTTCCGCTTCGCTTCTCCACAGCACCGGCCGCAGATTTGGGTCAAAAGAGAGCGTTTTCCCGGCGCGTTTCATGTCATTCGCGGCGTGATCGAGCAGTTCGTAGGCGCTGCCAGATAACGCGGCCGCCACGCCGCTGAGGTGCAAATGACGGGCTGACAGAAAGTGCGCGGAATCGAAATCATCTTTGCTGAGATGGCTGGCGGCGGAGCCTTTGCGGAAGTATTCCACAATGGGATCGGTTCCATTTTCGACTTTAGATTTCAGCTGAAAACCGGTGGGATAACGCCCGTCGACGGTGACGCCTGCGCTATCAATGCCTTCCTGTTTGAGCGAGTCCAGCACGAACTCGCCGAAGCTGTCATCACCCACCCGGCTGACCCAGCTGACGTTAAGTCCGAGGCGCGCCAGGCCGGTGGCGACATTCAGCTCTGCCCCGGCCACGCGTTTGATAAATGACTCAACCTGGCTGAGCGGCCCGGTTTTCTGGGCGACAAACATCGCCATGGCTTCACCGATAGTGATCACATCCAGTGTCTGATTCATGCTTATTCCTCGCGTAACCAGCGAACATAGCGACGGGTGACGGCCACCAGATCGTCGCCTTCAAGCGGAAATTCGATACCGCGCGGTACGTTGTCAGGCAAGGCGTTGAGCAGGGCGGCCCAACGCGGGTTGTCGTCCGGGGTTATCGCCCGCCAGCCGTCATGGTGCGGTTCAGCGGCTTTGACGTGAACGTAGCCCACGTTCGGGGCCAGCCGCTGTGCGGCCTGTTCCGGGGAATCGCCCAGCCACAGCCAGTTGCCCATATCAAACGTCAGACGAATCGGTAACGCATGTACGCGTACGGCGGCCTGGAAGCGCTGCATCGGGGCCAGTTTGCCGCAGTCGGTCTGGTCGTTTTCAATCACCAGCGCCACCGGGCTGTCGGCCAGAATGGCGCGCAGCGTTTCCGGCGCGGCAGGCTGCGTGAAATGACCTAAAGAGAGTTTCAGCCAGGCGGCGTTCAGGGCTTGAGCTTCCAGAAGCAATGCGCGGAGATTGGGGTTCAGATTACCGTCGGTCTCAAACAGCCCTTCCGGCGCGGAATAGCAGGCCATCAGGTTGTGCTGAGAGATGTCAGCCGCCAGCTGTGGCAGGGTGTCGATCTCCTGCGGAGTAAACAGTTCTCGGCGGATTTCGACGCCGTCAGCACCTGCCGCCGCAATGATGGACAGCACGCCGTGCTGCCCTCCGAGGGCCTTCACGCGGTCGCGGCCATAGGCGGCAGTGACGACGATGATTTTTCTTGCCATCCGGGACTCCAGAACGAAATAAGAGTGGGTTTCTCTGTATTACGCTAGATGGAACCGGTTCCAAAGAAAAGGCAGCGTTGTCTAATTTATGATCGTCATCACAGGGGAATTAGCGGCTGGTGGATCCCCGGACGATCAGTTCGCCGGAGAAAACCTGTTCGCGGATCGGGTCGCTACTGCCTTCGATCCGGCGCACCACCTGCTCTACGGCGGCATAGCCGATTTTCCAGGTCGGCTGTTTGAGCGTGGTAATGCCCACTCCCGCTAGCTCAGCCCATTCCAGTTCGTCAAAACCGAGCAGGCCGATATCGCTGCCCCAGTGCAGGCCCAGGCGTTTGAGCGAGCGTGCCACCTGTAGCGTCAGCGCGCCGTTGGCGGAAATGACCGCTTTGCGCATTCCGCGATGGGTAGCGTGGAACTGACGCAGCGCGTTATCGATGAGTGCGCCGTCGTTCAATGGCACTTCGGCGTTTTCAGCGCTGATGCCCGGATAGCGAGCCAGCGTGGTGCGGTAGGCGGCCAGGCGTTCGCGTCGGGTGTTGACGCTCCCGAGTGGTTCGCTGAGAAACAGCAGGGCTTCAAATCCCTGATCGACGAGGTGTTCAGTGGCGGTAGTGGCGGCCTGGGTGTTATCCAGCCCGACCACGTCGCAGGCAAAATCCGGAATTTTTCGGTCAATAAGCACCATCGGCAGGGCCGACTGTTGCAGGCGACTCAGGCCTTCTTCGTGCATTCCTACGGCATTAACCACGATCCCTTCCACCTGATAACTGCGCAGTAAATCGAGATAGTGTCGTTCCTGATCCACTTCGTTATTGGTGTTACACACCAGCGGCGTAAACCCCTGTTCGCGACAGGCGGCTTCGATCCCGCTTAATACGTTGACGGAATAGGGATTGGTGATATCGGCGATGATAAGTCCAATGAGGCGAGTGCGGCCATGCTTCAGGCCCCGTGCCATCAGGCTTGGACGATAGTCGAGTTCAGCAATAGCGTGTTCGATTCGCGCCAGAAGGGCGTCTGAAAGTAGATGCTTTTCGCCGTTAAGATAACGCGAAACGCTGGTCTTACCCGTTTTTGCCGCTTTCGCCACGTCGCTGATGGTGGCTCGCGCCTTGTTCGCCATGAGGGCTTCCTTCACCTGAATGTGTGAACACCTTAGCGCGAAAATAAGCGATGGCAAGCCGTTAATGCTGGCGCTGGCGGGCCTTTTCGTCGAAAGCGCTGGCCGGGGCGGCGAAACCCTCCCCGGCACAACGATTACTGCAGCGGGCTGAGGGTGATTTCTACGCGACGGTTCTGCGCTTTCCCTTCGGCGGTGCTGTTGCTGGCGACAGGATTCGCTGGCCCCATTCCGCTGGTGCGGATGCGGTTCGCGGTGACGCCCTGGGTGATAAGGGAGCTGGCTACTGAATCGGCACGCTGCTGGGACAGACGCATGTTCAGCTCCTGGCCGCCGGTGCTGTCGGTGTAGCCGACCACGTTAACTGCGGTTTTTTCGTACTCTTTCAGCACCATCGCCACGCCGGTCAGGGTGTTGGCCCCGGCCGGTTTCAGGTTGGCGCTGCTGCTGTCGAAGGTGACGTTATTCGGCATGTTCAGCACGATGTTGTCACCATTACGGGTGACGCTGACGCCTGTGCCCTGCATTTTTTCGCGCAGCTTGGCTTCCTGCACATCCATGTAATAACCGACGCCACCACCAACGGCTGCGCCTGCTGCGGCGCCGATCAATGCGCCTTTGCCGCGATCGTGTTTGGAGGAAGAGAGCATGCCGATACCCGCTCCCGCCAGTGCGCCAATACCCGCACCAATGCCGGATTTTCCGGCTTCACGTTCGCCGGTGTAAGGGTTGGTGGTACAGCCTGACAGGGCCAGCGCGCCGCTTACCATTGCAGCAATTATGATTACGCGTTTTTTCATCTTCTTTCCTTAATCCTTTTTATTCTTTACCAGCGCAAACGTGGCGGTTGATTATGACGCCCGATTGTGAGGAAAATTCCAGAACGATCCGAAAATATGTAAATAAATGGAACGGTGATGAAAAAATCGCCGTCGTAACACCTGCATCCGTCAACCAGGAGCCTGTTTTGGCCAACTCATCTGCAACAAAAACCATTCTGACCGCCGCCCACTGGGGGCCCATGCTGGTCGAAACCGATGGCGATACTGTGCTGGCGTCTCGCGGTGCGCTTTCTGGAACCTTTGAGAACTCGCTGCAAAGCGCGGTACGCGACCAGGTGCACAGCAAAACGCGGGTGCGCTATCCGATGGTGCGTAAAGGTTTTTTGACCTCGCCGGACAGCCCACAGGGCGTGCGCGGGCAGGATGAGTTTGTTCGGGTGAGCTGGGACGAGGCGCTGGATCTGATTCATGCCCAGCATCAACGTATTCGCGAGACCCACGGCCCGGCGTCGATTTTTGCGGGTTCCTACGGCTGGCGCTCGAACGGCGTGCTGCACAAAGCGGCGACGCTGTTACAGCGTTACATGAGCCTCGCCGGCGGTTATACCGGGCATCTGGGGGATTATTCCACCGGTGCAGCGCAGGCGATTATGCCATACGTGGTCGGCGGCAATGAGGTGTATCAGCAGCAGACCAGTTGGCCGCTGATTCTGGAACATACCGACGTGGTGGTGCTGTGGAGCGCGAATCCGCTCAACACCCTGAAAATTGCGTGGAACGCCTCCGACGAGCAGGGTATGACCTTTTTCACTCAGCTACGAAACAGCGGCAAGCGGCTGATTTGTATCGATCCGATGCGTTCGGAAACCGTCGATTTCTTCGGGGAATCGATGGAGTGGCTGGCCCCACACATGGGCACCGACGTGGCGCTGATGCTCGGCATTGCCCATACGCTGGTGGAAAATAACTGGCACGATACGACGTTCCTGGAACGCTGTACTACCGGCTACGCCCAGTTCGCTGAATACCTGACCGGCGAGCGCGACGGCGTGGCGAAAACCGCCGAATGGGCGGCAGACATCTGCGGCATTGATGCGCCGAAAATCCGCGAACTGGCGGAGGTTTTCCATCAAAACAGCACCATGCTGATGTCCGGTTGGGGTATGCAGCGCCAGCAGTTTGGCGAGCAGAAGCACTGGATGCTGGTCACACTGGCCGCCATGCTCGGCCAGATTGGCACACCGGGCGGCGGTTTTGGCCTCTCTTATCATTTCTCCAACGGCGGGAACCCAACCCGACGCGCGGCGGTGCTGGCCTCGATGCAGGGCAGCGTCGCCAATGGCACCGATGCGGTGGATAAAATCCCGGTGGCGCGCATTGTCGAAGCGCTGGAAAACCCCGGCGCGCCATATCAGCACAACGGCATGGACAGACACTTCCCGGATATCCGTTTTGTCTGGTGGGCGGGTGGCGCCAACTTTACCCATCATCAGGATACCAACCGCCTGATTCGCGCCTGGCAGAAGCCGGAACTGATCGTTATCTCTGAGTGTTTCTGGACCGGCGCTGCACGCCATGCGGACATCGTGCTACCGGCGACCACCTCGTTCGAGCGCAACGATTTGACCATGACAGGGGATTACAGCAACCAGCATCTGGTCCCGATGAAACGCGTGGTCGCGCCACGGGATGAGGCGCGAGATGACTGGGAGGTGTTTGCCGAACTGAGCGAACGCTGGGAAGCGGGCGGCCGCGAGCGCTTCACCGAAGGCAAAAGCTGTCTGGAGTGGCTGGAAACCTTTTACGAGATTGCCGGACAGCGCGGCGCGAGCCAGCAAGTGACGCTTCCTCCGTTCCAGCAATTCTGGGAAGCCAATCAGCTGATTGAGATGCCGGAGAGCGAGCAGAATGCCAGGTTCATCCGTTTCGCCGCCTTCCGCGAAGATCCGCAGGCCAATCCGTTAAAAACCGACAGCGGAAAAATAGAAATTTATTCCCAGCGGATCGCCGGTTTTAATTATGCCGATTGCCCTGGGCACCCGACCTGGCTTGAGCCGGACGAGTGGCACGGTAATGCGCAGGCAGGGCAGCTACAGTTGTTGTCGGCGCATCCGGCGCACCGTTTGCACAGTCAGTTGAATCATACGCGGCTGCGCGAGAAATACGCGGTGGCGGGGCGTGAGCCGTTGACGCTGCATCCTGACGACGCGAAAGCGCGGGGCATTGTCGACGGTGACCTGGTGCGCGTGTGGAACGGGCGAGGGCAGGTTCTGGCGGGCGCGGTCGTGACCGAGGGGATTCGCCCTGGCATTATCTGTCTGCACGAAGGGGCATGGCCGGATCTCGATAATCAGGCCGGGGGCATCTGTAAGAATGGCGCGGTCAACGTGCTGACCAAAGATCTCCCGAGTTCGAAGCTCGGCAACGGCTGTGCGGGAAATACCGCGCTGGCGTGGCTGGAGAAATACCACGGACCAGTGCCCACGCTTACAGCATTCGATCCGCCTGCCAACGCATAATCCAGGTCGGCTGCCGGGTTTCATCCTGCCATGCGCTGTCCTGAATACGGAAACCCTGCGCATGGTAGAAATTCACCGCCCGGCTGTTTTTCTGGTACACCTCAAGGCTTAATTCCGGGTAGCGGTCGCAGACATACGCGAGCAGCGCCCGGCCAATGCCGCGTCCGATACAGGCGGGCGCGACAAACAGCGCGCCGACAAAGCGCTGGTCCATCACGCTGATAAACCCCTGCACCACACCGTCCTCTTCCCACACCCACGTATGCGCGGCGGGGAGGTACACATCGCGCACCAGCGGTTCGCTCTCATGCCAGTAGCTTTCCTCGATAAACGGATGCGCAAAAATAGTGCTCTCCAGCCACAGCGTCAGCAGGGGTTGGCGGTCGCTACTTTGCCATTTGCGGATCATCGTCGCCTCCAGGATGGCAGAAACATGCGGTGACATGGTCGTTGACCAGCCCGCAGGCCTGCATAAAGGAGTAGCAGATGGTGGTGCCGACAAACTTAAAGCCGCGCTTTTTTAGCGCCTTCGACAGCGCATCCGACGCGGGCGTGCTGGTGGGGATTTCTGCCAGCGTCGCGGCGCGCGTTACCTGCGCGTGGTTATCGACAAACGACCAGACGAAATCGGCAAACGGTTCGCCGTTGGCTTCCATGGCAAGGAATGCGCGGGCGTTGCCAATAATTGACTGAATTTTTCCGCGATGGCGAATGATCCCGGCGTTGAGCACCAGTCGCTCGACGTCGGCGTCACCCATGGCCGCCACTTTTATCGGGTCGAAGTGGTGAAACGCGTCGCGATAGTTTTCACGCTTTTTCAGCACCGTTATCCAGGAAAGCCCGGCCTGTTGGCCTTCAAGGCAGATCATTTCAAACAGCTTTTGATTATCCCGCTGGGCCACGCCCCATTCGCTATCGTGATAGGCAATGTAAAGCGGGTCCTGACTTACCCAACCGCAACGTTCCATCTCACTCTCCCACTTTTTGATGTCGATGAAGAAATGTTCAACCTGCCTTGACGGCAGAAATAAAATGACAATATTTAGTAATACGCACTCGCGTAAAAAATCATAACAACAATGCCGGATTCGGCTCTTTCGGAGTCGCCAAATGATGATTAAAAGATGCAATGGCTACCGGGGTGGTCTCTACCCGGCATCTGTTTTTGTGTGGATGTCTCTTGCGACATCAGCTTTCGCCTGGCAACAGGAATATATCGTTACTGACCCACAAAGTAATATGCCGGAACGCTATACCTGGGATAGCGATCACCAACCGCGTTATGACGACATTCTGGCGGAACGCATCAGCGCGACGCAAGTTCAGCCGGGTATGGCGATGAATCTACCTGATGATACCCCGCTGGATGTGACCCGCACGCTGAGCATGGTCTGGAATATTCCGCTGAGCGCGTTGTTCACCACCGGGCCGGTGGCGAGCTGGCATTATGATGGGTCTGCCACATCGACCTGGAATGAATTTGGCGACAGCGGGACCAGCACTACGGCGCTGACCGACCCGATGTGGCATGCCAGCAGCAGCACACTGGGCTGGCGCCTCGACTCGCAGCCACTGTGGGGTGTGCATCCGTGGGCACAAATCAGCTACAACCAGCAGTTTGGTGATAATCAATGGAAGTCGCAATCGGGCCTGAACCGCACCCCGACATCCACGCAGGACGGAAATTGGGTCGATGTGACCGTGGGCGCCGATATGCTGCTTAATCAGCACGTGGCGGCGTATGCATCACTGTCCCAGGCCGATAATATGAGTGAAGGGGCCAATTATCTTTACATCATGGGATTGAGCGCCCGTTTTTAACATGCTGTTATCGTCATAAACACATGTTCAGCTCCATTTATTCACAGTGTTTACGCGCTCTGCCGTGATAGTTAACACTAACTTTTCCCTCGTTTTTATTTTGGCAATGTCATTCATTCTCCTCTCAGTGCATTTCATTCCGCACTGACGGCAGTTCATGCCTTTTTTAACCCTGCCTGAAATGCACTTCGTTATTTTAGCTGCAGTTAATTTTGATAAGGCATATACGCCCATGAATACTGCAATCCGTCCTTCTACCCGCTGGCTGACGCTGGTTGGAACCATCATCACCCAATTTGCACTCGGTTCGGTTTACACCTGGAGCCTGTTTAACGGCGCGCTGTCCGCCAAGCTCGATGAGCCTATCAGCCAGGTCGCGTTTTCCTTCGGTCTGTTAAGCCTCGGCCTGGCGATTTCCTCGTCCGTAGCCGGTAAACTGCAAGAGCGTTTTGGCGTGAAGCGCGTCACCATGGCCTCCGGGATCCTGCTCGGCCTGGGCTTCTTCCTCACTGCGCATGCTAATAATCTGATGATGCTGTGGCTGAGCGCCGGGGTGCTGGTTGGTCTGGCGGACGGGGCAGGTTATCTGCTGACGCTGTCGAACTGCGTGAAATGGTTCCCGGAGCGTAAAGGGCTGATTTCCGCGTTTTCCATTGGCGCGTATGGCCTGGGTAGCCTGGGCTTCAAATTCATCGACAGCCAGCTGCTGGCGAGCGTCGGCCTGGAAAAAACCTTTATCATCTGGGGCGCGATTGTGCTGGTGATGATTGTGTTCGGTGCAACGTTGATGAAAGACGCGCCGCTGCAGGAAGTTAAAACCACCAACGGCGTGGTAGAGAACGACTTCAGCCTGGCACAGTCAATGCGTAAACCACAGTACTGGATGCTGGCGGTGATGTTCCTGACGGCCTGCATGAGCGGTCTGTACGTGATTGGCGTGGCGAAAGATATTGCCCAGGGCATGGTGCATCTGGACGTGATGACGGCGGCGAACGCGGTCACCGTGATTTCCATCGCCAACCTGAGTGGCCGCCTGGTGCTCGGTATTCTGTCCGACAAAATTGCCCGTATCCGTGTTATCACCATCGGTCAGGTGATTTCCCTGGTCGGCATGGCGGCGCTGCTGTTTGCTCCGCTGAATGCGATGACCTTCTTCGCAGCGATTGCCTGCGTGGCCTTCAACTTCGGCGGCACCATCACCGTGTTCCCGTCGCTGGTGAGCGAGTTCTTCGGCCTGAACAATCTGGCGAAAAACTACGGCGTGATTTATCTCGGCTTCGGGATTGGTAGCATCTGCGGTTCGATCATTGCGTCCCTGTTCGGCGGCTTCTACGTGACCTTCTGCGTCATCTTCGCGCTGCTGATTCTGTCTCTGGCGCTGTCGACCACCATTCGTCAGCCAAATCGTGAAGTGTTTGAAGAGGCTCATGCCTGATATTGAACGGCATAATCCCTGCCGGTAACACATTCCTGCCATAAATCTTTCGATCCGGGCCATTATTTTTGTAAATATTGCCCGGATCACACTTCCTGACGACACTTTTTCTCTGCGCTATGGTCTACTCACTGCGCTTATAGACGTTTCTGATAACTGTTCCTTACGCGATTCCTTAATCTACTTACTGTCTTGCCGATAGCTAAGTCGGTTTTTTGTGCCCCTTTTCCCAGGGTTTGTTTGCATGAATTATATTAAATCTTTAACACAACAGCGGTTGTGCCTGTTCATCGCCTTGTATATCGGTCTGTTCCTTAACGGCGCGGTATTAGTGCGACGGCTGATGGGCTATCTTGAAAATCCCAGCGTAGTGAATGGCATTTTTGCCATCATCGAACTCTGCGGCTCGGTACTGGTCACGTTCTGTTTGTTACGTCTGATCTCCATTCTGGGCCGCCGTCCGTGGCAGATTCTGACCTCGCTGGTGGTCATTATTTCCGTTGCCGCCAGCTACTACATGACCTTTATGAACGTGGTGATTGGCTACGGTATCGTGGCGTCAGTGATGACCACCGACGTTGACCTGTCTAAAGAAGTCGTCGGGCGTGGCCTGATGATGTGGACGGTACTGGCGAGCCTCCCGCCGCTATTCTTCATCTGGAGCAACCGTTGCCGTTATACGCTGCAACGCCAACTGCGTACTCGCGGGCAGCGCGTGCGTAATATCGCCGTAGTGGTGATGGCTGGCCTGTTGGTCTGGGCCCCGATCCGATTAATGGATCGTCACCAAAAACAGGTCGAGAAAACGTCTCAGGGCGATGCGCCGAGTTACGGCGGCATCATTGCCAATTCCTATTTGCCATCGAACTGGGTATCCGCGCTGGGCCTGTACGCCTGGGCGCAGGTCGATGAATCCTCTGACAGTCGTTCTCTGATTAACCCGGCGAAAAAATACACTTATGTGGCACCGGGCAAGGATCTGGATGATACCTACGTGGTGTTTATCATCGGCGAAACCACCCGCTGGGATCACATGGGCATTCTGGGCTATGACCGCAATACCACACCGAAGCTGTCGCAAGAGAAAAACCTGGTCGCCTATCGCGGCACGTCCTGCGACACGGCCACCAAGCTTTCACTGCGCTGCATGTTTGTACGCGAGGGCGGGGCAGAGGATAACCCTCAGCGTACGCTGAAGGAGCAGAACGTGTTTGCGGTGCTGAAACAGCTGGGCTTTAGCTCAGACCTGTTCGCCATGCAGAGTGAAATCTGGTTCTACAGCAACACCATGGCTGACAACATTGCTTATCGCGAGCAGATTGGCGCCGAGCCGCGTAACCGTGGCAAAGACGTGGCTGACAAACTGCTGCTGCCGGAAATTGCGCAGTCGCTGGAAAACCATCCGAACGGCAAGCATTTGATCATCCTGCACACCAAGGGCTCGCACTGGAGTTACTACCAGCGCTACACCCGCGATTTTGCAAAATGGCAGCCGGAGTGCGTTGGTATCAACGACGAATGCAGTAAGAAGGAGATGATCAATGCCTATGACAACTCGGTGCTGTACGTTGATACCTTTATCAGCGACGTACTGGATCAGCTGCGCGACAAGAAGGCCATCGTCTTCTATGCTGCCGACCACGGTGAGTCGATCAACGAGAAAGAGCACCTGCACGGTACGCCGCGCATGCTAGCTCCGCCTGAGCAGTTCCGTGTGCCGATGCTGGTATGGATGTCTGATAAGTATCTGGAAAACCCGGCGCATCAGCAGGCGTTTACGCAGCTGAAAAAGGAAGCTGACATGAAGGTACCGCGTCGTCACGTGGAATTGTATGACACCATCATGGGTTGCCTCGGATACACTTCGCCAGACGGCGGGATTAACGAGAATAACAACTGGTGTCACGTCCCGGCTAAAAGTCAGTAATGAGACGGCGAGTTTCTCGCCGATCAACAAGGCTTTTGCTGAAAAGGGATTGACGGGGTCGAATCGCAGCAGTAACATTCGGCCCGCATCGGCGAGTAGCGCAGCTTGGTAGCGCAACTGGTTTGGGACCAGTGGGTCGGAGGTTCGAATCCTCTCTCGCCGACCACATTCGAAAAAACCGCTCTTTTGAGCGGTTTTTTTACGTCTGTAGCCCGGAGAGGATGAAGAAGCTCCGGGGAAGGAGGTTTGAGCCGAGCGAAGCGAGACAACGTTGCTTCAGCAACGGCCCGAAGGGCGAGCCACGCAGTGGCGAGTTATCCTCTCTCGCCGACCACATTCGAAAAAACCGCTCTTTTGAGCGGTTTTTTTACGTCTCGTGTTTTTTGCCCGGTGGCGCTGCGCTGACCGGACCTACGGGCGTTCCGGGGTTTGTAGGCCCGTGCAAGCGAAGTACCACCCGGCAATGAATTACCCCAACAGCTCCGTGCCATACGAATTATCAATCGTGCATAGCCAGCGTCCGTTGTCTTCCTGGCGGAATACGTAAGTCGCACGGCGGGTGATTTCGACAGAGGCTCCGTCGCCGCCCGGAAAACGCAGCCTGGTTTCCATAATGACCAGCGCATTACCCGCCCCCTCGATGACCTGCATTTCACCCTGCTCAACAACCAGCTGGCCCTGAAAATAGTCTGCGATCGCGATGAAGGCTTTGCGAATTGCCTCTTTGCCCTGAACGGTCATCCCGGGTTTCACCACCAGAGCGGCATCTTCCGCATAATGCACCATCAGGGCGTCGTAATCTTTTGCCGATATCGCCTTATCACATGCCTCGATAACCTGACGTAGTGGATGTGAAGTCATGCTCTATATTCCTCTGCTGTTTTTGAATGAACCTGCTTTCTCTACACTCGCACCATAACCGTCAAAAATCCTCACCATCCTCTCTTCGCATCGTCAGATAACCGTTTTGTGACATTTTCCATTGTATTTTTTTATATTTGGTTAGCCTTTTTCTTGCGTTACTAATGGATAACCTCAGCATTTTCGCCTGTGCGTTTTAACGTTCACGCTATTAATCGCTCAGATTATCGCCATTTCGCCAGAAATTTTCAGCAATTCGCACAATTGTTAATCACTGGTTATTGCAAGGTGTGAAGATGATTGTGCTGCTGTTAAGCGCGTAGCATAAATTTCCCTGCTGAGAATACCCTTCAGAAGTTTTTTTAATCTTTGTCTGAGGATTCTCACCGTTGATGTAAATCCCGGTTACCTGTATTGACGTTTGCACATTCTGTTGACAGATTGTAGGGCATGAGGGGCATTTCAGGGAGAATCTGCGCTGCTACTCAGTCGCTCTTCTGAAAGGAATCTCCAACCCTTTTAACGCCTTCGGGCACTACCGAACAGACCGGTTAAAAAACAAATAAAGGTCTGGCGGAAAACACAACAAACAAACATCACATTTGGAGCAGAATAATGAGTATTTCCTTGAAAAAGTCAGGGATGCTGAAGCTTGGTCTTAGCCTTGTGGCCTTGACTGTGGCGGCAAGCGTGCAGGCCAAAACCCTGGTTTACTGTTCTGAAGGCTCGCCGGAAGGCTTTAACCCACAGCTGTTCACCTCTGGTACGACTTATGACGCAAGCTCCGTGCCTATCTACAACCGCCTGGTTGAATTCAAAACCGGCACCACGGAAATTATCCCAGGTCTGGCAGAGAAGTGGGATGTCAGCGCCGACGGCAAAACCTACACCTTCCACCTGCGCCCAGGCGTGAAGTGGCAGGACAACAAAGATTTCAAACCGACGCGTGACTTCAACGCCGATGACGTCGTGTTCTCCTTCGACCGTCAGAAAAACGACAAAAACCCGTACCACAAAGTGTCTGGCGGCAGCTATGAATACTTTGAAGGCATGGGCCTGCCGGACCTGATTAGCGAAGTGAAGAAAGTGGACGATAATACCGTTCAGTTCGTGCTGACGCGTCCAGAAGCACCGTTCCTCGCCGACCTGGCGATGGACTTTGCATCGATTCTGTCAAAAGAGTACGCAGACAACATGCTGAAAGCCGGCACGCCGGAGAAAATCGACCTGAACCCAATCGGTACCGGTCCATTCCAGCTGCTGCAGTACCAGAAAGACTCCCGTATTCTGTACAAAGCGTTCCCGGGCTACTGGGGTACCAAACCGCAGATCGACCGCCTGGTGTTCTCTATCACCCCAGATGCGTCCGTCCGTTACGCCAAACTGCAGAAAAACGAATGCCAGGTGATGCCGTACCCGAACCCGGCTGACATCGCTCGCATGAAGCAGGACAAAAACATCAACCTGCTGTCGCAGGCTGGCCTGAACGTGGGCTACCTCTCCTTTAACACCGAGAAGAAACCGCTGGATGACGTGAAAGTTCGTCAGGCGCTGACGTACGCGGTGAACAAAGAGGCAATTATTAAAGCCGTTTATCAGGGCGCGGGCGTTGCTGCCAAGAACCTGATCCCACCAACCATGTGGGGCTATAACGACGATGTGAAGGATTACACCTACGATCCGGAAAAAGCCAAAGCGTTGCTGAAAGAGTCTGGCCATGCGGATGGTTTCAGCATTGACCTGTGGGCGATGCCGGTACAGCGTCCGTACAACCCGAACGCTCGCCGTATGGCTGAGATGATTCAGGCTGACTGGGCGAAAGTAGGCGTGAAAGCCAACATCGTGACCTACGAGTGGGGCGAGTATCTGAAACGCGCCAAAGCGGGCGAGCACCAGACCGTCATGATGGGCTGGACCGGCGACAATGGGGATCCGGATAACTTCTTCGCGACCCTGTTCAGCTGTGCTGCGGCGAAAGACGGTTCTAACTATTCTCGCTGGTGCTACAAGCCGTTTGAAGACCTGATTCAACCTGCTCGTGCGGCTGAAGATCACAACAAGCGTATTGAACTGTACAAACAGGCTCAGGTAGTGATGCATGACCAGGCTCCAGCGCTGATCATCGCTCACTCCACCGTGTACGAGCCAGTGCGTAAAGAAGTCAAAGGCTATGTGGTTGATCCATTAGGTAAGCACCACTTCGAAAACGTCTCCATCGAATAATTAAAAATGTAAGGGGTACGCGAGTGCCCCTCTATGCCCGGCGACGCTGCGCCTGCACGGGCCTACGAATGTAGGCCGGGTAAGCGCAGCGCCACCCGGCAGTTGTGAGCAATACAGACGTGCTGTCGCCAGGCAGAACGTCATGAGAGAGAATCCGGGTTATGTTGCAGTTCATCCTCCGACGTCTGGGATTAGTTATCCCGACCTTTATCGGTATTACCCTGCTGACCTTTGCCTTTGTCCATATGATCCCCGGTGACCCGGTGATGATAATGGCCGGTGAGCGCGGTATTTCCCCTGAGCGTCACGCACAGCTTCTGGCTGCCATGGGCCTTGATAAGCCAATGTGGCAACAGTATCTCCATTATATCTGGGGCGTACTTCACGGCGATTTAGGGATCTCGCTGAAGAGCCGTCTGCCGGTATGGGACGAATTCGTACCGCGCTTTAAAGCCACGCTGGAACTTGGCGTCTGCGCAATGATTTTCGCTGTTGCGGTGGGCATTCCCGTCGGCGTGCTGGCGGCGGTTAAGCGCGGTTCCATCTTCGATCACACCGCCGTTGGCCTCGCGCTGACCGGCTACTCAATGCCGATTTTCTGGTGGGGCATGATGCTCATCATGCTGGTGTCGGTACAGCTGAATCTGGCGCCGGTCTCCGGGCGTATTAGCGATTCGGTGTTCCTCGATGACACGCTGCCGTTAACCGGCTTCATGTTGATTGATACCGCCATCTGGGGCGAACCGGGTAACTTCATCGATGCTCTGGCGCACATGGTGCTGCCTGCGGTGGTGCTCGGCACCATTCCTCTGGCGGTCATCGTGCGTATGACCCGTTCGGCGATGCTGGAAGTGCTGGGCGAAGACTATATCCGTACCGCGCGTGCGAAGGGCCTGACTCGGATGCGCGTCATCATTGTGCATGCGCTGCGTAATGCCATGCTGCCGGTAGTGACGGTTATCGGTCTGCAGGTCGGCACGCTGCTGGCGGGTGCGATTCTGACCGAAACGATCTTCTCCTGGCCGGGCCTTGGGCGCTGGCTGATTGATGCCCTGCAGCGCCGTGATTATCCGGTTGTGCAAGGCGGGGTCCTGCTGGTTGCGACGATGATTATCCTCGTTAACCTGCTGGTCGACCTGCTGTACGGCGTGGTGAACCCGCGTATTCGTCATAGGAAGTAAGGGGCCATCATGTCACAAGTCACTGAAAATAAAGTTGCTGCACCGGTGCCAATGACCCCATTGCAGGAGTTCTGGCACTATTTCAAACGTAATAAAGGGGCGGTTGTTGGTCTGGTGTATGTGGTGGTGGTTATGCTCATCGCTATTTTCGCCAACGTCCTCTCGCCGTATAACCCGGCGGATCAGTTCCGTGATTCGCTGCTGGCGCCACCGTTCTGGCAGGAAGGCGGCACGCTGTCGCATCTGCTCGGCACTGACGATGTCGGTCGCGACGTGCTGTCACGCTTAATGTACGGTGCGCGACTGTCGCTGCTGGTGGGCTGTCTGGTGGTGGTGCTGTCGCTGGTTCTGGGCGTCGTGCTCGGGCTGGTGGCAGGCTATTTCGGCGGCATCATTGATAACATCATCATGCGCATCGTCGACATCATGCTGGCCCTGCCAAGCCTGCTGCTGGCTCTGGTACTGGTGGCGATTTTCGGTCCGTCCATCGGTAACGCTGCGTTGGCGCTAACCTTTGTGGCCCTGCCTCACTACGTGCGATTAACCCGTGCGGCAGTAATGGTGGAGGTCAATCGCGACTACGTAACCGCTTCTCGTGTGGCGGGTGCGGGCGCAATGCGTCAGATGTTCGTCAACATTCTCCCAAACTGTCTTGCGCCGCTGATTGTTCAGGCGTCGCTCGGTTTCTCGAACGCCATTCTCGATATGGCCGCTCTTGGCTTCCTTGGCATGGGTGCGCAGCCGCCAACACCGGAGTGGGGCACCATGCTCTCCGACGTGTTGCAGTTCGCGCAAAGCGCCTGGTGGGTCGTGACCTTCCCGGGTCTGGCGATCCTGCTTACGGTGCTGGCATTTAACCTGATGGGCGACGGTCTGCGTGACGCGCTGGATCCCAAACTGAAGCAGTAAGAGGCACGAGATGGCGTTATTAAATGTAGATAAATTATCGGTGCACTTCGGAGACGTTGGCACCCCATTTCGCGCCGTGGACCGCATCAGCTATAGCGTAAAGCAGGGCGAAGTGGTCGGCATCGTTGGGGAATCTGGTTCCGGTAAATCCGTCAGCTCGCTGGCGATCATGGGACTGATTGATTACCCCGGCCGCGTGATGGCGGAAAAACTGGAGTTTAACGGTCGCGACCTGAAGCGCATTTCCGAAAAAGAACGCCGCCAACTGGTGGGCGCGGAAGTGGCAATGATTTTCCAGGATCCGATGACCAGCCTCAACCCGTGCTACACCGTCGGTTTCCAGATTATGGAAGCGATTAAGGTGCATCAGGGCGGTAACAAGAAAACGCGTCGTCAGCGGGCTATCGACCTGCTGAACCTGGTGGGCATTCCTGATGCGGCTTCGCGTCTGGATGTTTATCCGCACCAGCTCTCCGGTGGGATGAGCCAGCGCGTGATGATTGCGATGGCGATTGCCTGTCGGCCAAAGCTGCTGATTGCCGATGAACCAACTACCGCACTGGATGTCACCATTCAGGCGCAAATCATCGAGCTGCTGCTGGAGCTGCAGCAGAAAGAGAACATGGCGCTGGTGCTGATTACGCACGACCTGGCGCTGGTGGCAGAAGCGGCACACAAAATCATCGTGATGTACGCAGGCCAGGTGGTGGAAACTGGGGCCGCGCAGGATATCTTCCGCGCGCCGCGTCACCCGTACACTCAGGCACTGCTGCGTGCGCTGCCGGAGTTTGCGCAGGATAAAGCGCGTCTGGCCTCGTTGCCGGGCGTCGTTCCGGGCAAGTATGACCGCCCGAACGGCTGCCTGCTCAACCCGCGCTGCCCGTATGCTACCGACAGATGTCGTGCTGAAGAACCGGAACTGAATGCCGTCGACGGCGGTCGTCAGTCCAAATGCCATTACCCCCTCGATGATGCCGGGAGGCCAACATTATGAGTACGCCTGAGGCCACCTCGCAACAGCCGTTGTTGCAGGCTATCGACCTGAAAAAACACTACCCGGTGAGGAAGGGCTTTTTTGCCCCAGAACGCCTGGTGAAAGCCCTCGACGGCGTATCGTTCACCCTCGAACGCGGTAAAACGCTGGCGGTGGTGGGGGAGTCCGGCTGTGGGAAATCCACGCTCGGCCGCCTGCTAACGATGATCGAAGTCCCGACCGGCGGTGAGCTGTACTATCAGGGCCAGGATCTGCTTCAACCCGACGCCACCGCGGAAAAGCTACGTCGCCAGAAAATCCAGATTGTGTTCCAGAACCCGTACGGATCGCTGAACCCGCGTAAGAAAGTCAGCCAGATCCTCGAAGAGCCGTTGCAAATTAACACCACGCTGAACAAAGCGGAGCGCAAGGCGAAAGTGCTGGAAATGATGGCCAAAGTTGGCCTGAAAACCGAGCATTACGACCGCTATCCGCACATGTTCTCCGGCGGTCAGCGCCAGCGTATTGCCATTGCCCGCGGCCTGATGCTGGACCCGGACGTGGTGATTGCCGATGAGCCGGTTTCTGCACTCGACGTTTCCGTGCGTGCGCAGGTGCTGAACCTGATGATGGATTTGCAGCAGGACATGGGGCTGTCGTATGTGTTCATCTCTCACGACCTGTCGGTGGTGGAACACATCGCTGACGAAGTGATGGTGATGTACCTCGGTCGCTGTGTGGAGAAGGGCAGCAAGGACCAGATTTTCAATAATCCGCGCCACCCGTACACCCAGGCGCTGCTGTCGGCGACGCCGCGTCTGAACCCGGATGACCGTCGCGAGCGTATCAAGCTGACCGGCGAACTGCCGAGCCCGCTCAATCCGCCACCGGGCTGTGCCTTTAATGCCCGCTGTCGTCGTCGCTTTGGCCCCTGCACTCAGTTGCAGCCCCAGCTTAAAGACTACGGTGGACAACTGGTGGCATGCTTTGCCGTTGACCAGGATGAAAACGGTGAAAAACCACTGGCCTGATTATCTGGCCTGCAGGCATAAAAAAAACCGCTCGATGAGCGGTTTTTTTGTGGCTGGCGATTACTGCGGGTAAGGTACCCAGTCGCCGCCGTTGAGTTTCACGTACGGTTTGTTCTGGTACTGAATCACGATGGCGTTGGAGTTCTCCGACACCGGTGCCGTCTGCGGCAGACCTTTGGTCAATTCTTCCCAGTTCACGCTGTCCGCGGTGAACATCTTGCCGTCGACGGCGCGGGACACCAGTTCCGATACCGCCAGCAGGCTGCTTGGCTGATCGATTT
The DNA here is from genome assembly GCF_024764835.1 of Scandinavium hiltneri. Taxonomy (GTDB): domain Bacteria; phylum Pseudomonadota; class Gammaproteobacteria; order Enterobacterales; family Enterobacteriaceae; genus Scandinavium; species Scandinavium hiltneri. The sequence continues at coordinate 239,253 of NZ_JALIGE010000074.1, read as the reverse complement.
CAATCGGTGCACCTTCATGCGGTGCCTTCATGCCGAAGAATTTCACCGCTGTCGGGACGTTGGTGATGTTCGGGCTTGGGATATCACGCAGACCAGACACCTGCATTTTATCGCCTTTCAGCGCGCCACCGTGTTCAGGCACGATAACGACCATCACTTTACGACCCGATTTTTCCAGCTCTGTAAAGAAGGTATCCAGCTCATCAAACATCGTCTGCGCACGGACTTTGTAGTCAGCCGTTTTGCTCTGACCCGGGAAGTGGTTCCCGTCGTGCAGTGGCAGGATGTTATAGAACGTCGCCGTTCGTGTACCCGGTTCTTTCAGCTCGCTTTCATTCCAACGGTGAAGCTGGTCGAGTTCGTCGTAGACCGGCGAACCGTCAAACGCCACCAGGCTCTGCTTCAGGCCTTTTTGGTCCATCAGCGGCGCCTGGATATCACCGTAGTTACGCATCTCTTTCAGGAAGTCACCGAACACGCCGTTGTGGCCGAGCATCAGCTGCGTTTTGAAGCCCAGCGCCGCCAGGTTATCAAACAGGTAGCACTGCTTGCCTGCCGGCGAGTAAAGATTGGTGTGCGAAGGCTGACCGCAGCTGGCGCGCAGCAGACGAATCGCCGCCGGGCCGCTGTAAGAGGTGGCAGAGTTAAAGTGTTTGAACACGATATCAAAGTGCGACCACAGCGGATGCTGCATCAGACCTGCGGCTTCAATGTCATCCCATGAGAGGGAGCAGATATTGATAACCAGCAGTTCGAACGGCTGTGCATCTGCCGGCAGGGACGTAGGGAACGTAGTCTGACGCTTCTGCTCCGCAGCATAGAAGCTGGAAAGCCAGGCATTCAGGTTCGCTGACGTCGGCGGTGCAGTTTGTGCCGGAATATCGCCGACAACAGGTTTCGCATCGGCCGTGGCGACGGTTGCCGCCGCGGTGCCGCCCGTGGTGGTGACCGTACCGGTCGCCTGACCGCCAGGGAACAGCGAGAAGTTCGGGCCGACAACGGTAATGAGGTTCAGCCACACCATGATGACCACGGTGAAGACCGTGATGCGCAGCCATTGGGTCAAGAACATCCAGGCAACCAGCAGGACGAAGAACAGACCGACCATCTGCCAGTTAATAAAGCGCGTCACCAGGTCGATAACGTAGCCCATGCTGAAGCCCGCGACTTCCGATCCCTGGCTTATGATACTTTCCGGGCCAGGCAGCCAGGTATCGTGCCAGAACAGCGCAAAACCTATGGGGATGGCAATCCAGTGGCGGATTTTGTGCAGTTTTCTGTTCGGAATAGGCAGCAGCAGAAAGGCCATAAAGACCAGGTTCTGCATGGCGTGGAAATTAAGATATCCCGCCCACAGCAGGCCAAACTTCGCTAAAAAGTAGAAGTTCCATCCAGAAAGGCCGCGCCAGTATTGCCAAAATGGCGATGAGGAGACGGCGGTTTGAGTAGGGTTAGTCATCGTTTTGCTTTGCCTTGACGAAATCTGACCGGCGCAGTGTGCCTGCCGGTTTTACATAACGGGGTCTAAAAAACATCAACCTGAAGGTTGTTTCAATGCGGCGCAGAAAGTGACGCGCCATGTATCCCAGAGGGAAAAAAATCAATGCGCACAGCACAACCAGCTGAATAATATCGCTAATTGACATCATTGAGGTTGTCCTCCTTGTGCGTCGGTAAGACGATGAGGTTTAGGGTAACGACGCCAGCTGTGCCCGTCGTGGACGGCATTCACCACCGGCGTTTTGTCGGTGGTCATCGGTAATGGTGCATTCCAGCGATCGGCGGTGACCGCCCGCATTTCCACGATTTCTGCCGTAATCTGCTTATCTTCAAACCAAATCATGCGGTTCGAGAAAATATCGGCCGTTGGTAACGGGAAGATGTGGTTCAGCGCCGTATCCAAATCGTTTATGCGACAAAAGGTCAGGAACATCACCAAGCGGTTATCGCCAATGGTCATGATGTCGCCGAGGCGGTTCGGGCGGCACAGCGTTAACGCTTGTTCCACGCGCAGGCCCGGCACTGGCCGCAACGCTACCATCACACCTTTGTTATCGGCAGGCAGCAGCGGGTTATTCATAATATTGTGTACCGCTTTGCAGAAGATATCCCACTTCTGATAGCCACGAAGTTTCAGCGGCTGGGTCATCGACAGCAGCGTGCTGATTTCGTCCGGCACGTGGCGTTGGAACTGCTGCTTCTGCACGCTTTCGACCAGCGTCAGGCAGCGGGACAGCGGCGTATTCCATGGCACAACCAGATTCGCGCCGCAGCCCAGCAGTAGACGTTCGTCCGTTGCTCGCAGGCTGGCGGTGATTTCGCGCACCACAATTTTCATCGCGCTGCCGCGTTGACGACGCAGCGAGTGGATGTCGTGGGCGAGTTGTTCAATCTGGCTGGTTTGTTCGACGGTGAAAATCACAGTGGCAGCCTGAGCCGTACGCGCGGCGTTAAACACCGCATCGTTGGTATCAAAGACTGACCAGTGTTCTGACAGCGGCGGAGCGCCTTCGAGGGCACTTTTGGTGCTCAGTACATCTTTTTCATCGCTGCGCGGTTGAACCACAGTTTCTTCGCGTTCGGCCAATTGCCAGGTTTTACCGATATAGTTAACCTGAAGCTGTTGGCGTGCACTGACACCTTTTTCGTTAGCCCAGAATGCAATATCCAAAAGATGACTGTCGCCCAGGAAACGAAGGCTTGCTAAACCGGAAAGCGAGCGATACTCGGCCAGTAATAGCGAAAGTTGTGCGTCAGTATTGTTACCTGGATTAAGAATAAGCAACGAGCAACGGTAGTATTTAGCCCAACGCTGGGCGCTATTCAACCATTTCTTTATGCGTTCTGGTGGAATATTCTGCCAGGCGTTATCTGAACACAGCAACATAAATATATGGTTTGCCGGATCAATAGAGCAAAGCAGATCCTGGCGCAACGAGTATAGACCATTTTCATTTTTTGGCATGTTGAAAAGGCGTATTTTTTCAGGACCGTGAGATCCATTTAATTTTACTATCTTCTGCGGTTTTTCTCCCATCGTAATCGCGGCGACTTTTGCATCAGAATTCTGCGCAGCAATCGTCTGATTCAACAGGCTCACGGCGTCTTCACGACGTTCAACATTGATCCACCAAACACCACCCAGAGGCATATGGCTAACTTCGTCCCATAAGGACTGGATTCCAAGTGAAAATACAGGGTCCACGGTGTCCCTCGTGTGCAAGTTTGACTGTGTATTAGTTTACTAGCAAAACTCTCAGATTAAACCTAACATTGAAATTAAAGAGTAACAGATTTAGCATGTGAACCCATTTTCTGTTCGGACATAGTGTATCTAACTGATGAACTCGTGTTTTAGTTTCTTGAACCAAAGAAATGTCCGATACGCTTATCCACGAAATGTCCGATAAAGGTTCAAAAGAAATGTCTGAAAATGAAAACCGGACAGCGTCAGAATCAACGCCTGGTTACACCTTCCAAAATGATTTTTTGGCTTTAAGCCGGGCATTCTCTTTGCCCGAAATAGATTATACCGATATTTCCCAACGCGAGCATCTAGCCGCGGCATTAAAGCGCTGGCCTTTGCTGGCCGAGCTGGCGGAACAAAAATAAGGAAGCCTGAATGGCCATTTTGGGATTACAGGGTCTGCGAGGCGGCACTGGAACGACGTCTCTGACTGCCGCACTTGGCTGGGCATTACAGTCTCTGGGCGAGACGGTCATCATTATCGATGCGTGCCCGGATAACATGCTGCGCTACTTTTTCAATGATAACATTGCGAATCGCGATGGCTGGGTGCGTGCGCTTTTAGACGGCAAAGATTGGCGTGATGCCGGGCTGCGGTATACCTCTCAGGTCGATTTTCTCCCGTTTGGTCAGCTTTCTGTAACAGAACGTTTAAACGTACAGGTTTTGGCGCCGGCACTAAATCAGGCTGTGGACATTGTGCAGGCCCTCGATCAAAAGCGTCCGAACCATTGGGTGCTTATCGATTTACCCCATGATGTTCAGCCGTGGATGCAGCCGCTGATTGAAGCCTGCAACCATATGCTGACGGTGGTGAATCCGGATGCGAATGCGCATATCCGTTTGCATCAGCAGGTTCTGCCGAAACACGGTCATATCCTGATCAACGACTTACGCATTGGCAGCCATATTCAGGACGATATTTATCGAGTTTGGTTACAGAGCCAGCCTCGTATGCTGCCGGTGGTTATCCACCGTGATGAATCCGTGGCTGAGTGTCTGGCAGCCAAGCAACCGCTCGGCGAATACCGAAGCGATTCTTTAGCGGCAGAAGAAGTGGTCACGCTTGCGAACTGGTGTCTGATGCATTACGCCGGGATCCGTCCGGGCATGGAGCAGTGCTCATGATACGTCTTACCGCCCTCTTGCTGGCACCGGAAGCGGGGGCGCGTCTGCGTGCGCGGTATATGGATTATCGTCGCCACAAAGCGTCATGGCTGGGTGCCACCATGGGTTGCATCTGGGTTGCCCTTGCATGGCTGTTTATCCCACTTGAACACCCACGCTGGCAGCGTATCCGCGCCAACTACAATGAACTGTACCCGCATATCAACGCGCACCGTCCGCGTCCGCTCGATCCTGTCCGCTATGTTCTGCAAAGCCTGTGGCTGGTGTTGACGCTTCCTGTCGCGGAGAAAAAGAGCTTCAACTGGAAAGGGCTGAAAGCCATGTCCGGCGCGCGCGGTCGTTACCATAAGTGGATGGACGATCTGCCTGAAAGAATGAGCACCAAAACGGCGCATCTGGACCACAAAAAAGAGCTGACTCACGTTCACCCGAAAGTGCGAAAATTCATTCTCGGCACCGTGGTGTTCTGTTCGTTACTGCTGGCGCTGATCTGCGTCACGCAGCCGTTTAACCCGATTTCGCAGTTTATCTTCCTGTTGCTGCTGTGGGGCATTGCGCTGATTGTTCGCCGGATGCCAGGGCGTTTCTCCGCGCTGATGCTGGTGGTGCTGTCGCTTACGGTATCCTGTCGTTATATCTGGTGGCGCTATACCTCAACGCTGAACTGGAATGACCCGGTGAGCCTGGTCTGCGGCCTGACGCTGCTGTTTGCGGAAACCTACGCCTGGGTCGTACTGGTGCTCGGTTACTTCCAGGTCATTTGGCCGCTTAACCGCCAGCCGGTGCCACTGCCGAAAGACATGGCCCTGTGGCCGTCTGTCGACATCTTTGTCCCGACCTACAACGAAGACCTGAGCGTAGTGAAAAACACCGTCTATGCGTCGTTGGGTATCGACTGGCCGAAAGACAAGCTCAAAATCTGGATTCTGGATGATGGCGGTCGCGATGAGTTCCGCCAGTTCGCCAAAGATGTCGGTGTGGAGTATGTCGCGCGTACCACGCATGAACATGCGAAAGCGGGCAACATCAACAACGCACTGAAGCTGGCGAAAGGGGATTTGGTCTCTATCTTCGACTGTGACCACGTGCCGACGCGCTCCTTCCTGCAAATGACGGTGGGCTGGTTCCTTAAAGATAAAAAGCTCGGCGTGATGCAGACCCCGCACCACTTCTTCTCTCCCGATCCGTTCGAACGTAACCTCGGTCGTTTCCGTAAGACCCCGAACGAAGGCACGCTGTTCTACGGCCTGGTGCAGGACGGGAACGATATGTGGGATGCGACGTTCTTCTGTGGTTCCTGTGCGGTCATCCGCCGTGGACCGCTGGATGAAGTGGGTGGGATTGCCGTCGAAACGGTGACAGAAGATGCGCACACCTCGCTGCGTCTGCACCGTCGGGGCTACACATCGGCCTACATGCGTATACCGCAGGCGGCAGGTCTGGCAACGGAAAGCCTGTCAGCGCACATCGGCCAGCGTATTCGCTGGGCGCGCGGGATGGTGCAAATTTTCCGTATGGATAACCCGCTGTTTGGTAAAGGGCTGAAGTGGTCGCAGCGTATCTGTTATGCCAACGCCATGCTGCACTTCTTATCCGGCGTACCGCGTCTTATCTTCCTGACGGCACCGCTGGCGTTCCTGCTGCTGCACGCTTATATCATTTACGCGCCGGCGCTGATGATTGCGCTGTTCGTTCTGCCGCATATGATTCACGCCAGCCTGACCAACTCGAAAATTCAGGGCAAATATCGCCACTCCTTCTGGAGTGAAATTTACGAAACCGTTCTGGCCTGGTATATCGCTCCGCCAACCATCGTGGCGCTGATTAACCCGAAAATCGGGACCTTCAACGTGACGGCGAAAGGCGGCCTGGTGAAAGAAGAGTACGTCGACTGGGTGATTTCCCGTCCGTACTTATACCTGGTTATCCTGAACCTGGTGGGGATCGCCGTCGGTATCTGGCGTCACTTCACCGGTCCGGCGAATGAAGTCCTGACCGTGTGGGTCAGTATCGTGTGGGTGTTCTACAACCTGATTATTCTGGGCGGGGCCGTGGCAGTCTCTGTTGAAAGTAAACAGGTGCGCCGTTCCCACCGCGTCGAGATGAAAATGCCTGCGGCGATTGCCCGCGAAGATGGGCACCTGTTCTCCTGTACGCTGCACGACTTCTCTGACGGCGGCGTAGGGCTGAAAATCAACGGGGATGGACAGGTTCTGGAAGGTCAAAAGGTCAATTTGCTGCTCAAACGGGGTCAGCAAGAATTTGCCTTCCCGATGCTGGTTACCCGCGTAATGGGCAGCGAAGTGGGTCTGCAACTGCTGCCGATGCCGACTCGCCAGCACATTGATTTTGTTCAGTGTACCTTTGCTCGCGCTGATACCTGGGCGCTGTGGCAAGACAGCTTCCCGGAAGATAAACCGCTGGAAAGTATGCTGGACATTTTAAAACTGGGGTTCCGTGGCTATCGCCACCTCGCGGAGTTCGCGCCGCCTTCGGTGAAATTTATTTTCCGATCGCTTCTCTCACTGGTTGCCTGGATTGTCTCCTTTATACCGCGTCGCCCTGAGCGCAACGTGGGTGAGATTCTCCCTGAACCGGCAATGGCTCAACAATGATGACTATACGATGAAAAGAAAACTTTCCTGGATGTGCGCAGCGGCTGTGGGCATGAGCGCTTTTATTCCACAGATAACTTACTCAGAAACCACGGCACCTACGCCTGCACCGGAGCAGGGGGCACCTACCGTCACCGAAGCCGTGCCCGCAGCACCTGGTGATACGGGAACGACGGATGCGGCCTCGGTTCCGACAACGGCTGCGCCGGGCATGGTTGACCCAACGGTCACGGATCCTGCGGCAGTGAATGCTGCTGAAGGGACGACGCCCGAGGTGGTTGAACAATCACCGTCCCGCGACGTGAAACTTAGTTTTGCGCAGATCGCCCCCGCGCCGGGCAGCATCGAACTGAAAGGCTCAAACCCGACCGGTGCGGTGCAGTTTGGTACACGCAGTGATGAAATCGTATCCAAAGCCACGCTGAATCTGGTGTATACGCCATCGCCTGCGCTGCTGCCGGTTCAGTCGCAGCTGAAGGTTTATCTTAATGATGAGCTGATGGGTGTTCTGCCGGTTACAAAAGAACAGTTGGGCAAAAAAGTGATGGCGCAGGTGCCGGTTGACCCGCTGTACATCACCGATTTGAACAATGTGCGTCTGGAATTTGTCGGTCACTACCGTGACGTCTGTGAAAACACCGCCAGCACCACCCTGTGGCTGGATGTGGCGCGTAATACGTCGCTGGATATGACCCTGCAACGGCTGAACGTCAAAAACGATCTGTCGCACTTCCCGGTGCCGTTCTTTGACGCCCGTGACAACCGGCCCCTGAATCTGCCGATGGTGTTCGCCTCGACACCGGATATCGCCGAACAGAAAGCGGCGGCCATTGTGGCATCCTGGTTCGGTTCGCGCGCTGGCTGGCGTGGACAGACCTTCCCGGTCCTGTATAACGACGTGCCGGACAAGAATGCTATCGTGTTCGCCACCAATGATAAGCGCCCGGATTTCCTGCGCGACTACCCGCTGGTGCAGACCCCGACCATCAAGATGATCGACAACCCGAATGACCCGTATACGAAAATGCTGGTGATCTTCGGGCGCGATGACAAAGATCTGCTGTTGGCGGCACAAGGCATTGCCGCTGGTAGCATCTTGTTCCGTGGTGACACCGTGACCGTGGATGACGTGAAATCTCTGCTGGCGCGTAAGCCATACGATGCGCCGAACTGGGTCAATACCTACCGTCCGGTGACGTTTGGCGAGCTGAAAACGTACGATCAGCAGCTGCAGTCCACCGGTCTTGAGCCTGCCTCGATTAACCTGTCGCTGAACTTACCGCCGGATTTGTATCTGCTGCGCAGCAACGGCATCGATATGAATATGAAGTATCGCTATACCCAGCCGGCTATCAAAGACAGCTCGCGGATGGACATCAACCTCAACAACCAGTTCCTGCAATCGTACAGTCTGAACAGCACCCAGGATACCAACAGCCTGCTGATGCGCCTGCCGATTGTTCAGGGCCTGATTGATGGCAAAGATCAGGTGTCTATCCCGGCGCTGCGTCTGGGAGCGACCAACCAGCTGCGTTTTGACTTCCAGTATACCAACCCGATGCCGGGCGGTACCGTTGAGAACTGCGTCACCTTCCAGCCTATCAAGAACAATGTGGTGATTGGTGACGATTCGACGATTGATTTCTCCAACTACTATCATTTCCTGGCGATGCCGGACTTGCGCGCATTTGCTAATGCGGGCTTCCCGTTTAGCCGGATGGCGGATCTCTCTGATACGCTGGTGGTGATGCCGAAAGAACCGACGCAGAACCAGATCAGCACGCTGCTGGATTCCGTGGCGACCATCGGTGGGCAGGTCGGGCTGACCGGCGCTAACCTGAATCTGACCAACGATCCGAGCGAGATGCAAAAGCAGGATGCTGACATCCTGCTGATCGGCGCGATCCCGCAGAAGCTGAAAGATGACCAGCATATCGATCTGCTGGTGGATGCGACCAAGAGTTGGGTGAAAACCCCGGTGCGTCATAATGAACTGGCATCGGTGCAGCTGGATGACAATGAACGTCAGCCGGTAGCGCAGGCGAACATCGGCTCTAAAGGCCCGATGGCGGCGATCATCGGCTTCCAGTCTCCGTATCACGATCAACGCAGTGTTATTGCCCTGATGGCGGATAGCGCGCGTGGCTCTGAACTGCTGAACCAGGCACTGAACGACAGCGGTAAGCGTGCGGTGATGTTTGGTTCCGTCTCGGTTATCCGTGAGTCTGGCGTCAACAGCCTGCGCGTGGGTGACGTGTATTACGTTGGCCATTTGCCATGGTACGAGCGCGTGTGGTTCGCTCTTTCTACCCACCCGATTCTGCTGTCAATCCTGGCGGCACTGAGCGTGGTTCTGTTGGCATGGGTGTTGTGGCGTCTGCTGCGCATCATTAGCCGCCGCCGTCTGGATCCGGATGATGAGTAAACGATGATGAAAGGTATACGCCAGGGTTGCCTGGCGCTACTGACGCTGGTCACGATGCAGGCCTCAGCCGCCTGCACGTGGCCTGCGTGGGAGCAGTTCAAAAAAGACTATATCAGCGACGGCGGTCGAGTTATCGACGCGAGCGACGCCCGTAAAATTACGACCTCCGAAGGGCAGAGCTACGCGCTGTTCTTCGCGCTGGCGGCCAATGACCGTGCGGCGTTTGCGCAGTTGTTCCACTGGACGCAGGACAACCTGGCCGCGGGTGACATAAAAGCGCAACTGCCAGGCTGGCTATGGGGCAAGAAAGAGGACAACAACTGGGGCGTGCTCGACACCAACTCCGCGTCTGATGCCGATGTCTGGATTGCCTGGTCACTGCTGGAAGCCGGGCGTTTGTGGAAAATGCCGGAGTACAGCGACGCGGGTAAAGCGCTGTTATCGAAGATTTCTGCTGACGAAGTGGTGAAAGTGCCGGGGCTTGGCTCCATGCTGCTACCAGGTAAAGTTGGCTTTGTCGACGATAAAGGCTGGCGCCTCAATCCGAGTTATCTCCCGCCGCAATTAGCGAGCTACTTCGTGCGTTTTGGCGCGCCGTGGAATGCGGTGCAAGCAACCAACCTGCGAATGTTGCTGGAAACAGCACCGAAGGGCTATTCGCCAAACTGGGTGCGGTTCGACAAGAAAAAAGGCTGGCAGCTTAAGCAGGATAAATCGCTGCTGGGCAGCTATGACGCCATCCGTGTTTATATGTGGACCGGCATGCTGAACAACGCCGATCCGCATAAAGCCCGCCTGCTGGCGAAGTTTAAGCCCATGGCCACCCAAACTGAAAAGACGGGTTTACCGCCAGAAAAAATCGATATTGCCACCGGGAAAGTGGACGGTAATGGGCCAGTGGGATTCTCCGCGACGCTGTTACCGTTCTTGCAAAATCGTGATGCACAGGCCGTTCAGCGCCAGCGCGTCGCCGATAACTTCCCAGGCAACGATGCGTATTACAGCTATGTTCTGACTCTGTTCGGGCAAGGATGGGATCAACACCGTTTCCGGTTTACTGCTCGCGGTGAACTTTTACCAGACTGGGGCCAGGAATGCGCAAATTCTCACTAAGCTTACTCAGCCTCTCGCTAGGGATGACGCTACTCCCTTTAGCGCATGCTGCGCCCACCGCCGCGCAGCAACAATTATTGAACCAGGTACGCCTCGGGGAATCCGCGAAGCGTGACGATTTGGTTCGCCAGTCGCTGTACCGCCTTGAACTGATTGCCCCGGACGATCCGCAGGTGATTGCCGCCCGTATGCGTTATCTGCTGCGTCAGGGCGATACCGACGGCGCGCAGAAACAGCTCGACCGCATGAAAAACCTGGCACCGGATTCCGATGCCTTTAAAGCCTCGCAAAGTGAAATGCAGCTCTCTACGGGCAAAGGCCGTCAGGCGTTGCAGGAAGCGCGTTTGCAGGTGACCACCGGCCACATCCAGGAAGGCCTCAAGCAGTATGACGCGCTGTTCAACGGCACGCCGCCGGATGGCGAGTTAGCGGTGGAATACTGGACGGCGGTCGCAAAACTGCCGGACCGTCATAAAGAGGCGATGGGCAAACTCCAGTCGCTGAACGCCAAGAACCCGGGCAACGTCCAGCTGCAAACCACCTTTGCCAAATTGTTGTTTGACGATAACCGCAGCGCGGAAGGTTATGCGGTGCTGGAACAAATGGCGAAATCCAATGCCGGGCGCGGGACTGCCCAGCAAATGTGGTACGACCAAATTAAAGATCAGCCGGTCAACGAAGACAGCGTGAAAAATCTTCAGCGCTTCCTGGCCGTATTCACCACCGGTGAGTTGTCTGATGAAGCGCGTACAAAACTGGCTGACAACCAGACTAAGCTGGCCGATCCGGCGTTCCGCGCGCAAGCGGAACAGCAGGCAAAAGAAGCTGAAATCGCCAAAGTTGAAGACAGTAAGCCGGGGACCTGGGAGATTGTCTGGCCGTTGATCCGTAAAGGCGATGCGTCCCTGAAAGCCAAAAATCTCGATCAGGCCGCACGTTTTTACCAGCAGGCACAGCGTGTGGATAACACCAACAGCTATGCGGTGCTGGGCCTGGGCGACGTGGCTATCGCCCGCAACGACACCGCCGCCGCGGAGCGTTATTACCAGCAGGCACTGCGTCTGGACAAAGGCAACAGCAACGCCGTGCGCGGGCTGGCCAATATTTATCGGGCGCAGTCGCCGGAGAAAGCGACGGCGTTCATTAATACCCTGTCGGCCAGTCAGCGCCGCAGTATTGATGATATCGAACGCAGCCTGACCAACGATCGTCTGTCAAAGCAGGCTGAAATGCTTGAAAATCAGGGCCGTTGGGCGCAGGCCGCAGAAGTTCAGCGTCGCCGACTGGCGCTCGATCCGGACAGCGTGTGGGTCACTTATCGTCTGGCGAAGGATCTCTCCAGCGCCGGGCAGCGCGGTGAAGCTGACAATTTGATGCAGAATCTGGCTCGCAAAAAATCGGGCGATCCGGAGCAGGTTTACGCCTATGGCCTGTACCTTTCCGGCAACGGCCAGGATATGGCGGCACTCTCGCACATCAATACGCTGCCGAAAAGCCAGTGGAATGACAATATTCAGGAATTGTCGGATCGTCTGCAGTTCGATCAGATGATGCAGAAAGCGAACCTGTTGCGCGATAACGGTCATGAAGATCAGGCGATTGCTTTGCTGAAACAGCAAACGCCGTCGACGCGTATTCATTTGACGTTGGCCGACTGGGCGCAGCAGCGCGGTGATACCGGCACGGCTATCACCGAATACAACACCGCGCTGGCGAAAGAAGCCGACAATAACGATGCGCGTTTGGGTCTGGCGGAAGTGTACGCCGCAGATGGCAACGAATCCGCCGCCCGCGAACAGATTAAGAAGCTGAAAGCGCCTGCTGCAGGCGAAGCGCCGTCGCTCAATACGCAACGTCGTATCGCGTTGGTGGATTCTTCCCTCGGCGACACCGCTCAGGCACAGCAGATTTTCAACACCATCGTGCCGCAGGCAAAAGCGCAGCCTGCATCAATGGAAACTGCGTTGGTTCTGCGTGATAACTCGCGTTTCCAGGTGCAGAACGGCGATCCACAGCAGGCGCTGGACAGCTACAAAGATGCGATGGTGGCGGCAGGCATTACGCCGACCCGTCCGCAGGATAACGACAGCTTTACCCGCCTGACCCGTAACGATGAAAAAGACGACTGGCTGAAACGTGGGGTACGCAGCGATGCGGCTGACCTTTACCGTCAGCAGGACGTCAACGTCACTCTGGAACACAACTTCTGGGGTTCCAGCGGCACCGGTGGTTATTCCGACCTCAAAGCGCACACCACCATGCTTCAGGTGGACGCGCCGTTGGCCGACGGGCGGATGTTCTTCCGCAGTGATTACGTCAACATGGACGCAGGGAAATTCTCAAGCGACAGCGACGGTGGCTATTCGCCGAAGTGGGGCACCTGCGCCGAGCAAACCTGTTACGGCGGCGATAAGAGCCAAAGCGATAGGGGGGCCAGCGTTGCCGTCGGCTGGCGCAACGATACCTGGAATGTGGATATCGGCACCACGCCGATGGGCTTCAACGTCGTGGATGTGGTCGGCGGCCTGAGCTACAGCAACAGTATTGGCTCGGTCGGGTATACGGTTGAAGGCCACCGTCGTCCGATTTCCAGCTCCCTGCTGGCGTTTGGCGGGCAGAAAGACCCGAACACCGGCACCACCTGGGGCGGTGTTCGCGCCGACGGGGGCGGTATCAGCCTGAGTTATGACAAAGGCGACGCCAACGGCGTGTGGGCCTCTTTGAGCGCAGACTCACTGACCGGTAAAAACGTCGATGACAACTGGCGCGCGCGTTGGATGGCCGGGTATTACTATAAGCTTATCAATGAGAACAACCGCCGGGTGACCGTGGGCCTGAACAACATGGTCTGGCACTACGACAAAGATCTCAGCGGCTATACGCTTGGACAGGGCGGCTACTACAGCCCGCAACAGTACCTGTCGTTCGCGGTGCCGGTGAACTGGCGTCAGCGCACGGATAACTGGTCCTGGGAGCTGGGCGGCTCGGTCTCGTGGTCACACTCCAAGAACAACAACCAGGCGCGTTATCCGAAACAGGACCTGCTGCCGGCTAACTATCCGAATGCGGACTACATCGACGAAGGCAGCAGCAGCAGCGGCTTCGGTTACACCGCGCATGCGCTTATCGAACGCCGTGTCAGTTCGAACTGGTATGTCGGGGCCTCAATTGATATTCAGCAGGCGAAGGATTACACCCCGAGCCATGCGCTGCTGTACGTTCGTTACTCCGCCGCAGGCTGGCAGGGTGACATGGATCTGCCTCCTCAGCCTCTGGTTCCATACGCAGACTGGTAACAGATTCGGCCTAAATGCGTTTTCTGCCATCCCGATGAGCAGACTCTTAGCGTATAATGTGCCGAAAATCACGTAATGCCGGGTTAAATTATGCTATCCGGCATTACGTGATACGCCCAAGGGCGTGGTTTTTCTCTGGGGAGAGTTCCTTTGCGCGTTAGCCGCTCACTCACAATTAAACAAATGGCCATGGTGGCAGTCGTCACCATGGTGTTTGTGTTCGTCTTTTGTTCCATTTTGATGTTCCATTTTACGCAGCAAAACCGTTTTGCCACCGCCACTCAGCTTGAAAGCGTGGCCCGTGCCGTGCGTGAACCGCTGTCGGCGGCCATTCTGAAAGGGGATATTCCGGAAGCCGAAACTATTCTCAGGCGTATTCAGCCTGCCGGGATCGTCAGCCGGGCCGATGTGGTGCTGCCCAATCAGTTCCAGGCGCTGCGCATGCGTTTTATCGAAGAGCGCCCGGTGCCCGTGATGATCACCCGGATGTTTGAGCTGCCGGTGCAGATTTCATTGCCTGTTTATTCCATGGAGCGCCCGGCTAATCCTCAGCCTTTGGCCTATCTGGTGCTGCAATCGGATTCATATCGCACCTACAAGTTCATCATGAGCACCCTCGCGACATTAGTGACTGCTTACTTACTTTTGGTGCTCATCCTGACGGTGGCGATAACCTGGAGTATCAACCGACTGATTGTGCGCCCACTGCGCGCCTTGGCCCGCGAGTTAAACGATATTGCGCCACAGGACCGGGTGGGCCATCAGTTTGCGCTGCCGCGCCTGCATCATGACGATGAAATCGGCATGCTGGTGCGCAATTACAACCGCAATCAGCAACTCATCCTGCGTCAGCATGATGAGCTGTGCAGCCACTCCACGCGTTTCCCGGTCTCAGACCTGCCAAACAAGGCGTTTTTACTGGCGCTGCTGGAACAAACCGTGGCGCACAAGAAAACCACCGCGCTGATGGTCGTGGCCTGCGAAACCCTGCAGGATACCGCTGGCGTACTGCAGGAGAGCCAGCGCGAAATGCTGCTGCTGACCCTGGCGGAAAAACTCAAATCGGTGATTTCACCGCGCATGGTGCTGGCTCAGGTCAGCGCCTATGACTTTGCTATTCTGGCGCACGGCGTGAAAGAGCCGTGGCATGCAATCACATTAGGTCAGCAGGTACTCACTATCATTAATGAGCGACTGCCTTTGCAGGGTATTCAGCTGCGTCCAAGCGCCAGCATCGGGATAGCGATGTTCCACGGTGACCTGAGCGGTGAACAGCTTTACCGTCGGGCGGTGTCAGCGGCCTTTACCGCGCGCCGAAAAGGCAAAAATCAGATTGAGTTCTTCGACCCCGAGCAGATGGAAAAAGCGCAGCAGCGGCTGAGCGAAGAGAGCGGCATTCTTTCTGCCCTCGATAATCATCAGTTTGCGGTGTGGCTCCAGCCTCAAATTCACATTGCCAGTGGTAAAGTGTGCAGCGCGGAAGTGCTGCTGCGTATGCGTCAGCCTGACGGCAGCTGGGATTTGCCGGGCGACCTTATCGAGCGCATCGAATCTTGTGGCCTGATAATCACCGTCGGCTATTGGGTGCTTGAAGAAGCCTGTCGCCAGCTGGCGGCGTGGCAGAGTCGGGGTATTATGCTGCCGCTGTCGGTGAACCTGTCGGCCCTGCAGTTGCTGCATCACGACATGGTGGCGGATATGCTGGAACTGCTCAACCGCTACCGTATCGCACCCGGCACGCTGGTGCTGGAAGTGACGGAAAGCCGCCGCATTGACGACCCGAAAGCGGCTGTCGCCATCCTGCGCCCGCTGCGTAACGCCGGGGTGCAGGTTGCGCTGGATGATTTCGGCATGGGCTACGCCGGTCTGCGCCAGTTACAGCACATGAAATCACTGCCGTTGGATGTGCTCAAAATAGACAAAATCTTCGTGGATACGCTGCCGGAAGATACCAGCATGATATCGGCGATTATCCAGTTGGCTCGCAGTCTGAACCTGAGCATTGTTGCGGAAGGCGTGGAAACTCAGGCGCAGTTTGACTGGCTGAAATCTGCCGGGGTGGATATCGCGCAGGGCTTCCTGTTTGACCGCGCGGTACCGCCGGACATTTTCGAACAGGACTATCTCTCGGCCCAGACTGACGATGTAAGCGCGTAAATAATCACGCGCTTGCGCGAGCCAGCTCAAATTTTTTAACATTTACCCCATGAAATGTTTCTGCGTTGTTTGTCGGATGTTATTTTAAAGCCGCGGGCGAATAAAAACCTTACTCAGCCTGTGGTTTTATCTTAAGGACATCCTATGAAAACTTCTCTGTTTAAAAGCCTCTATTTCCAGGTACTCACCGCTATCGCCGTGGGTATTTTACTCGGCCACTTCTATCCAGAACTGGGCGCGCAAATGAAACCGCTTGGCGATGCCTTCGTTAAGCTTATCAAAATGGTGATTGCTCCCGTTATCTTCTGTACCGTCGTGACCGGTATTGCAGGGATGGAAAGCATGAAAGCCGTGGGCCGTACCGGCGCGGTGGCACTGCTCTATTTTGAAGTGGTCAGCACTCTGGCGCTGATTATTGGCCTGGTGATTGTCAACCTGGTGCAGCCGGGTGCGGGGATGAACGTAGACCCGGCGACGCTCGATGCGCATGCGGTAGCAGTGTACGCCGAGCAGGCGAAAGATCAGGGCGTGGTTGGCTTCCTGCTGGATATCATCCCGTCCAGCGTCATCGGCGCGTTTGCCAGCGGGAACATCCTGCAAGTGCTGCTGTTCGCGGTGATGTTTGGCTTTGCCCTGCATCGTCTGGGCCACAAAGGCCAGCTGATTTTCAACGTGATTGAAAGCTTCTCGCAGGTCATCTTCGGCATCATCAACATGATCATGCGCCTGGCACCGATTGGTGCATTCGGGGCGATGGCGTTCACCATCGGCAAATACGGCGTGGGCACGCTGGTGCAGCTGGGGCAGCTGATTATCTGCTTCTATATCACCTGTATTCTGTTCGTGGTGGTGGTGCTCGGTTCTATCGCCAGGGCGACCGGTTTCAGCATCTTCAAGTTCATCCGCTACATTCGTGAAGAGTTGCTGATCGTACTTGGCACGTCATCGTCTGAATCCGCACTGCCGCGAATGCTCGATAAAATGGAAAAGCTCGGCTGCCGTAAATCGGTGGTGGGGCTGGTGATCCCAACCGGGTATTCGTTCAACCTCGATGGCACGTCGATTTACCTGACGATGGCGGCGGTGTTTATCGCTCAGGCGACCAACAGCCACATGGATATTTTCCATCAAATTACGCTGCTGGTGGTGTTGTTGCTCTCTTCAAAAGGCGCGGCGGGCGTGACGGGCAGCGGGTTTATCGTGCTGGCGGCGACCATTTCTGCGGTCGGTCATTTGCCGGTTGCCGGTCTGGCGCTGATTCTGGGTATCGACCGCTTTATGTCTGAAGCGCGTGCGCTGACGAACCTGGTGGGCAACGGCGTGGCGACTATCGTGGTGGCGAAGTGGGTGAAAGAACTCGACCCGCAGAAACTGGACGATACGCTCAATAACCGCGCGCCCCGTGATAAGGCTCAAGAAATTTCCTCATAATCCCGCGACTTATCCCTGTTATCTGCCCGTAGTCGCTTGATGGACTACGGGCTCCTGCGCATAATTGACCATATTTTTCGTTGAGCGTGTGACATTTCAAAAAATGCACGGTCTAAACGACGTAATTAACTCATAAAAACGACCATGAGTTGTCTTTGTTACTCATAATGTTGTGGTGCAACCAACGCACATGCAGCTCGACGTATGATGAGTAAATAACCAGGATTGTTGATTCAGGGGCTTAAATGCAGGGCACAAAAATTCGACTCATAGCGAGCGGAATGCTGATGGTGGCAACCGCGGGCTATGCGCAAGCAGAAGCGCTCCAGCCGGACCCGGCATGGCAACAGGGAACACTGGCTAACGGATTTCAATGGCAGGTACTGGCCACCCCGCAGCGCCCGAGCGACAGGGTAGAAATCCGCCTTCAGGTCAATATTGGTTCTCTGAGCGAAAGCACGCAGCAGGCGGGCTTCAGCCACTTTATTCCACGTCTGGCGCTCTCGCAGAGCGGCAGTCTACCGACGATGCAGGCCCGTTCCCTGTGGCAGCAAGGCATCGACCCTCAGCATCCAATGCCACCCGCCATTGTCTCCTACGATTACACCCTTTTCAGCCTGAGCTTGCCGAACAACCGCAACGACCTGCTGAAAGAGGCGCTGACCTGGCTGTCTGATTCCAGCGGCAAACTCAATATCACCCCGGAAGCCGTGAATCACGCGCTCGGTGGCGAAGATATGGTCATGACCTGGCCTCAGGACCCAAAAGAGGGCTGGTGGCGTTATCGCCTGAAAGGGTCGACCATGCTGGGCCACGATCCGGCTGAACCGCTGAAACAGCCGATTGATACCGGACAGCTGAAAAGCTTCTACCAGAAGTGGTATACCCCGGATGCGATGACCCTGATTGTGGTCGGCAACGTGGATAACCGCAGCGTGGGCGAGCAAATCAATAAAATCTTCGGCGGCCTGAAAGGCAAACGCGATACCCCGGCGGCTGTGCCGACGTTGGCGCCGCTTCCGGCAACCCCGGTCAGCATTATGACCGACGCGGTGCCGCAGGACAGACTCTCTATCATGTGGGACACGCCGTGGGCACCGATTCGTGAGTCCGCCGCGTTGCAGCGCTACTGGCGTGCTGACCTGGCGCGTGAAGCGCTGTTCTGGCATGTGCAGCAGATCCTGAGCAAAAGTAATGTCAAAGATATCGGTATTGGCTTCGATTGCCGGGTGCTGTATCTGCGCGGCCAGTGCGCCATCAACGTGGATTCACCGAATGACAAACTGAATGCTAATCTCGGCCTGGTGGCCAAAGAGCTGGCGAAAGTCCGCGCAGAGGGTCTGACCCAGGAAGAGTTTAATGCGTTGATTGCGCAGAAAAACCTCGAACTACAGAAGCTGTTTGCGACCTATGCGCGCACCGATACCAATCTGCTGATCAGCCAGCGTATGCGTGCGCTGCAAAATCAGGTAGTGGATATCGCGCCGGAGCAGTATCAGAAACTACGTCAGGAATTCCTGAGTTCTCTGACCGTGGAGGGTCTGAATCAGGAGCTGCGCCAGCAGCTGTCACAGGATATGGCGTTGATTCTCCAGCAGCCGAAAGGCGAGCCGGAATACAACATGAAGGATTTGCAGGAAACGTGGAACAAACTGATGGCGCCAGCGGCCTCATCGGCACCCGCGGCCACTGACGATCGCCAGGACGTCACGGATATTCCACCGGGTCAGTAAAGCAGTGAAGGGGTGAGGACATTAGTCCTCACCCTCATTTATCACGCGGGCATGGCGTCGCGTGGAATGATCGCCCCGCGATACTGAATCACGGTGCTTGCGGTTAAATGCCCGCGTTGTGCCGCAGCTTGCGTATCTCCGCCAGTCAAACGTACTGCCAGATAACCCGCACTAAACGAATCACCCGCAGCGGTGGTATCCACCACGTTCTCTTTCGGTAATTTCACCGCAGGCACATCCACCACGCCTTCTTCTGCCAGTGACACCAGGCAAGAATCTGCCCCGCGCTTGATAACCACTTCATGCACACCGGCGGCGTGCGTACGGGCCATCACGTCTTCGACCGGCTTTTCGCCCCACAGCGCGTCTTCATCATCCAGCGTCAGGAACGCGATGTCGGTGCAGCCCAACATCTGCTGATACACCTGCTGTGTTTCTTCGCGGCTGGCCCACAGGCGCTGGCGATAGTTGTTATCGAAAATCACTTTCCCACCGTTCGCACGGCATTCATGCAGCAGTGAGAACAGCTTCTCACGGCTTGCCGGGCTCAGGATAGCGAGGCTAATACCGCTCAAATAGAGGTAGTCAAAGGTCGCCAGCTCTTCGCAAATCGCCGCTGCCTGCTCGCTCTCAAGCCAGAATTTAGCCGCTGCTTCGTTGCGCCAATAGTAGAACGTACGCTCGCCGGTCTCATCTGTTTCGATGTAATACAGACCAGGCATCCGGTTTTCCATGCGCTGAATCAGGCGAGTATCGACGTGCTCACTCTGCCAGGCGTCGAGCATTTGCTGGCTGAAACTGTCTGTACCGAGGGCGGTGATATAGCTCACCTGCAAATCCGCAGGTGCAACCTGGCGAGCGATGTACACGGAGGTATTCAGCGTATCGCCGCCAAAACCACGGTTTACCGCAGAGCCTTTCTCTGACAGCTCAATCATGCATTCGCCAATGACGGCAATTTTTTTAGACATAGTCGTCAGCCTTCCCGAAATCAAAAAATTACTGTTAGTTTGCGCTGAGGGGGGTAGCGGGTCAACTATATTAAAACAACGTTCCATTATTTTTTTGAACTGGCGCGGATTCTCCTTTGATCCAGGATGCACAGAAACACAAAATGCCAGCCGTTGAACATAAAGTTCTCACTTTCAGCGCCGATAACCCAATGACGAGTTGCGACAGATTCCCTCATTAACAGGACAGCTGAGATGAAGTTAAAGCAGGTTATCCAGCGGCTAAGCATTCCCGATGCAGGCATTGAAGGCCTACAGGAGCGGCGCTATTGGCTGGAGTGTGAGCGTGCTTATACTTACCAGCCGATCTATAAAACCGATGGTTACCTGATGGCAGTCGAAGTGCTGACCGTGGTGACGCACCCGGAGCACCCTACACAGCGTATTGCTCCTGACCGTTATTTTGCGGAGGTGGCGGTGCGCCAGCGAATCGATGTCATCAAAGAACAATTGGCGGCACTCACGGCGAAGCGCGCGTTCTTCGCTGGCAACGGGATATTGGCCTCGGTAAACGTTGATGGCCCGACGCTGATGGCGATGCGTCAGGACCCAGTATTGATGGCGCAAATAGAAGATATTCCCTGGCTGCGTTTCGAGCTGGTGGAGCACATTCGTCTGCCGCAGGATTCCTCTTTTGCGTCGCTGTGCGAATTTGGTCCGCTGTGGCTTGATGATTTCGGTACCGGGATGGCAAACTTTTCGGCGTTGAGTGAAGTGCGCTACGACTACATCAAAGTGGCCCGCGACCTGTTCATCATGCTGCGTAAGACCCCGGAAGGGCGTAATCTTTTTGAACTGCTCATTCAGCTGATGAATCGTTATTGCAAGGGCGTGATCGTCGAAGGCGTTGAGACGCTGGAAGAGTGGCGTGACGTCCAGCAATCCCCGGCCCATGCGGCTCAGGGCTACTTCTTATCACGTCCGGTGCCGATGTCTACCCTCGAAGAAGTGATGCTCAATCTGGCCTGATCGGCAATCTTTTCTCTCAGCCTCAACGATACCCGTCATACTTCAAGCTGCAGCTGCGTTGGCTGCACTCTCTCACCCCAGTCACTTACTCAAGTAAGCTCCTGGGGATTGGTGAGAAACATCCTTGTTTCTCACCGGAGGCCAGCCTTTGGCTGGTCAAATTCGTTCCAGACGAATTTGTCGTTCTTTTGCCGCCTTCCTGCAGCTCGAATTATTTTGGGTATATATTTATAAAAGGTGAGGCAAAACAGGAGCGTTTACGGCATGACTAAAACCAGCAAAGTCATCACGATTTCTTTTGCGACGCTTGTGGTGCTTTTCGTCGTACTGCTGATCGTTATTGCAAATTTCGACTGGAATCGATTCAAGCCAACCATCAATAAAAAAGTCACGGCCGAACTGAACCGGCCGTTCGCCATTCGCGGCGATCTCGGTGTAGCCTGGGAACGCCAACCCAGCGAAACCGGTTGGCGAGGCTGGGTGCCCTGGCCGCACGTGCACGCCGATGACATTATTCTTGGCAATCCGCCGGACATTCCTGAAATCACGATGGTACACCTGCCGCGCGTGGAAGCCACGCTGGCTCCGCTGTGGCTGCTGACCAAAACTGTGTACCTGCCGTGGATCAAGCTGGATCAGCCGGATGCGCGCCTCATTCGCCTCTCGGAAAAAACCAATAACTGGACCTTCAATCTGGCGTCTGCCGATGGCACGCAAAAAAATGCGCAGCCGTCCGCGTGGTCATTCCGCCTCGATAACGTGCTGTTCGATCGCGGGCGAATCAAAGTGGACGATAAGATCAGTAAGGCCGATATCGAGATCTTCGTTGATCCGCTGGGCAAGCCGCTGCCGTTCAGCGAAGTGACGGGAGATAAGGGCAAAAGCGACGGGCCGAAGCCGGGGGATTATGTGTTTGGCCTGAAGGCGCAAGGGCGCTACAACGGCCAGCCGCTCACCGGGACCGGGAAAATTGGCGGTATGCTGGCGCTGCGTAGCGAAGGCACGCCGTTCCCGGTGCAGGCCGATTTCCACTCCGGCAACACGCGGGTAGCGTTTAGCGGCACGGTGAACGACCCGTTGAAAATGGGCGGCGTGGATTTAAAGCTAAAGTTTTCCGGCGATTCACTCGGCCAGCTGTATGACCTCACCGGCGTTCTGTTACCGGACACGCCGCCGTTTGAAACGGACGGGCATCTGGTGGCGAAAATCGACACCGAAAAAGGCTCGGTCTTTGACTATCGCAACTTTAACGGGCGCATCGGCGACAGCGACATTCACGGCACGCTGAAATACAGCATGATCAAACCGCGTCCGAAACTGGAAGGCGACATGGAGTCGAAACAGCTGCGGCTGGCGGATTTAGGGCCGCTGATTGGCGTCGATTCCGGCAAGGGCACCAAAACCAAAGAGGTACAAAAGGATATTCAGCCTTCCGGAAAAGTGCTGCCGCATGAGCGTTTCGAAACCGATAAATGGGACGTGATGGACGCCGATGTGCGCTTCAAAGGCGGGCATATCGAGCACGGCAGCACGCTGCCGCTGAATAATCTCAGCACCCATGTGATCCTCGAACGCGGCGACCTGCGTCTGGAGCCGCTGAAATTTGGCATGGCCAACGGCACCATCAACGCCAATATTCACCTTGCCGGGAATAAAAAGCCAATGCAGGGCGAAGCGGATATTCAGGCCAGAAGGCTGCGGCTCAAAGAGCTGATGCCGAACGTCGAACTGATGCAAAAAACGCTGGGTGAACTGAACGGCGACGCCAAATTCCGCGGCACGGGGAATTCAGTTGCCGCCCTGCTCGGCTCGAGCGACGGCAACCTGAAACTGCTGATGAACGACGGGGTGGTCAGCCGCAACCTGATGGAAATTCTTGGCCTCAACGTGGGGAATTTTATCGTCGGGCAGATTTTCGGTGATGACGAAGTGCGGGTGAATTGCGCGGCGGCCAACGTCAATATCAGTAACGGTGTGGCACGTCCGCAGATCCTCGCCTTTGATACTGAAAACGCACTGATTAACGTGACGGGTACGGCGAGTTTCGCCTCTGAACAGCTGGATTTAACTATCGATCCGGAAAGTAAGGGGATCCGTATTATTACCCTGCGCTCACCGCTTTATGTGCGCGGCACCTTCAAGAACCCGGATTACGGCGTGAAGCCAGGGCCGTTGATTGTACGCGGCGCGGTGGCGGCAGCGCTGGCGACGTTGGTGACACCTGCGGCCGCGCTTCTGGCGTTAATTTCGCCGTCGGAAGGTGATGCGAATCAGTGTCATGTGATTTTGTCGCAAATGCGCAAGTAATTAACGCGCGTTTCCCCTCACCCCTTTGGGGCGAGGGGAAGGGAAAGGTTTACAGCGACTGCTCCCGTGTCTCATGCGTCAGCACCAGCGCAATCAGCGTCAGGGCTGCCATTGACGCCAGGTAATAACCCACGTACGCCAGACCGTAAGTCCCGGTCAACCACGCAGCGATGTAAGGCGCTACGGACGCACCCAGAATCGACGACACGTTATACGAGAACGATGCCCCGGTGTAACGTACTTCGGTCGGGAACAGCTCTGGCAGCAGCGCACCCATTGGGCCGAAGGTCAGACCCATCAGACTCAGGCCGAGCAGCAAATACGCCATAATCAGCATCGGGTTGCCCGAGCCCAGCAGCGGCTGGAACACGAACAGGCCAAACAGGATAATCAGCGTCGTAATGGTGATCATACTTTTGCGACGACCAAAGCGGTCAGCCAGCAGACCTGCAATCGGTACCATCACGCCAAAACCAATCACCGCCATCATCAGCATCCACAGCACTTCGTTGCGTGGCAGGCCCAGACCGTGCGGCACCGCAGCGGTGCTGTAGGTCATCGAATAAACGGTCATGATGTAGAACAGGGTATACGTCGCGAGCATGATAAAGGTGCCGAGTACGGTCACACGCAAATGCTTGCTGAGCAGGGTGCCCATCGGCACTTTCACTTGTTTCTTCGCCGCCGCCACTTTGGCGAACACCGGCGTTTCGTGCAGGGAAACACGCACGTACAGACCGATAATTACCAGCACCGCAGAGAAGATAAATGGCACGCGCCAGCCCCAGCTCATGAACTGTTCATCGGTCAGCAGCCAGGAAAGCAGCAGGAATGTGCCGTTGGCAAAGAAGAAGCCAATCGGTGCGCCGAGCTGTGGGAATGAGCCATACAACGCACGCTTTTTCGGTGGCGCGTTTTCTGTCGCCAACAACGCCGCACCGCCCCATTCACCGCCCAGACCGAGACCCTGACCAAAACGCGCCAGCGCCAGCAGCACCGGAGCCAGAATACCAATGGTGTCGTAGCTCGGCAGTAAACCGATAACCACGGTAGAAATCCCCATCGTCAGCAGTGACGCAACCAGCGTCACTTTACGACCGACGCGGTCGCCAAAGTGGCCGAACAGCGCCGAGCCAATCGGACGGGCCACAAACGCGATGGCGAATGTCGCAAGGGATTGCAGCGTCGCAGCGGCTGGATCGCCCTGCGGGAAGAAAATATGGGGAAAGACAATAACCGCCGCGGTGGCGTAAATGTAAAAGTCGAAGAACTCAATGGCGGTGCCAATGAGGGATGCGACGACCACTTTATTCCGCGAGTTGACCGGGGTGATGTCCTGCTGAGTATCGAGTGTTGTGGCAGCTGATTGCATAATCTTTTCTTATTTTTAGGCGAACGAACGGCCATATTACGCACAGCAAAAGCGACATTTCAATGTGTAACAAGGTGAGCGGAAGGGTGAAAAACAGGCAAAAAGCGGATAATTTTCGGACCAGCGAAATCACTTCTATGAAATGCTTCACACAATTCGATAATAAGTGAATATCACTGCTTTCTGGTTAAATAAAAGTTACCAACTGGATTTATCGACTAAAAATGGAAATCGGGCTGATATTTCAGCCCGATAACCGCATCAGTGGTGGGATTTTCCCGGCATCCGCCGGTCGTCTTTGTATTCGGCGGTGGCAATCCACGCGGCGCAGAACAGCGTCAGGCGGGCGAAGAAATAGAAAAATGCCATGATCCCGAGTACCGAGCCAAATGCCGCGCCAGACGGGGATTTCACCAGTGCGGGCAGCGTCCAGGTCATGATGATTTTAATCACCTCAAAGCCGATGGCCGCAATAAAGGTGCCGCGAACCAGCGCTTTTCGGCGCGGGCGGTGGCGCGGGAGCCGCCAGAAAATCCAGAAGAACAACAGGTAGTTGGCGAGAATAGAAATCGCGAGGCCGATAATGCGCCACGCTGGTTTCAGCCACTCAACCGAATCCAGATACAGTGCGGAGATGATCATCTGCTGCGCGGCCCCGGCGACGGAGGTAATCGACAGCGTGACAATCAGCGCCACCAACAGGCCAATCAGCGACACAAAATCGCGGAAGTACTTAATCCAAATTTTCTCCTGGTCCTGCGGCGAGCGTTCCCACACGTCGCGCGACTGGGCACGAATGGCCTCGCGCAAATTACCCATCCAGTTAATCCCGGAGTACAGCGCCACCAGAAGGCCGACAATTCCGACGGTGGTTCGCTGCTGAACCGCAGTGCTGATGGTGTTTTTCAGCGTGGCGGCGAGGGTTGGGTCGCTGACATTGACCAGAATTTTATCGAAAATATCCTGCAGCAGCGTCGGATGCGAGGCGAGAATAAACCCGCCAGCGGCAAACGACACCATCAGAATCGGGATCATCGACAGGAACGAGAAGTAGGTAATGGCTGCGCCGAACTGATTGCCCAGGCGATCGTTAAAGCGCTCGGCGGCGCGGATCAAGTGGGCGATAAACGGCTGGCGCTGTACTTTCTTAGCGGTGCCGGTGGCTTTATTCAGCGCACCGCTGGCCCGCTGTTTAATGCCCGAAGCGGAAAGATCATCGGTTTCCATTTTCCTGACGGGATCGTATTCCAGATCCTGAGTAGGGCGTTTTGCGTCGTTATCCGGCGTCATCAGGTATTTATTCCTTTCTTTTAAAACCTGAGTGAAATTATAGCCGATGAGGTGTCGATAATTAACGAAACCTCATGACTATCAGTCCACGTAGCTTTTCAACACGTCCGTTAACCACTCCATAAACAGATGTACGCGGCGGGAAAGGTTGCGGCGATGCGGGTAAATCAGCGATACCGGCATCGGTTCGGCGCGGTAGTGCGGCAGGATCTCGACCAGTTTTCCGCTGCGCAGGGCATCTTTCACGCCGATGCGCGGCACCTGAATAATTCCCAGCCCGGCGAGGCAGGCCGCGTGATAGGTTTCAGTGCTGTTGACCGTCAAAACACCGCCGGTTTTCAGCCAGCGAATTTGATTGTCGGTGTTGAGCTCAAAGCCCTGCGGGCGTACTCCGAGGCTGGTGGCGTAATGCACCATCGCATGGCCCGCGAGATCGTCGAGGGTTTCCGGATAGCCAAAACGCTCCAGATAATTCGGGCTGGCGCAGTTAATCACGGTCAGTTTGCCGATCGGCCGCGCCACTAATCCGGAATCTTTCAGCGTGCCGACGCGCACCACACAGTCGAATCCTTCCCGAATCACATCCACCAGGCGATCGCTGCTGCTGAGCTCCAGTTCAATACCGGGATACTGCTGCAGAAATGCGGGCAGTTTTGGGATGACTAAATTTCGAGCAACACCCACCGGCATGTCCACCCGTAAACGTCCGCTGATGCTGGTCGGGTCATGCTGGAACATGCCGTCGAGTTCATCGAGGTTGCTGAGTAAATCTTTTGCGCGTTCGTAATAGACCATCCCGTCCTGCGTAAGCTGCACCCGGCGGGTGGTGCGGTGCAAAAGGCGAACGCCCAGCAGGTTTTCCAGCGCCTGAATTTGGCGCGATACACTACCCTTTGGAAGGCCGAGCGTGTCAGCCGCGCGTGAAAAACTCTCCAGTTCTGCGACGCGAATGAACAGCTGCATTGCGTGAATTTTATCCATAGGTAGCGGCCTTTGTTGTTGTCAGTGAAACAATGAAACGTAATTTCGTATCTTTATTGATTATACACAACCCAATAAGCTCTATCTCACTGTTCTCCTGTCTGAAATGAGGTTGGTTATGACACAACGTATCGCTTTGATCACTGGCGCAAGCCGTGGGCTGGGAAAAAACGCGGCGCTGAAGCTGGCGGCGAAAGGAATTGATATTCTGCTGACTTACAACAGCAATCAGCAGGAAGCACAAAAAGTTGTCGCGGAAATTGAAGCATTTGGTGTGAAAGCCGCAGCATTACAGCTGAACGTCGCCGAAGTCTCCGGTTTCGAGAGTTTTGCCCACCAGGTACAGCAGCAGCTGCAAAAGACCTGGCAGCGTGACACCTTTGATTATTTAGTGAACAACGCCGGAATCGGTTTGTACGGTGCGTTTGCCGAGACCAGCGAGGCGGTGTTTGACGAGCTAATGAACATCCACTTTAAAGGCCCGTTCTTTCTGACTCAGCAGCTTCTGCCGTTGATTCAGGATGGTGGCCGGATCCTGAACGTGTCGTCTGGACTGGCGCGTTTCGCGCTGCCGGGCTTCGCGGCCTACGCCTCGATGAAAGGCGCGATGGAAGTGCTGACGCGCTACCAGGCGAAAGAGTTGGGCGCACGCGGGATTTCGGTCAATATTATTGCGCCGGGTGCGATTGAAACCGACTTCGGCGGCGGGCGCGTGCGTGATAACGCGGAAATGAATCAGTACGTTGCGTCCCAGACGGCGCTCGGCCGGGCGGGTCTGCCGGATGATATCGGTGGCGCGATTGCTGCACTGCTCAGTGATGAGCTGGGCTGGATGAACGCGCAGCGCATTGAAGTTTCAGGTGGAATGTTTTTGTAATTTTTAGCTTCACTCCGGCTCCCGGCTCCCGGCTCCCGGCTCCCGGCTCCCGCCACCAGAAGCCAACATGGAGGCCGGGAGCCGGACCAAACCCCCACGCTTTGAGAATATGCTCACCTGGACCCCGCATAGCTTCGACAAAGAAAGCCCCAAAGTCAGTTCGCTGGGCATCGCCAGTTTTATCATCGTATTTATTCCGGGGGTTTTTGCCGTTTTATAGCGCGATTAACAGACAAGGTGATGACGTAACCTATGTTCTAACTGTTTAAAACTAAAAATAAAACCCTGCAATCGGCAAGGGGAATCATTGCCTTGTGAGAAGGAAAACGGATGCATACTGCATCGCATTATTCCGGTGACCAGTTTGAGCACTGTCTGAGCGTGATCCGCCAGGCGGCGAGCGAGATCCTCTCGCTGCTGAATGTCCACGGCGCTGAGGCGAAAGACCCACGCCGGTTTCTTGAGCAGCTCGAGCAGGCCCGGCTGAATCTGGGCGGCTGGGCGAACGTGGCGCGGCGGCTTAATCTCAATGATGCGCAGATTAGCGATTTCACATTGCAGCTGCGTCACCTGCAACAGGTGGTCCCGGTCTATGAACGCGGGCAGGCGGTAACGGACAACCAGCTGATTGCGGCGTTGCGTTTTGTCGCCGCGCTGGAATTTGTGCGTCAGCAGCAGCCGCGTCTCAAATTTGATTCTTTACCCGGCGAGGAGGGTGATGCGCATCAGGAACAGGCCCAGCGACAGCTACGCGCCCTGACGCTGACGCTCAACGCGCTGATTAGCCAGGCCTTTCCCGATGCAACACGCCTGAATGATTCACTCAAGCTGCAGTTTGGCGCCGACAGCGTCCGTCGGTGGCTGGCGAACAGTGACGCCGGGGATATTCTGTCCGGCATGTTGTTCAGCGATGTAGCCCTGCTGATCGTTGATAAAAAAGCGTTTGCCCGTCATTACTCGGCGCTATTTAACTCCGCGTCGGCGCTGACGTTTCTGGCTGAGCAGCGCGTCACGCTGCATGCGTTTCTGGAAGGTTGTCGGGTGATGCGTAACGCCGTCCTTGCGCATCGTCCGCTGACGACGACCGAAATGGTGCTGCTTGAAAACTATCAACGACAGATTGCCAGCCCGGTGCAGCGCGCGTTTGAACAAGGCCGCACCCGGGTCAATCCGGCGTCCTTTATGGTGGTGGACAGCAACGAGTTGCATCATTTCTGGGAAAATGCCCGCAGCAAAGACCGGGCACTGGGCGGTGATGTTTCGGCGGTTCGTGAGAATATCGAGCCGCCGAAAAAACAGCCGGTACGCAGCCCAGAAGACCGGGACCAGGTGATTTCGACGGTGCTGTGGTGCGCCGTCGGCGTGGCGATGCTGGTGATGGCGTTCGCCGCGCTGTGGATGTTTAACAACGTGGCGCCTGCGCAATCGGCAGCGCAGGCGAGTGAAGCGTTAGTGGATGCGCCGGAGCGTGAAATCCCGTCACCGCGTGAGAAGCTCGCGAATATGGGGATAAGCTGGGATATCAACAGCCTGCGTGCAGCGATCGATCGTAACGATAGTCAGGTGACGATGCTGTTTTTACAGGGGGGAATGACCTGGCAACTGGCGTGGACCGAACAGGCTCAGTCGTTCCGCTACGATGATGTGCTGGAACTGCTGCTGCGCTATCGGCTGCAAATGGATGAACCAAAGCCGTGTCGTCGGTTTATCAGCTCCCTCAGCCACGCGATATCCAACGGTGAGTCGTTAACGTCGGTACGCAAAGCCTATTTACAGGCGTTCTGCACCACGCCTGCAGTGGTTGAACGCCAGCGTTACACCGTTTCGCAGGCTAAGCTGCGCGCGGATGCCACGCCGGATGGACAAAATAAAAAATGGCTAACTATTCAGTCAGCCATTTACAGTGCCATTCGATAACGGCGTTATGGTTCGCCGTACAGGCCCATCAGGCGGCGTGCCACGCCGTTGCTCCAGCCGAAGCCATCCTGTAACGGATATTCCCCGCCGCCCCCTTCACGGGGCGTTCCGGTGGCGATGTGATATTTCTCAATCACCTTCTGATGGTGCTGATAAAAGTGGTTCACGGTCTTCAGCCAGCTGCGGGCGATTTCATTGCCCAGCGCGTCGTTGCCATACAGCTTGAAGCCCTGAATTGCCATCCACTGCAGCGGGGCCCAGCCGTTGGGAAAATCCCACTGCTCGCCGCTGTCGTATTCGGTGGTGAGGATCCCGCCGGGAGTCAGCAGCCGCGTGCGCACCGCGCTGTCGAGTTTATCTGCCTGTTCATGCGTCGCCATGCCGACGTACAGCGGCACCACGCTGGCGGCAGAAAACAGCGCCAGTTCTCCGCGACGCCAGTCATAATCACGATAGCAGCCCTGTTCGTCATCCCACAAATAGCGCGTCACCGCCGCCCGACGTTCGCTGGCTTTATGACGGAATTCAGCTTCAGTTTCCCGATCGCCTTTCGCACCGGAAATATTGGCGATGGTGCTTTCCAGTTTGAACAGAAAGGCGTTCAAATCGATGGGAATAAACTGCGTGGTGCGAATACTCGCCAGACGGGTGGTATCCCGCAGCCAGCGCGACGAATAGTCCCAACCGGACTCTGCCCCGGCGCGTAAATCGCGATAGACCTCATTCGGCGGTCGGCCAGAATGACGCGCGGTTTCCACATCTTCCAGCCACGATTCATCGCGCGGCGTATCACGGTCATCCCAGTAGCGGTTGAGCAGCGAGCCGTCCGGCATACGCACCACGTGTCGCCACGCCTGATTCGGCAGCAGGTTTCCAGAACCATCCATCCAGAAGCTGTATTCCATTTTCAGATGGTCGAGATAGCGTTTCGCGCCGCGCACGCCGTCTTCTTCAAACAACTCCACCATCAGGGCGAACACCGGCGGCTGCGAGCGGCTGAGATAATAGGTGCGGTTGCCGTTTGGGATGTGGCCGTAGCGCTCAATCATCCATGCGAAGTTATCGGCCATGCATTTGAGCAAATCCCCGCGGCCACTTTCCACCAGGCCGAGCATAGTGAAATAGGAATCCCAGTAATAGGTCTCAGTGAAGCGTCCACCGGGCACGATATACGCCTGCGGCAGCGCCAGCAGGGAAGACCAGGGGATGTGATCCTGCGGCTCGCGCGTCAGCACGGGCCACAGGGAATCGATATGTTCTTTTAGCGATTTGTTGGGGTCGGAAACGTAGTCATCGCTGTGGTCTTCCGGCAGCCAGAAATGCTCCGCAACGAACGTTCGCAGATTAAAACCTGGCTGACGTTTCTGCTGACGAAAGCGGATCAGAATATCCAGCGGGTCCATTCTCGGTGCGCAGTCGGGGAAGGTTTTGCTATCGGCAAAAATGCGTGCCGACTGGACGCGCTCAAACAGCTCCATATAGCGGTCTGCTGGGGTCAGCGCATCGGACGCGGGCATCCCCTCAATCATCTCCGGTTCGGGCTCAACCTCGAACATTTCATCCAGTTTTAATTCGCACGGATCCGTGAGATAGGAAGGTTCAGACTCGATGGCCTGAGCTTCGTCGGTGTCCGGGTTGCGTAATTTCTGGTTGAGCATAGGGTAAAACCTCCGGATAGCGTCAAAACAAGGAGCCGGAAAAAAATCAGGCACTCTATTAAGCGTAGTCATTCGCTTCGATGTCGGGGTGCAAAAGCGTGCGCGTGGTCACGTATACATGTTTTTTTCTGGCCGTAATTTCATGCTAATTGGCTGTTTTAACGCAAAAAACCATGAAAACGAGGCGAATGGCTGATTTATCACTTTCAGAGCTTTCACTTTGCAACCAATTATGAATATCGTTATGGTTCTGCCCTCCATCGATTTGTACGCATTATGCACTTTATTAAACGGGAAGGTCCGTGTTGAAAGGGTTAATACTCCCTGGCCTGATAGCATCTGCGTTGCTGACAGGCTGCGCCGGGACGCTATCGCAAATGAATATGCCTTCCAGTGAAGTAAAGCAGGTGGCGCAAAACGGACGGGTGCTTTCCGTCAATGAGCTGGTCACCGAATATATGCAAAGCAAACAGGTGTCGGGCATGGTGGTGGCCGTCATTCAGCATAATGGCCCGCCGACGTTTTATTGTTATGGCATTACCGATGCCAAAAACCATTACCCGATAACGCCGGATACCCTGTTTGCCCTCGGTTCCCTGAGCAAAGGCATCACCGCCGAAGTGGTGACGTTGATGGTGAACGAAGGGCGTCTGCACTGGGATGACACCTTATCCACGTTGCTGCCGCCGGGAACGCCGCTTAGCAAAGATGCGCAAAAAATCACCCTCTTACAGCTGGTGACGCACACCTCGGGCCTGCCGCGTCAGCCGATGAATCTGCTGTCGCTGGAGCATCTGGTGAGTTATCTGCGCGACGGCGAGAATTTCTATCAGGATTTGGACAGCGATGGCGTACTGAATTACCTCAGCACTTTCCGTGCACCGCTCACGCATGAGCCGCGCTATTCGAATATTGGTTACGCCATCCTCGGCTATGTCCTGAAATACAAAACTGGCGAGTCGATTGAAACGCTTGCCGGGCAGAAGATATTCCTGCCGCTGGGCATGAAAAGCTCGAGCTTTGATCCGGAAAGCTTGCGTTCCTTCCCTCAGCGCGCGCTGGGCCATGCGGGCGATCAGCCCAAATTTATCGCGCGTGGCGCATTAACGCCGGACTGGCAGTTCAGCAATAATATGGTCGGTGCGGCGAGTCTATATAGTGATGCGCGGGATTTGATTGAATATACCCGAGCGCATTTCTCGCCGACGCAGAACGCCGCGCTGAATAAAGCCTTTACGGACGTCAGCGTTGATTATTTCCCGCGTGAAAAAGAAGCGGCCAATATTGCCTGGATAACAGATACCTACGGTCAGCAGAAAATTACTTATCAGGTGGGATATATCGGCGGTTATTCCAGCTATATCGGTTTCGATAAAGAAAACCAGAATGCGGTGGTGGTGTTACAGAATAGTTTTAACTGGAGTAATTATATTGGGCACGCACTGTTGAAGCATATCGCACCCGAATAATTCACTTTACCATTTTTGGTCGCGAGCATCCTGGCGGCCGTCGCGGCGGTTTTCACGCTTATCCTGGCGGCAAGATGCGTTGCTCTTGTCGTCTGCTCTGACGCAATCTCGCTTTTCCTGACGGCCTTCCGTACGTGACTCCTGGCGAGTGTAGCGGGCTTCCTGACGCTTCTCGCTATGGTATGTCGCGTGAGCGGGAAGAGAGAGAGCGGGCAACAGTATTGCCGCAGTAACCACAGAGAATATGAACTTTTTCATCACTCAAACCTTATAAAAATACGCTGTTCTGGACAGACACGTATTGTTACGTAATTCAATTTATGGACACGGTACAAATCGTGCGGACTGAAAAAGAAGATTATCTAATATTAAATTAAGGGAAGGGTATTGAGATAATAACCCCCCCGCCAGCGGCGGAGGGTTTATGGATTAACGCATGGTAACGAATTCTTCTGCCGCCGTTGGGTGAATCGCGACGGTATTGTCGAAGTCTTTTTTGGTCGCACCCATTTTCAGTGCCACCGCAAAGCCTTGCAGGATTTCGTCCATACCAAAACCGATGCCGTGAATACCGACGATTTTCTCTTCCGGGCCGGCGCACACCAGCTTCATACGGCATGGCTGACGGTGAGACGTTACCGCGGTATACATCGCGGTAAAGGAGGATTTATACACCTTCACCGCGTCTGCGCCGTACTGCTCAACCGCCTGCGGTTCGGAAAGACCCACGGTGCCAATCGGCGGATGGCTGAATACCACCGTTGGAATGTTGCTGTAATCCAGATGCTCGTCCGGTTTGTTGTTGAACAGGCGCTCTGAAAGACGACGACCTGCGGCCACCGCAACCGGCGTCAGTTCCACTGCACCGGTGTTATCGCCAACCGCGTAAATCCCCGGCACGCTGGTGTTCTGGAATTTATCGACAACGATATAGCCTTTGTCGTTAGTTTTCACACCGGTCGCCGCGAGATTGACGTTATCCGTCTCTGGCTCACGGCCAATCGCCCAAATCAGGGCATCAACGGTCTGGCTTGGGCCATCTTCCAGTTCAAGCGTCAGGCTGCCATCGGCGTTTTTAACCACCGCTTTCGGCACCGCGTGGGTGTGCAGCGTTGGGCCTTCGGCCGCCATCACTTCAACCAGCGTCTCGATGATCATCGGATCAAAGCTGCGAAGCGGCGCATGTCTACGCACGAACAGATGCGTTTCGGCACCCAGTCCGTTGATAACGCCCGCCAGTTCAACCGCAATATAACCCGCACCCACGACGGCGACGCGTTTTGGCAGCGCTGGCAGCGCGAAGAAACCGTCGGAATCGATGCCGAACTCCACGCCTGGAATAGACGGGTGGCTCGGACGGCCGCCGGTGGCAATCAGAATGTGGTCAGCGGTCAGGGTTTCGCCGTTCACTTCGATAGTTTTTTCATCGATGAAGCGAGCAAAGCCTTTGATGACATCCACGTTATTTTTGCCCAGCACGGTGTCGTACGAGGTATGGATACGATCAATGTAAGCGCTGCGGCTGGACACCAGTTTGTTCCAGTCGAAGTGGTTGATAGTGGTATCGAAACCGTAATCCGGGCCGTACATGTGGATGGCTTCGCGGATTTGCGCTGCATGCCACATCACTTTCTTCGGTACACAACCGACGTTAACGCAGGTGCCGCCGAGCTCTTTGGCTTCAATCAGCGCACATTTCTGGCCGTACATTGCCGCGCGGTTGATGGAGGCGATGCCGCCGCTGCCGCCGCCGATGGCGATGTAGTCATAATGCTTAGTCATAGCTTCTTCCTTAATCGTTGATTGCCGCGATTGTATACCTGGAATCCATAGGTTCCACCGATGATTGTGATTACTCCGGCACTATCCAACTGACGGTGGCGTGACCGGTGCCAGCCGGAACCAGCTTTTTGTGCAGCCATGGCAGAACGTTTTTCATCTGCTGCTCGAGCTTCCATGGCGGGTTGATAACAATCATGCCCGATGCGGTCATGCCGCGCTGATCGCTGTCCGGACGTACCGCCAGCTCGATTTGCAGAATGCGACGAATGCCGGTGGCTTCGAGTTCTTTAATCATGCGTTTGATTTGCGTGCGCAGAACCACCGGGTACCACAGCGCGTAAGTACCGGTGGCGAAACGCTTGTAGCCTTCGTTGATGCCGGTCACCACCGCCTGATAATCGGTTTTGATTTCATACGGTGGATCAATCAGTACCAGACCACGACGCGAGGCCGGTGGCAGCTTGGATTTAAGCTGCTGGTAGCCGTCGGATTTCTCCACGCGGGCGCGGTCATCTTTCTGGAATTCGGAACGCAGCAGCGGGAAATCGCTCGGGTGTAGTTCGGTCAGGTTCAGGCTGTCCTGCTCGCGCAGTAACTGGCGTGCAATCAGCGGGGAACCTGGGTAGTAGCGTAGCTGGCCGCTACGGTTGAAGTGCTGTACTACGCTGATGTAAGGCTCAAGTTCTGCCGGTAAATCGTCCTGCTGCCAGATGCGGGCGATGCCTTCCAGATACTCACCGGTGCGCTCCGCATGTTCGCCGCTCAGTTGGTAACGACCGGCGCCTGCGTGGGTGTCGAGATAGAGAAATGGTTTTTCTTTCTCTTTCAGCGATTCAATGATCAGGCTCTGAACGGTGTGTTTGAGGACGTCGGCATGGTTGCCAGCGTGAAAGCTGTGGCGATAACTGAGCATGGATACGGGAGTTCCGAAATAATAAACGATGCCGACAGTTTACCGCAGATTGCCGTGGATTACCGCTGATGCTGAGCGCGACGGTGATTCCCGCTGTCATAAATGTGTCAAACGGATGCGCTAGCGTCGGATTCGGCAAGGTAATTCATTGAATCCAGGATAAAAAAATGACTAAAAATTATTCGTTTCTCGCAGCCGCGCTGCTGTTAGCGCTTCCCGCACTGGCCAAAGACGCGACGGTGAACACGGCGGCACAGTTGGCGGCGACCGTCACGCCAGCGGCCAACAGTCAGGCGTTTGATGCGCTGGAAGGCCAGTCGCTAACGGCGCTACGTCATGTGCTGCAAAACGGCGAACCAACGCTCAAACGTGATGAGCTGGAAAAAGCGAAGCAGTCGTCCACTCAGGCGGATACCGCGTGGCTCAAGGCCAGCGGTTATGATTTCCAGACCAAAGCCCGTCAGCAGGCGGGCATTGCGCTGCTTTCCGCGTTCAGCTCGCTGCCCGCCGACACACTAGCGGCAAACCTGAAAACGGTGACTGATATCAACCGCGATGCGCCAGCGGCCACGCGTCAGCAGGCGCTGGCCGATGCCGAGGGCATCAGCTATCTCTATTTCCTCAGCGATGCGCTGGGGCCGCGTCTGGGCAAGGCGTTTATCACCGCCTATGACAAAGGTGAACTGAACAAGGCGGCGGCGCTGATTAAAGCCAGTGAGGTCAGTACCGGCGCGGCGAAAAAACACTTCAACTACGCGCGACCGTTCCTGGTGCAGGGCAACACCATTCACCTCGTGCCCGACGATACGGTAGTGAAAGACAATCAGCTTTACACCGCAGACGGCGGCTCGTTCCCGAGCGGGCATACCAATACCGGCGTGACCGACGCGCTGCTGATGGCGCAGATGATCCCCGAACGCTACGACGCGCTGGTGACGCGCGGCGCACGCTACGGATACTCCCGCATTGTGCTTGGCGTACATTACCCGCTGGACGTGATGGGCTCACGAATGGTGGCGCAAAGCAACGTGGCGCATGACCTCAACGATCCGAAATACCGGGCGTTGTTCAATGAAGCCCGCGACCAGATGCGCGTGGCGCTTTCAAAAGCGTGCGGCACGACGCTGGCGGAATGCGCCAAAACCGATGGAAAAGACGACCCGTATCGCGACCCGGCGATGCAGGCGTTTTATCGCTTCACCCTGAGCTACAATTTGCCGCAGCAGAAAGGGGAGTCAGCTGCGCTGACGGTGCCGCAGGGCGCGGAGGTGCTGCTGGAAAGCGCGTTGCCGAACGTGTCGGCGCAACAACGCCGCGCGCTGATGGTGAAAACCGCGCTGCCCGCCGGGTATCCGCTTTCCGGCACTACGCCGGATCAGCAATTCTGGCAGCGTCTGGACCTGCCTGCCGCGTATGCTGCCGGACAGCATTTGCG
This sequence comes from Scandinavium hiltneri, assembly GCF_024764835.1. Classification (GTDB taxonomy): domain Bacteria; phylum Pseudomonadota; class Gammaproteobacteria; order Enterobacterales; family Enterobacteriaceae; genus Scandinavium; species Scandinavium hiltneri. The sequence continues at coordinate 202,128 of NZ_JALIGE010000074.1, read as the reverse complement.
GTAAGAGTTTGCCGGGTGGTGGCGCGTTGCGCCTTACCCGGTCTACAAAAACTGAAAGCCTGCTGCCATTGAAATCCTCTACACTTACCCCCATTCTACGAAGATATGTGCCGCGCCGGACGTGCGCCTTATTCACTCTTTTCAACAGGACAGCGCTTATGACCAATCCATTACTAGAGCCTTTCGAACTGCCTCCGTTTTCGAAAATCCAGCCTGAACACGTGGTTCCTGCGGTCACCAAAGCGCTGGACGACTGCCGCACGTCGGTAGAAAGCGTGGTGGCGCAGGGCGCGCCATACAGCTGGGAAAATCTCTGTCAGCCGCTGGCGGAAGTGGACGACGTACTGGGCCGTATTTTCTCTCCGGTCAGCCACCTGAACTCCGTGAAAAACAGCCCGGAGCTGCGTGAAGCCTACGAACAGACGCTGCCGCTGCTGTCTGAATACAGCACCTGGGTCGGCCAGCATGAAGGGCTGTATCAGGCGTATCGCGACCTGCGGGAAGGTGACAACTACGCTGGCCTCAACACCGCGCAGAAAAAAGCGGTGGATAACGCACTGCGTGATTTTGAGCTCTCCGGGATTGGCCTGTCGAAAGAGAAACAGAAACGCTACGGCGAAATCGCCGCGCGCCTGTCCGAGTTAGGCAACCAGTACAGCAACAACGTGCTCGACGCCACCATGGGCTGGAGCAAGTTGGTCACCGATGAAGCCGAGTTGGCCGGTATGCCGGAAAGCGCATTGGCGGCGGCCATTGCACAGGCTGAAGCCAAAGAGCAGGAAGGGTATCTGCTGACGCTGGATATCCCGAGCTATCTGCCGGTGATGACCTATTGTGACAACCAGGCGTTGCGTGAAGAGATGTACCGCGCCTACACCACGCGTGCATCTGACCAGGGCCCGAACGCCGGGAAATGGGACAACAGCCCGGCAATGGAAGAGATCCTCGCACTGCGCCACGAACTGGCTCAGCTGCTGGGCTTCGAAAGCTATGCGGTTAAATCCCTCGCCACCAAAATGGCGGAAAACCCACAGCAGGTACTCGACTTCCTGACGGATCTGGCGAAACGCGCCCGTCCACAGGGCGAGAAAGAGCTGGCCCAGCTGCGCGCCTACGCGAAAGCCGAATTTGGCGTGGACGATCTGCAACCGTGGGACATCGCTTACTACAGCGAAAAACAGAAACAGCATCTGTACAGCATCAGCGACGAGCAGCTGCGTCCGTACTTCCCTGAAAACAAAGCCGTTAACGGCCTGTTCGAGGTGGTGAAACGCATTTACGGCATCACCGCTAAAGAGCGCACCGACATCGACGTGTGGAATCCGGAAGTGCGCTTCTTCGAGCTATACGACGACAAGAATGAACTGCGCGGCAGCTTCTATCTCGACCTCTACGCGCGCGAGCACAAACGCGGCGGGGCGTGGATGGACGACTGCGTGGGCCAGATGCGTAAAGCCGATGGCTCGCTGCAAAAGCCGGTGGCCTATCTGACCTGTAACTTCAACCGTCCGGTGAGCGGCAAACCTGCGCTGTTCACCCACGATGAAGTGATCACCCTGTTCCACGAATTCGGTCACGGTCTGCACCACATGCTGACCCGCATCGAAACCGCAGGTGTTTCGGGTATCAGCGGTGTGCCGTGGGATGCCGTCGAACTGCCGAGCCAGTTTATGGAAAACTGGTGCTGGGAGCCGGAGGCGCTGGCGTTTATCTCTGGCCATTATGAAACTGGCGAACCGCTGCCGAAAGAACTGCTGGATAAAATGCTGGCGGCGAAAAACTACCAGGCGGCGATGTTTGTTCTGCGCCAGCTGGAGTTCGGTCTGTTCGATTTCCGTCTGCACGCCGAGTTTAACCCGGAGCAGGGCGCGAAAATCCTCGATACGCTGGCTGAAATCAAGAAGCAGGTTTCCGTGGTGCCGGGTCCATCGTGGGGCCGTTTCCCACACGCCTTCAGCCACATTTTCGCGGGCGGTTACGCGGCGGGTTACTACAGTTACCTGTGGGCCGACGTGCTGGCGGCAGACGCCTTCTCCCGCTTCGAAGAGGAAGGGATTTTCAACCGTGAAACCGGACAGTCGTTCCTCGACAATATCCTGAGCCTCGGCGGTTCAGAAGAGCCGATGACGCTGTTCAAACGCTTCCGTGGACGCGAACCGCAGCTGGACGCGATGCTTGAGCATTACGGCATCAAGGGCTGATCGTTTCGTGAAAATCTGTTTAGTGGATGAATCAGGCGCCAGCGATGGCGCCTTATCTGTTCTGGCGGCCCGCTGGGCGCTGGAGCACGATGCAGACAACCTGATGGCGCTGGTATTAACCCCGGAGCATCTTGAACTGCGTAAGCGCGATGAGCCTAAGCTTGGCGGCATCTTCGTGGATTTTGTCGGCGGCGCGATGGCGCATCGGCGCAAATTCGGCGGCGGTCGTGGCGAAGCGGTGGCAAAAGCGGTTGGGGTTAAAGGCAGCTATCTGCCGGACGTCGTGGATGCCACGGCGGGGTTAGGGCGCGATGCGTTCGTGCTGGCGTCCGTTGGCTGTCACGTGCGAATGCTGGAACGTAACCCGGTGGTCGCTGCGCTGCTGGATGATGGTCTGGCACGCGGTTATGCTGACCCGGAAATCGGCGGCTGGCTGCAGGATCGCTTGCAGCTCATTCATGCGTCCAGCCTGACGGCGCTGACCGATATCACGCCGCGTCCGCAGGTGGTTTACCTCGACCCGATGTTTCCGCACAAGCAGAAAAGCGCGCTGGTGAAAAAGGAAATGCGGGTGTTTCAGTCGCTGGTGGGGCCGGATTTAGATGCTGATGGTCTGCTGGGGCCTGCGCAACAACTGGCGACAAAGCGAGTCGTGGTGAAGCGCCCGGATTATGCCCCGCCGTTAGCCGACGTCGCCACACCGAATGCGGTGGCCACTAAAGGACACCGGTTTGATATTTATGCGGGAACGCCGGAGTAGAGACGATCGGCCAGGCCCGGCAAGCGGTAACGCCGCCGGGCAATACAACTTTACTCGTCTTCTTCATCACGCAGCGGAACAATCAGCATATCCACATGCACGGTATTAATCAGCTGACGAGCAGACGACATCAGTTTGCTCCAGAAATCCTGATGATGACCGCACACCACCAAATCCATATCGTATTTCTTGATAGCGTCGACCAGAACCTGGCCGAGGTCACCGCTGCCGCTGAGGGTTTCTGTGATCGGATATCCGGCGTTGGTGGAAAGCTCGCTTAACGCGTGGTGAGTCTCCTCCGAGATGCGTTTCTGCATATCACCCAGATTGACATCGATCAGGCCGGTGTAGAGATCGGAGTAGTTCACATCGACATGAATCAGGGAAACTTTCGCGTTGTACGGGCGCGCCATAGAAACTGCTTTGTCGACCAGAACTTTGCTTTCCGGGGACAGGTCAACCGCGATAAGAATGTGTTTGTAAGCCATAGTGTTACTCCTTCCTTAAGTCTGTGTATACCCGTCATACTTCAAGTTGCCTCTTTGTTGGCTGCGTCCGCTCGTCCCAGTCACATAGTTATCTATGCTCTTGGGAACTCACGGACTTGCCGCCTCAATGCAACTCGAATTATTTTGGGTCTGGTTACTAAATAGTGTAGACAACCCAACCTTAAAACGAGCCTCAAGTTACGTCAACGACCCTTGATCACCAATCAGTTAAACAAATCTTCGCGTTTTAACTATTGATAACGATTAACGATGTGGCAAAAAAATCAGCGGATCTCCTACACTATTTAAAGAGTCGGTCGGATAAGTTAATGTGACCGGGTTCTCACTCTTTCACTGACTGTCTGTTGAGTTTCGGGTTGCGGTAGTCCCGGAGGAAGTCTCCGTGGGCCGGTCGCCGGGGAGGAGCTATGGTAAGCACTGTCGCACTGTTTTGGGCTTTGTGTATTGTGTGTGTAGTGAATATGGCGCGCTATTTCTCATCGTTGCGCGCGCTGCTGGTGGTGCTGCGTGGTTGCGATCCTTTACTCTATCAGTATGTGGATGGCGGAGGTTTTTTCACCTCCCACGGTCAGCCTGGAAAACAGGTGCGTCTGGTGTGGTATATCTACGCGCAGCGCTACCGGGATCATCATGATGATGAGTTTATCCGCCGCTGTGAGCGTGTTCGCCGTCAGTTTGTATTAACCAGTGCGCTGTGTGGCCTGGTCGTGATCAGCATGATTGCTTTAATGATTTGGCATTGAATGTTGTTCTATAAGGTACAGGCATAAAAAAACGGGTCAGTTTCCTGACCCGTTTTTGTCGTGCTTTCAGGCTAATCAGATGAGCTTGAGGCTCAGCCAGTACAGTCCGCCGGAAAGAATAATTGCCGCTGGCAGAGTCAGAACCCACGCCATCAGGATGTTAGTCACGGTTTTGCGCTGCAAGCCGCCACCGTCAACGATCATCGTACCCGCAACGGAGGACGACAGAACGTGTGTGGTGGATACCGGCATCCCGGTGTAACTCGCCAGACCAATCGACACCGCCGCGGTCATCTGCGCTGACATACCCTGAGCATAGGTCATGCCTTTCTTACCGATTTTCTCGCCGATAGTGGTCGCCACGCGACGCCAGCCGATCATCGTACCAATGCCCAGCGCCAGAGCGACGGCCATGATAATCCAGACAGGAGCGTACTCGATGGTGCTCAGCATATCGGTTTTAAGTTTCTTCAGCAGACGCTGATCGTCGTTGTTGACGTTCGGCAGCTTACCCACTTTATCGGTGGTATCGGAGATACACAGCAGGATGCGACGCATCTGGCTGCGCTGCTCGACGCTCAGCTTGTCGTAGCTCTCAATGTTGTCCAGCATACCTTTCACGCGGTCTAACGCATTGATGGTATTCGCCGGATGGCAATGGAACTCAGCAGGCTGGGTTGCGCCAGGCTCCGGAGAGGGGATCAGTGGTTCAGCACTGATCACTTTCGCCAGCAGGTCAGGATGCTGCTGGAAATAGATTTCCACGTTGTTGACCGCATCACGGGTACGGGTGATTTCGTAGCCGGACGCATTCATGTTAACCACGAATCCAGCCGGTGCCACGCCAATCAGTACCAGCATCACCAGACCAATGCCTTTCTGACCATCGTTCGCGCCGTGGGAGAATGCCACGCCAATTGCGGAGAGGATCAGGGCAATACGCGTCCAGAATGGCGGCTTTTTCTTACCGTCTTTCTTTTCACGCTCGGCCGGCGTGAGGTGGATACGCGCCTTTTTCTTGGTGTTGCTCCAGTAACGACGCAGCAGGAAAATCAGGCCACCGGCGACAACCAGACCGACGATAGGCGAGATAATCAGCGACGCGAAAATCCCAATGACTTTCGGGATGTTCAGCGCGTCCACCACCGAGGTGCCGGTCATCAGCGCATTGGTTAAACCAATACCGATAATGGCCCCGATCAGGGTGTGAGAGCTTGATGCCGGAAGGCCGAAATACCAGGTACCGAGGTTCCAGATAATCGCTGCCAACAGCATAGAGAAGACCATGGCGAGACCATGAGCAGAGCCCATATTCAGCAGCAAATCCGTTGGCAGCATATGCACAATCGCATAGGCTACGCTCAGACCGCCTAACAGCACGCCAAAGAAGTTGAAAATTGCCGCCATCGCTACCGCTAATTGCGAACGCATTGCGCGGGTGTAGATAACGGTCGCTACTGCGTTTGCGGTGTCGTGGAAGCCATTAATCGCTTCGTAAAACAACACAAATCCCAGAGCAAGCAATAACAAAAGCCCAGTATGCAAATCCAGGCCAGCAAACAAATGTAGCATAGGTACGTTACGCCATTTTGAGGACATGAACGCGGCGCATTATCCAGGACAAACGCAGCGTGGGCAAAGAGAAATATAGACTTTTATTGATATTTGTTCACTGTCGTAAAAATAGCGTCAGTAATTACCCTATATGTTTCAAAGGCATGACCATATATGAAAAAATTCTTACTGGTCGTGCCCGATGGGAAAATTTACACTTCCCGACATTCAAAACGAGAGGATAGGCGTGTGGAAAGGTTTGATGCCATTGTTGTCGGCGCTGGCGCGGCGGGAATGTTTTGTGCAGCGCAGGCGGGACAAGCGGGGGCGCGAGTGCTGCTTCTGGATAACGGCAAAAAGCCGGGCCGCAAGATTTTAATGTCCGGCGGCGGGCGCTGTAACTTCACCAATATGTACGTAGAACCCGCGGCATACCTCAGTCAGAACCCGCATTTCTGCAAATCGGCGCTGGCCCGCTACACCCAATGGGACTTCATCGAACTGGTCGGAAAGTACGGCATTGCGTGGCATGAGAAAACCCTCGGCCAGCTGTTCTGTGACGATTCCGCCCAGCAGATTGTCGATATGCTGGTGGCAGAATGTGAAAAGGGCAATGTTACCACGCGGCTGCGCACCGAGATTATTTGCGTCGAACGTGACGACGACGGCTACACCTTGCAGCTGAATGGCGACACGGTGGCCACGAAAAAGCTGGTTATCGCCAGCGGCGGCCTGTCGATGCCGGGCCTGGGCGCTTCGCCGTTCGGCTATAAAATTGCCGAGCAGTTCGGGCTTAACGTCCTGCCGACGCGCGCGGGCCTGGTGCCGTTTACGCTGCACAAACCGCTGCTGGAACAACTGCAGGTGCTTTCCGGCGTTTCTGTGCCTGCGGTAATCACCGCGGACGACGGCACCGTTTTCCGCGAAAGTTTGCTGTTCACCCATCGCGGCCTGTCCGGCCCGGCGGTGTTGCAAATTTCCAGTTACTGGCAGTCCGGTGAGTTCGTCAGCATCAACCTGCTGCCGGAGTGTGACCTCGAGACATTCCTCGACGAGCAGCGCAACGCGCACCCGAACCAAAGCCTGAAAAATACGCTGGCGATGCAGTTACCAAAACGGCTGGTGGAGTGTCTGCAACTGCTGGGGCAAATCCCGGACGTGCAGCTCAAACAGCTGAACAGCAAAGATCAGCAACAACTGGTGGAAACGCTCACTGACTGGCGCGTGCAACCCAACGGCACCGAAGGTTATCGTACTGCTGAAGTGACGCTGGGCGGAGTCGATACCAACGAACTGTCTTCGCGCACCATGGAAGCCCGCAAAGCGCCGGGGCTGTATTTCATCGGCGAAGTCATGGACGTCACCGGCTGGCTCGGTGGATACAACTTCCAGTGGGCATGGGCGTCCGCATGGGCGTGTGCGCAGGAGCTGGTGGACGCGTAATAATAAGCCTACCCTGAGTACCGATACGCTGTCGTCTGGGGGCTGTTCGCAGACCCTGGTCGTCGTGAAAATGATTTCGCAAGGAAATGCTAAGGCCGCAAAAAATAATTCCCTGTTTTTATCACGGGAATATACTATGTCACCTCTCAAATGGCAGAAGATAGATGCGGACATAGAAAACGTATGAATATTTACGTGATCCTTTCGATCACTCTTTCGGTGAAGATCTTGCTTTCTTATGCCCTTTATAAGAAGCATCAGATGGCGTTTAAACGGATGAGTTTGCCGACAAAAAGTGCGGTGATTGGTAGCGGCTGGTTAGCCACTTATGGCCTTTTCCAGTTGCTTGAAGGGATTATCTGACCACTGAGTCAGGCAATACTCTACGCACTGCCAGCAGATGTTGGTTCCAGTAAGGGTTGGTTAACTGCGAAATAGTGACCCCTTTGCGTCGGGAGGCATGTATAAAGCGGTTCTCCCCAATGTAAATCCCCACATGTTTTTGCGCGCGTCCGGTCTTAAAGAACACCAGATCGCCGATATGCGGCGTACCCTGTTTCGCTTTCTTACCTCTTCTTATTTGCTCACCGGTGGTTCTCGGCAATTTTATGGCGAAAGCTTCCTGGTACAGTCGGCGAGTGAGTGCTGAGCAATCAATGGCGCTGTGCGAGTTAGCGCCCAGTCGATAACTCGTGCCTTTCCAGTGCTGATACTCACTCATCAGGCGCTTTCGACGCTTAATGTTACCGGTGGCTTTGATTTTGGTCGGCTTGATGGCGACGGGCTTCGTGTGGTGAGTGTGACGATGGTGAGAATGACGAACGCGTGCGGCCTGCGCAGTGCAGTGAAAAGTAAACAGAAGACACATCAGTAAGGTCAGGCGCAGGGACATAATCGCTATCTAATCATCTGTCGTGGAATGAACAAAAAATGCTATGAGCGATCGATGCTACGTTTTTTAACGGCGCTGAGCAATGTGAAAAGTCAAAATTAATATTTTGATCGCAAAAATGATCTCAATCAATTTTAAGCATGAAGCAAGAAAAGGATTAAAGTGGATTATTTTTACATAATGGGAAGGGTGCCAGGGAGAAGAATTCTCCCGGCGAAAGCGAATAAATTTCGCGTGCTATCAGGCTTGCTGTGACAACAGGCCGTGCAGATGTGAACCGTTGCTGCGTGAAATAGCCGTTTTGATGCGTAACATCGCCAGTGTGTTTTTCGATTTCATTCGCAATTTATGCTGAATATTAACCCGGTGGCCGCTGGCCGTTTTCTGTGAAATATCCAGTTCACGGGCGATTTTCACGTTCTGCAAATGGAACACATCGAGGATATCCAGCTCACGTTGGGTGAGGACATTCTGACGGGGTTTCGGGAAGTAGCGCACGATTTTCTGGATATAGTGCGGTGAACACTCCATTGAAGAGAACACTACGTCGCCAATCTTAAAGCAGTGATCTTTAATGATATCCTGCATCAGTACCATGTACTTAAGGCTAAGCGTATTGACCTTTTTAATGAAGTAATCGCGCAGGAACAAATTTTCAATTCCCACAACCAAATAGTTGGCCGGATTATAAGACTGCAAATATACATCAATATCACGCTTGCAGATAATCTGATGTGAATCGAATACTTGCGATTCGATACCTGCGCACAGGTAATAGTTATCACTAACGAAACTAATGTTCATAATGGAATGGTATTCCTGATCGGTATTTGAGAGAAGTAAAAACAAGGGCTGTCGTGTTTAATTTTAAATTTTCGGTCGCCTGTTTGTCGGCCTAAACAGTACGGTTAGTACCCTGCTGATGTAAATGCCAATAATGTTAGATATCTTTTTTTAGACATTAAGGATAATAAATAACCCTTTGTTTTATGGTTGATTGTCGTTTTATGGATAGCTCAGGGGAAAATATTAAGTTACATGTGTACGGCGTTCTGCGTAGAAATCCGTAAAAATGAACAGAGAATTTTCTGATGTCGGGGGGAATATCGTGTTTCAGTCCCTGACGCCTCAGCATGAGATTTCCCTCCTCTGGGGGAAAAAGGAAACCGCAGGGACGGCGTTTAAACGCCTTAGAGGCTGATCTCCTATTCCGGGACGTTAAACTGCATTTCTTGTCTCACAAACATCTGCCAAAGCACCAAACGGTATATTTAAAAAATGTGAGTAAGTTCATTCTCTTTCGCAGAATAATATTTTTTCGTTTACCTTTCGTTGATGTTTAGCGTCTGTTATCCATCACGACTTCATTACACACAGATGAAGTGAGGCGATTTGTAGTAAAAACATATTTTCCCATAACCATTTGAAATCAAATGAATTGTTTTTTATTTTGAGCGCGTTTTTTATTCTTAAGATTATCCTAATGTAATCGGTATAAATTTAATTGTGTTGAGCTGGCGTTTATCAAATCGCGGTTTTCGATCCTATTTATTATTACTTCGTTTAACTCTGCGAGCGCAGGATGGTTTTTTTGTTTTAACCACAACGTTCAGGGTAAGGATAATCAATGAGTGAATTTTTACCTTTCTCTCGTCCATCAATGGGGGATGAGGAGTTTAACGCGCTGAAAGAGGTGTTGCAGTCTGGCTGGATAACCACCGGGCCCAAAAATGCACAGCTTGAAGACGCGTTCTGCACTCTGACCGGCAACCGCCACGCCATTGCCGTGAGTTCCGCCACCGGCGGGATGCACGTCACTCTGATGGCGCTCGGCATGGGTCCTGGTGACGAAGTAATCACCCCGTCGCAAACCTGGGTTTCCACGCTCAACATGATTGAGCTGCTCGGCGCGACGCCGGTGATGATTGACGTCGACCACGACACGTTGATGATCACCCCAGAAGCGGTTGCTGCTGCCATCACACCGCGCACCAAAGCGATTATTCCCGTTCACTATGCGGGCGCACCGTTCGATATCGACGGTATTTATGCCGTTGCTGAACAGCACGGCATTCCGGTTATCGAAGACGCGGCCCACGCGGCGGGCACGTTGTACAAAGGTCAGCACGTTGGCGGCAAAGGCACGGCGATTTTCTCCTTCCATGCGATCAAAAACATGACCTGCGCCGAAGGGGGCTTAGTCGTCACCGATAACGACGCATTGGCTCAGCGTATTCGCAGCCTCAAATTCCACGGTCTGGGCGTTGACGCTTACGACCGCCAAACCCACGGCCGCGCGCCGCAGGCGGAAGTGATTTCCCCAGGCTTCAAATACAACCTGGCGGATATCAATGCAGCGCTGGCGTTGGTTCAGCTCGGAAAACTGCCGCAAGCCAATCAGCGTCGGAGCGAAATTGCACAACGCTATTTAACCGAACTGGCCGACACGCCGTTCCAGCCGCTGGCAATCCCCGCCTGGTCACATCTGCATGCCTGGCATCTGTTCATCATTCGCGTGGATGAAACCCGCTGTGGCATTAGCCGTGATGGCCTGATGGAACAGCTCAAGGCTCAGGGCATCGGCACCGGGCTGCATTTCCGCGCCGCTCACACGCAAAAGTATTACCGCGAACGCTATCCGCATATCTCCTTACCGAACACGGAGTGGAACAGCGCGCGTATTTGTTCTCTGCCTCTTTTCCCGGATATGACCCATGACGACACAACCCGCGTCATTTCTGCGCTCCATCAGCTCGCAGGACGTTGATATGTTTGATTCTCCAAAAGTAAAAAAGGTCTCGGTGGTGATCCCTGTTTATAACGAACAGGAAAGCCTGCCGGAACTGATTCGCCGCACCGAAACCGCCTGCGCCTTGCTGAAACGCGATTACGAAATCCTGTTGGTCGATGACGGCAGCAGCGACGACTCTGCCCGCATGTTGTGCCTGGCCGCCGAAGCGCCAGGCAGCCACATAATGGCGGTGCTGTTGAACCGTAACTACGGCCAGCATTCGGCGATCATGGCGGGCTTCAGCCACGTCACCGGCGACCTGATCATTACCCTCGACGCCGATTTGCAAAATCCGCCGGAAGAAATTCCGCGCCTGGTGGATAAAGCCGATGAAGGCTACGACGTCGTCGGCACCGTGCGCCAGAACCGTCAGGACAGCATTTTCCGCAAAACCGCGTCGAAGATGATTAACCGCCTGATCCAGCGCGCCACCGGTAAAGCGATGGGCGACTACGGCTGCATGCTGCGCGCTTACCGCCGTCACATCATCGACGCGATGCTGAATTGCCACGAACGCAGCACCTTTATTCCGATCCTCGCCAACACCTTTGCGCGTCGCACGGTAGAGATCCCGGTGCTGCACGCCGAACGAGAATTCGGTGATTCCAAATACAGTTTTATGCGCCTGATTAACCTGATGTACGACCTGGTGACCTGTCTGACCACCACGCCGCTGCGTCTGTTGAGCGTGGTCGGCAGCGTGATTGCGCTCTCCGGTTTCGCTTTCGCCATTCTGTTGGTGATTTTACGTCTCGCCTTCGGCGCGGAATGGGCTGGCGACGGCCTGTTCCTGCTGTTCGCCGTCCTGTTTATGTTTATCGGCGCGCAGTTCGTCGGTATGGGACTTCTCGGGGAGTATATCGGGCGCATCTATAACGATGTTCGTGCTCGTCCCCGCTACTTTATTCAACGTGTTGTTCGCCAGCAAAGCCTGGTAGAAGAAGAGGAAAATCGTTCATGAAAGCTGTTGTATTCGCCTATCACGATATGGGTTGCACGGGCATTCAGGCCCTGCTTGACGCCGGATATGACATTGCGGCCATCTTTACTCACCCGGATAACGCCGGTGAAAATAACTTCTTTGGCTCCGTAGCGCGTCTGGCTGCTGAACAGGGGATTGCCGTTTACGCCCCGGAAGATGTCAACCATCCGCTGTGGGTCGAGCGTATCCGCACCCTCGCGGCGGACATGATTTTCTCCTTCTACTATCGCAACCTGCTGAGCGACGCTATCGTCAGCACCGCGAAACACGGCGCCTTCAACCTGCACGGTTCCTTGCTGCCGCAGTATCGCGGTCGCGCACCGCTGAACTGGGTGCTGGTTAACGGCGAAAAAAAGACGGGTGTTACCCTGCATCGCATGGTGACACGCGCAGATGCGGGCAATATTTTGGCTCAGCAGACCGTCACGATTGACGATGCCGACGTCGCACTGACTCTGCACCGCAAACTTTGCACTGCGGCCCAGTCGCTGCTGCGTGATGCGCTACCGCAAATTGCGACCGGCAGTATCGCTGAAACCGTTCAGGACGAAAGCCAGGCCACTTATGTCGGCCGTCGCACGCCGGATGACGGGCGTCTGAACTGGGAACAGTCCGCAGAATCGCTGCACAACCTGGTGCGCGCGGTGTCCGATCCGTGGCCAGGCGCGTTTGGCTTTGTGGGTACCAACAAATTTATCGTCTGGAAATCCCGCGTGCGTCACGACGTCGCGGTGGCGAAGCCGGGCACCGTGATGTCGGTTTCTCCGTTGGTCGTTGCCTGCGGTAACGGCGCGCTGGAAATTATCACCGGCCAGACCGACAAAGGCGTCTACATGCAGGGCGCACAGCTGGCGCAGTCTCTCGGTCTGGTGACTCGCGCACTGCTGTCGAGCAAACCGTTTGTGGCGGTCAAACGTCGCACCCGCGTGCTGATCCTCGGCGTGAACGGCTTCATCGGTAACCACCTCACCGAACGTCTACTGGCTGACGATAACTACGAAATTTACGGCCTGGATATCGGCTCTGACGCCATCAGCCGTTTCCTCGATTGCCCGCGTTTCCACTTCGTTGAAGGTGATATCAGTATCCACTCCGAGTGGATCGAATATCACATCAAGAAATGCGACGTGGTGCTGCCGCTGGTCGCCATTGCCACGCCAATTGAATACACCCGCAACCCGCTGCGCGTGTTTGAACTCGATTTTGAAGAGAACCTGAAAATAATCCGCGATTGTGTGAAATACAACAAGCGCATCATCTTCCCGTCCACCTCCGAAGTGTACGGCATGTGCACCGACAACAACTTCGACGAAGACGCATCTAATCTGGTTGTGGGTCCCATCAACAAACAGCGCTGGATTTACTCCGTTTCCAAACAGCTTCTCGACCGTGTGATTTGGGCTTACGGCGACAAAGAAAATCTGAAATTCACCCTGTTCCGTCCGTTCAACTGGATGGGGCCGCGTCTGGACAACCTGAATGCCGCGCGTATCGGCAGCTCACGCGCCATTACCCAGCTGATCCTCAATCTGGTGGAAGGTTCGCCTATCAAACTCATCGAAGGCGGCAAGCAGAAACGTTGCTTCACCGATATTAGCGACGGTATTGAAGCGCTGTTCCGCATCATTCAGAACAAAGACGGACGCTGCGATGGGCAGATTATCAACATTGGTAACCCGGAAAACGAAGCGAGCATCAAAGAGCTGGCAGAACTGCTGCTCGACTGCTTCGACCGTCACCCACTGCGCCACCAGTTCCCTCCGTTTGCGGGCTTCCGTGAAGTGGAGAGCAGCGATTACTATGGCAAAGGTTATCAGGACGTTGAGCACCGCAAGCCGAGTATTCGCAACGCCAAACGTTGCCTCGACTGGCAGCCAACGGTGGAAATGCAGCAAACGGTAGAGCAGACCCTGGACTTCTTCCTGCGCACCGTTGAGTTAACGGAAACCCAAAAATGATGAGAAAGGTTGGCTTACGCGTTGATGTGGATACCTTTCGCGGCACTCGCGATGGTGTACCCCGCCTGCTGGAAATCCTTCAGCGGCACGACATTCAGGCCAGCTTCTTTTTCAGCGTCGGGCCGGACAACATGGGGCGTCATTTGTGGCGCCTGCTGAAGCCGAAATTCCTGTGGAAAATGCTGCGCTCGCGTGCGGCATCGCTGTATGGCTGGGATATCCTGCTGGCGGGCACCGCCTGGCCGGGCAAAATCATCGGCGTGGCGAACGCGGACGTCATCCGCGCCACGGCGAAAGCGCATGAAGTCGGGCTGCACGCCTGGGATCATCACCGCTGGCAGCTGTGGAGCGGCGTCTGGAGCGACGCGCAGCTGGAGCAGGACATTGGCCGCGGTTTGCAGGCGCTGGAAGCGATTATCGGCACAACCATCACCTGTTCAGCCGTTGCTGGCTGGCGGGCGGATGCGCGGGTGGTCAACGCCAAAGAGGGCTTCGAGTTTCTCTACAACAGCGACTGTCGCGGCACGCGTCCGTTCCTGCCGATTCTGGATAATGGCAAGACGGGTACGGTGCAAATCCCGGTCACGTTACCGACCTGGGACGAAGCCGTGGGCAGCAGCGTCAGCGCAGAGGATTTCAACGACTGGCTGATTGAGCGCATCCACAAAGACAGAGGTGTACCGGTTTACACCATCCATGCAGAAGTGGAAGGCATTATTGGCGCAGAACAATTTGAAAACCTGATACGGCAAGCGGCGGAAGAGGGCATCACGTTTTGCCCGCTGAGCCAGCTGTTGCCGGAGGATTTTAGTACGCTACCAAAAGGGAACGTGGTACGAGGCGAACTGGCAGGCCGGGAGGGCTGGCTGGGACAAGAACAATTATTGGGTTAAGGTCTATGAAATCCTTACGTTTAAGCGCATCACTGCTGTTTTTATTCGCGCTGTATTATGTGGTTCCCCTGAATTTCCGCCTGTTGTGGCAGCCGGATGAGACCCGTTACGCGGAAATCAGCCGCGAAATGCTGGCTTCCGGCGACTGGATTGTGCCGCACCTCCTCGGCCTGCGTTACTTCGAAAAACCGATTGCCGGTTACTGGATCAACAGTATCGGCCAGTGGCTCTTTGGTCATACCAATTTCGCTGTGCGCTTTGGCGTGGTGTTTTCCACCGCCTGCACCGCACTGCTGGTAGCGTGGCTGGCGTGGAAACTCTGGCAGGACAAACGCACGGCGGTACTGTCTGGCGTCATCTTCATGACCGCTTTCCTGGTGTACGGCATCGGCACCTACTCGGTGCTCGATCCGATGATTTCCCTGTGGTTGATGCTCGCTATGTGCAGTTTCTGGGGAGCATCTCAGGCGCAAACCCGCGGCGGTAAACTCGGCGGCTACGTACTGCTGGGCATTGCCTGCGGCATGGGGGTCATGACCAAAGGCTTCCTTGCGCTGGCGGTACCGGTCATCGGCGTACTGCCGTGGGTAATTGTGCAAAAACGCTGGAAAGAGGTGCTGCTGTGGGGCTGGGTGGCGGTGCTGGTGTGTATTCTCACGGTGCTGCCGTGGGGTCTGGCTATCGCCCAACGCGAACCGGATTTCTGGCGATACTTCTTCTGGGTCGAACACGTCCAGCGTTTTGCTCAGAGTGATGCACAGCACAAAGCCCCGTTCTGGTACTACATTCCGTTCCTGATTGCTGGCAGCCTGCCGTGGCTGGCGCTGCTGCCTGGCGCGCTGAAAACGGGCTGGAAAGAACGCGATTCGCAGCGCAGCACCTTCTATCTGCTGGGCTGGATTGTGATGCCGTTTTTGTTCTTCAGCATCGCCAAAGGCAAGCTACCGACCTACATTCTGCCGTGCTTTGCGCCGTTGGCAATGCTGATGGCGCGCTATGCGCTGGACGCGGCCGACAGAGGTGCGCAAGCGCTGCGCTACAACGGCCTCATCAACATCGCGTTCGGCCTGATTGGGCTGGTGGCGGTGCTGGTGGTGTCACCGTGGGGCCTGCTGTCGAAGCCGGTGTGGAACGATATCGAGCTGTATAAGTGCCTGCTGGCGGCGGTGGCGTTTGCCGCCTGGGCGCTGGTTGGCTGGCTGTCGATTCGTGACGGCGTGCAGCGCTGGGCGCTGGCCGCCTGTTGTCCGCTGGTACTGGCGTTACTGATTGGTTTTGCCATTCCGGACCGCGTTATCGACAGCAAACAGCCGCAGTTCATCACTGATATCGTCAGCGACCAGTTGGCGCCGAGCCGTTACGTGCTCACCAACAGCGTCGGCGTAGCCGCTGGGCTTGCGTGGGAGCTTAATCGCAGTGACGTTATCATGTTCGGCCAGCAGGGCGAGCTGAAATACGGCCTGGCGTACCCGGATGCGCAAGGGCGTTACCTCGACAAAGATGATTTCGAAAGCTGGCTGGCGGCGCATCGTTCTCAAGGGCCGGTGTCGCTGGTGCTACAGTTGAACAAAGGTCAGAAACTTGAGGAACTGGGATTGCCGAAAGCCGATAACGTCTACGAGATGAGCCGGATGGTCTTCGTGCAGTATCTGCCGCAATGATAACCGCGCTATCTCTGCTGCTGGCGAGCCTCCTGAGCTGTGCCGGGCAGCTATGCCAGAAGCAGGCCACTCACGCTTCACCGTCCGGTCGGCGTGGGCGGCACATCGTGTTATGGCTGGGCCTGGCGCTGCTGGCGCTTGGCAGCGGCATGGCGCTGTGGCTGGTGGTTTTGCAACGTTTACCCGTCGGCATTGCCTATCCGATGCTGAGCCTGAATTTTGTCTGGGTGACGCTGGCGGCGAAGTTTATCTGGCATGAGCCGGTCTCGCGTCGTCACTGGCTCGGCGTGGGGCTGATCATTCTGGGCATTCTGGTGCTGGGAGGCAGCCGCTGATGGGGATTATCTGGGCGTTGATGAGCGTGATTCTGGTCAGCGCGGCGCAGCTGCTGTTGCGCAGTGCGATGCTGACGCTGCCTGCGGTGAGCGATATCGGCACGCTGCTGTGGAATGTAGTGCATTTTCAGCCGGGGACGGGTGCGCTGTTGCTCGGCCTGGGCGGCTATCTGGCGTCGATGGTGTGCTGGTTCTTCGCGCTTAAACGTTTACCGCTGGCGAAGGCGTACGCGCTGTTGAGTTTGAGCTATATCTCGGTCTGGGCGGCAGCGTTGCTGTTGCAAAATGACGCATTTTCCTGGCAAGGACTGGCGGGTGTGTTGCTGGTGATGGCGGGAGTGATGACGATATTTGCGCCGCAACGGCGGTAACGTTCGATTATTTCCCTCTCCCTAACCCTCTCCCATAGGGAGAGGGAATCGTACTGCTTTCACCCTCTCCCTGTGGGGAAGACTGCCGTTTTCTCCCTCTCCCTTTGGGAGAGGGCCGGGGAGAGGGTGAGTGCGAAAAGAAAACCCTATATCACCCACTCAATCGTCTGCGCTGAAACGTCAAACGGGGTCGGCGTACACACTGCCAGGCTCAGACCGTCCGACTGCAAATCACTCACGTGCAGGTGCAGCGGCGCGGTGCTGTCGTGGCTGACAATCTGCCATGCGCTGCCGCCGCGCTGTTTTACCATCGCTTCCTTTCGCGTCCAGATCCGCCAGAACGCCGCCAGGCGGTGCTCCTCTGCTTCCCGCTCAATTTCGAGATGCTCATTGCTGGTAAACGTGGCATTCGCCAGCTGTTGCCACTGCGGACGCGGGCGCAGCGCTTCGATATCACAGCCCACTTCGCCTTCGTCACTCAGCAGCAGGGCGATGTTGTCACCGCTGTGGCTGAGGTTAAACCACAGCGCATGGTTATCGTCAAACCCCGGTTTACCCTGCTCGCCAAAGCGAATCTCCGGCAACGGCGAAACGGCGTGGCACAGCAGCGCACGCCCGGCAAGCCAGGCGCTGCGACGCTTTCCGTCTGGCGCGCATTCCGCGAGCGCCGGCAGCAGTGGTGCCGTACAGAGGGTTGAAATCTTTCCGAAGAACAGCCGATACATCTTTACTCCCAGCGTTTGATGACAATCGAGGTGTTGATCCCGCCGAAGGCGAAGTTATTACTCTGCAAAAACTCACAATCAATAGCTCGTGACTCTCCCATAATATAGTCCAGGGAACCACATTGTTCGTCAGGTTGTTGCAGGTTAAGCGTTGGCGTGAACCAGCCTTCACGCATCATTTGCAGACTCATCCACGCTTCCAGCGCGCCGCATGCCCCGAGCGTATGGCCGAAATAACTCTTCAGCGACGAGATAGGCGTTTTGTTACCGAACACCGCGGCGGTGGCCTGACTTTCGGCGATATCGCCGCGATCGGTCGCCGTGCCGTGAGCTGAAATATAGCCGATATCCGACGGCGCAAGCCCCGCCTGACGCAGCGATTGTTCCATGCAAATCTGCATCGTTTCACGCTGCGGCTGGGTGATGTGGGCCGCATCGCAGTTAGTGGCGAAGCCTACAATCTCACCAAAGATAGTCGCGCCGCGTGCTTTAGCGTGCTCGAGTTCTTCCAGTACCAGCGTGCCCGCGCCTTCCCCGATAACCAGCCCGTCACGGTTCACATCGAACGGCGACGGCGTGGTGCCCGGGGCGTCGTTGCGCTGGCTGGTGGCGAACAGCGTATCAAACACCGCGGCTTCCGACGGGCACAGCTCTTCCGCGCCGCCGGCGACCATCACCGTCTGATACCCGTGGCGAATAGCTTCATACGCGTAGCCGATGGCCTGGCTGCCAGAGGTACAGGCGCTGGACGTGGGGATCACGCGTCCGCGCAGGCCGAAGAACAAGCCGGTGTTGACCGCGGTGGTGTGCGGCATCATCTGCACGTAGGTGGTGCCGGTGATGTTGTTGGTGTGTTTTTCGGTCAGCATGGTGGCGAACTCGCTCACCGGGCCGGTGCTGCCGGTGGACGAGCCGTAGGCAATCCCGGTTTCGCCGTTGGTCAGCACCGGGTTTTCCAGCAGTCCGGCCTGTTCCAGCGCCAGTTCGCTGGCGCGGGTCGACATCAGCGACACGCGGCCCATCGCGCGAATGCGCTTGCGGGTGTAGTGCGCAGGCAGCGAGAAATCATCAATCGGCGCGCCGAGCAGGGTGTGCAGCCCGTCGTAAATTTGCCACTCCGGCATTTTACGCACCGCATTCTGATAGCCGCGCAGGCGTTCGGACACGCTCTGCCAGTTCTCGCCAAACGCGGTCACGCCGCCCATGCCGGTAATGACCACGCGACGGGTCATAACATGCCTCCATTGATGGAAATCACCTGGCGGGTAACGTAGCCCGCGATATCGGACATCAGGTAGCTGGCGAGCCCGGCGACTTCATCGGCCTGGCCCATGCGTTTCATTGGGATAATGCTCATGGCCTCTTTCTGCGCCGCTTCTTCCATTTCGATCATCCCGGTATCAATCAGCCCCGGTGCGATGCAGTTGACGGTGATTTTGCGTTTTGCCAGCTCGATCGCCAGCGCTTTGGTGGCGCCGATTATCCCGGCTTTCGCCGCGCTGTAGTTGACCTGACCGCGGTTGCCCATCAGTCCGGAAACGGATGACAGCGTAATGACGCGTCCGCCCGCTCGCAGTCCAATCATCGGCATAATGCACGGCTGAATGACGTTGTAGAAGCTGTCGAGATTGGTGTGAATCACGCTGTCCCAGTCGTCGTCGCTCAGCGCCGGGAACGCGCCGTCACGGGCGATGCCCGCGTTGCTGACCACGCCGTACCATGCGCCGTGCTGTTCGATATCCGCTGCCAGCACTTCGCGACACTGTTCGCGATTACCGACGTCAAACTGCAACAGGCGGCCTGCGCCACCGGCGTTTTCAATGGCGTTCAGGGTTTCCTGCGCGCCTTGCTCATCGCGGAGATAATGCACGCCAACGGTAAACCCGTCGGCCGCCAGTTTGAGCGCAATCGCGCGGCCAATACCCTTGCTGGCCCCGGTGACCAGAACTGAACGACTCATGATGACGACCCTTGTTGAAAAAGCGTGGTTAATTCTTCTGTTGTCGGTTGAAAGGTGTTCACGCGCCCGGTGGCGAGCGTCTCGCCATTAGCGGTAATCGTGCACTCAAAGCTGCCGAACCGTTCGTCCTGCATCAGCAACGAGACGGTGATATCCAGCACGCTGTCGGCGTGAAATTCGCCGGAAACACACTTCAGTTCGCGTGCGCCAAGCACCATGCCGAGCGAGATTTGCGCTTCGCCTTTTTGCTGACGGTGCCAGCCGGACCAGACGCCAACGGTCTGCGCCATCAGTTCCAGCGCGTACCAGCCCGGCAGTTTGCCGCTGGCATCGAGGAATGGGGCGAGCACGCCCGTGCGGCTAACGCTCACCTGACAAACGGCCTGTTCGTCGGTGACAGTTTTTACCGTTTCCAGCAGCAGCATCGGCGCGTTGTGCGGCAGGTAGTGGCCTGGCGTTAAATAGTGGCTCATGCCGTTCTCCCGAGCAGAATGCTGGCGTTGTTGCCGCCAAAGGCGAAGGAATTAGATAAAATGACCGGGCGTATTAGCGGCTGCTGCGTGGTGAGTAGACCGCAGGCGGGCAGCGTCGGGTCAACCGGCGCGTGGCTGAAATCCTGCGGCGGAAGCGGCAGATTGCGGGTGAGGATAAGCCAGCTCAACGCCGCTTCGGTAATGCCCGCCGCGCCGAGAGTATGTCCGGTCAGATGTTTGGTGGAACTGCACGGCACGCTCTCGCCAAACAGCGCGTTCACCACCTGGGATTCCACCTGATCGTTGAGCGGCGTGGCGGTGCCATGCAAATTGATATAGCCCACGTCCTGCGGCGACAGCCCGGCGTCATTCAGCGCCTGCTGAATCGCGCGGATAGCGCCTTCCCCCTGTGGATGTGGGGCAGAAATATGGTGTGCGTCGCTGGATTCGCCGACGCCGAGTAGTGCAATCGGCTGCGGTTCGCGGGTCAGAAGCATCAGCGCCGCACCTTCGCCAATGGTAATGCCGCAGCGGTCACGGCCAAACGGCTGGCAAAGGAGGAGGGAAAGGGATTCCAGACTGTTGAAGCCGTTTACCGGCATCCGGCTCAGGGTATCGGTTCCGCCGACAATCGCCACGTCGACCAGCCCGGCGTCAATCAGACGGCGGCCGCTGATCATCGCGCGAGCGCTGGAAGAACAGGCGGTGGAGAGCGTGTAGGCCGGACCTTCGATCTGCAGCCAGTTGCGCAGGAAACGTGACGGATCGCCCAGCTCCTGCTGGCTGTAGCGCCAGTCAGAACTCTCTTTGCCGTTCAGTTGCAGGTTGGCGTGAATATCGCCTTCATCAAGCCCGGACGTACTGGTGCCCATGATGACCGCCACCCGGTCGCGGCCGAAGCGGGCCATCGCCTCATCAACCTGCGGCTGAATCTGTTCGAGGGCCGCCAGCAACAGCTGATTATTACGGGAACGGTGTCCGACAAACGCCTCGGGTATCGATGGCAACTCACCGTCCACGCCGCCAAGTACGGCGGGCTCCTCGCCCTGCAACCAGCCTTCACGTGGGCGCATACCTGGCGCTACGCCTGCGCTCAGGTTGGCGGCAATGTCATCCGGCGTTCGGCCCAGTGCGTTAATCATGCCTGAGGCAGCAATGTAGATCATCTCAGTCGCCCAGATATTGAATGGTGATGTGGTAGTTGAACACGTGCTGTTCGATGCTGATGGGCTGGCGCTGGCCTTTGCGCTGCAGGTAGGTGATTTCCGTCACCAGTTTGCCCTGAGCATTGCGAAGCTCACGTTTATCACCGTTGTCGGTGAGCGTCCAGCCTTTCGGCAGCTGCGGCGTCCACGCGCTGATCGGCCAGTGGCTCAGCATTACGTCGGCCAGCACCTGGCTTGCCGGTGGCAGCTGTGGCACCACGATCGACTGCTCGGTATGAATGCCTTTCTCATCATAGGTCACGAGAAACAGGCGAATGCCCACCGACGACAGCCCCGCGAGGGTCAGCTTTTTATCATCGGCGTTGAGCATCACCAGCAGCGACTGGGATTTTCCGTTAAAGCTGCCGGTTAATAACTGCTGCGCGCTGACCGCCGGGGTAATGCCCGGTGGCGGGAGCGTAATTTGCGTGCCTGGTTGCAGCCACGCCTGCGGGCGACCGCTTTCATCCTGCGCAGAATGGCTGCAGCCGGTGAGGGCCAGCACCGCCGCGAGGGCGAGACCATGCCAGAAGGTGCGTATCATCATTTTCGTTTTCTCTCTTTCTTGCCCGGCATCGCCAGCGGCGACAGCAGAAACGCGGTAAAGATGCCGCTGACCAGCACGATGCCAAAGCTGCTGATGGCCTGAGTGGCGCTGAAAACCAGCATTCCAAGGGTCAACAACGTGGTTATCATCGCCAGCGTGATTGCCAACAGCGAGGTGAGCGGCGTACCGCGCGGGTTGCTGAAAAACAGGGTGTAGTTGATGCCAATACCCAGCACCAGCACCAGCGCCAGCAATGAGAACAGGTTTACCGCGTGGCCGCTAAGCGACAGCACCGCCAGGCCGCAGCCGAGCGACAGCAGCGACGGTACCAGGCTTATCAGGCCCTTGCGCCAGCCGAGTCGCAGCATCGCGCCGACGGCGATAATCACCAGTGCCACGCCGAGCAGGGCGGTTAAAATCGTGCGATACAGGGCGAACAGCTGGTCAAACGAGGCTTTGCGATCGTTCCACGCCACGCCGTCGGTGTGCTCTGCCAGTTGCTGAAGGGCGGCGCTGTTTTTCACGCCGTCGACCGGGACCAGCACGCCGCTGCGTCCGTCCGGCAGCGTCAGCCACAGCAGACGCCAGCCTTCGCTGGCCGGGCTTTTCAGCCACGCATCAATGCTGACCGGCATCGGGTTCAGGTCCGGCGTTACCGTTTTGAGTCCGGCGGTTTGCAGGGCGTTCACCACCGCCGGTGTCGCCTGTTTCAGCAGCTGTAAATCCTGCTGCTGACGCTTGAGTGAATTGAGCGGCAGGGTGCGGAACTGGGCGAACAGGCCCTCTTTTTGTGCTTTTTCAAGTTGCGGAACGAACGCTTCCAGCCGTTCCAGCGTTTGCTGGGCCGAATCGCCGTACACCACAAACCATTTCTGATCGACGCTCTGCCCGGTGAGGGCGGTTACCTGTTTTTCCTGCGCCAGCAAATGCTGTGGCAGCGCTTGCAGCTGGGAAATATCGTCGTCCACGCGCAGGTTGGCGAGGCCCGCCAGGGTAAACAGCGCCAGCGCTAGCGGCAGGCCGACGGCGAGTTTTTTATTGCGACGCCAGGCCGCCAGCCAGCGCAGCATCAGGGTCATCAGCGGTACCGGACGCACCGGCAGGCCGCGGCATAGCCACGGATGCCAGAAAATCACCGTCAGACATGAAGCGCTCAGTCCGGCGGCGGCAAATACCGCCATCTGACGAATGCCGGGGAACGGGGCCAGCATCATCAGCAGATAGGCCGCGACGGTGGTGAGCAATGCCAGCAGCAGCGCGCTGCGTACTTTAACCAGGCTTTGCCACGGCGTAGACGCCTGTCCGTGGACCATGCGTTCGGTCAGATAATAGAGCGTGTAATCCGCCGAAATGCCGATGATGCTCATGCTCATCACCAGCGTCATCAGATGCAGTTCACCGAACAGCAAGAGCGTGGCGACGGTGCCTGCCAGCGCGCCAATACCGACGGAAAGCAGGCACAGGAACAGCGGGCGAATCGAGCGGAATACCAGCACAATCAGCAGAATAACGCCGAGAACGGTGGAAACGCCAAGGGTCGATACGTCCTGTTTGGCCTGCTGGCTGGCGTAATCGCTGTAGAACATCGTTCCGCGCGACAGCAGCTGCGCCTGCGGGAATTGGGATTTCAGTTGAGTTTCCAGCGCCGCCAGTTCAGTGACGCGCTGGTGGGTTTGCTGCATATCGAACGACGATCCGTTCAGCTCGCCGTGCAGCAGATACCAGTAGTTGCCCGCGCTGTCCTGCGCGACCAGCCAGCCGTCCATCAGCCGCAGCTTTTGTCCGTTCTGCGCCAGCGCCAGCTGGGAGCCGCGCATCAGCATCAGCGGATCGTTGTTCAGCTCTTTGCCGCTAACGCCGGAAAACGCTGAGTAGAGTTGCGATAAAATCCACTGCGCCTGTGCTTCACCGCCCTGTTGTAAACGGCTGCGAGTGGCGCTGTCGATAGTCGCGTTGCGGTGCTGGAAGAAGAAGGTGCCCCACGCCTGTTGGCTGCTGGCATCCATCTGGCCTTTCACGTCGCGTAGCGCGCCGGACTGCGCCAATAGCGCCTGCCAGCGGTTAGCCACCGTCGGGTCGGCGGTTTTACCGGGGCTGACCAGCCACACCAGCTGCTGGTCGAGACGCTGCATAAAACCGTCGCTTAGCGCAGGCGGGATAGCACCCATACTTTGCGAAGGCAGCATCGCCAGCACGCTGCTGTTCAGGCGCGCGCGTGGCAACAGCAGCGCCAGCGCGGTCAGCAGAATAAGGCACAGCGCCAGCCAACCCCACGCCGCTCGGCGGGCGCTATTGGGCGGCGAAGCGTTGACGTTCATCATCGGTCAAAGTGGCCGGAGTCAGGCGCTGGTGAGTCAACGTAATGTCGGTGCGATCGCCCTGCTTATCGTTGAGTTGGATAGTGTTCAGGTACGTTGCCCCGCCCAAATCGATGGAGGTGAAAATTTTATCGAGCGGCGTGGTGATTGGCGTCAGCTCCAGCGTCCAGCTGTTGTTGCCTTTGTCCTGGAAATCAATGCGGAAGTTTTGTTCCAGCACTTTGCGGTCGGCCTGGAATAGCGCGCGCAGCAAATGGTTAAACTGGAACATCTGCGGATTGTTATCAGCGGTAATGGTCTGCGGCGGCTGACCGTTGACGATTTGTACCATCCTTGTATCGTTGAGCATCAGCTGCATCGGGAACGGCGAGGTTTGATCCCACAGCAGGCCGGTATCACGCGCAATCAGCATTTCGCCCTGTGAGCGCAGCGGCTGCGGCATCTCTTTGATGGTACGCGTCTGGTCGAAGTGCGCGCGCACCAGCGGCTGTTCGGTGAAACGCTGTTGCAAGTCATCGAGGGTGATGGCGTGCGCCAGCGGGGCCAGCAGCAGGACTACAAGAGGCCACAGTTTCATGCGCTGACTCCCATGCGTTCGAATAACACCGCTGGGCTGACGAAGCACAGCTCTTTGGTTTTTTCTTCCACCGCGACCTGGATGGTGTAGCCAGTGGTGGTGCGCTTGCCGGTGGTGGCATCGACGATTTCATAGCCGATACGCAGGCGGTTTTCGTACTCTTCCAGCTTCGCGCGTACGCGAATGGTTTGCTCGAAGGTCACCACGTCGCGGTATTTCACGCGGGTATCGACAACCGGCCAGACGTAGCCGGACGCCTTCATCTGGCGATAGCCGTAATCAAACTGGTTGAGCAGCGCCTCGCGGGCGATTTCGAAATAGCGGAAGTAGTTGCCGTGCCACACCACGCCCATCATATCGACGTCGTGAAACGGCACGGTGATTTCAACTTCGGTGGTAAAGCGGGGATCGTTGAGCACCCTTTACTCCTTCTCAGTCGCATCCGGCAGACGCCAGAAATCAAAAAAATTAAACCAGTCGAGGGGCGATAGCAGGGCGTAATGCTCCAGTCGCTGCGCGTAACGGTCGACGGTATTCTGTAACGCCTGCTGGCGTTCGCCGCGCGGTAACACCAGCGGGTCGGCAAACGGTTCGCAGTGCACATACAATTTGCCCTGCTGCTTGAGGGCGAAAATCATCAGCACCGGGCATTTCAGCACCGAGGCCAGAATAAACGGCCCCTGCGGGAACGGCGCGGGCGAGCCCATAAACTCGCTCCAGATAACGCGCCAGTCGCCGCCGCGCTGCGGGTTCACCGCAATGCGATCGCCGACGATCGCCACCCATTCGCCCCTCTCGAGTTTCTCTTTCAGCAGCATCGCGGTGTCCGGGCCGATGTTGGTCACGGAAATGAGATTGATGCCTGACTGCGGGGCGTTCTCTTCCATCACCTGTTTGAAACGTTGCGCGTTATCGCTGAACACCAGCGCATTAATGGTGCGGGTAGAAAGCGCGCGGCAGGCTTCGACATCGCCCAGATGCGAGGCCAGCAGCAGCTTGCCCTGCGGTGCGGACATATCCAGCGCCTCTTGCGCGCCGGGCGCAAACACGATATCGCGGCCCGGTTTTAGCTCCCCGCGCCAGCTGGCGATTTTGTCGAGGAGAGCATGGCCGAAGCCCATAAAATGCTGGAAGCTATTAAAGCGTTCAGGCTGCGGCAGATTGCGGGCGGCAAGCTCGCGTTTGGCGCGGGCAATCCACTGCCGGGAGGCGCGCCGGGGTTCGCGGGCGGTCAGCCAGAAAACGGCAATCACCGGCCACAGTAAGAGTGAGAACGCGCCGCGCCCGAAGGTTTTCCACACCCAAATCATCAGCCTCATGCCCCACAGGCCTTTGGCTTCCGGCTGTTTCGCCCAGTGCTGGCGACGACGGCGGAAAAGCAGGGACGGAATGCGCGGCAACATGCCGAAGAACAGGCGGGTGTGCATCCACGAGATGCGCAGGTTGTCTTTCAGTGCGTCGAAATGTGACAGGCCGTCCAGCGGATAGGTCACGCGGGTCGGCACAAAATAGCTGGTGTTGCCCTGCCAGTAGAGACGCACCATTACTTCGGTGTCGAAGTCCATGCGTTTGCCGAGCGCCACCTGCTTCGCGAGTTGCAGCGTCGGTTCAACCGGATACACGCGAAAGCCGCACATGCTGTCTTTGAGCTGGAGAGACAACGTCTCAATCCACACCCAGACGTGGGTGACGTAGCGTCCGTATAAGCGTGAACGCGGGACCGAATCGTCATAAATCGGTTGCCCGGAAATGAGCGCGTCGGGGTGTTTTTCGGCGAGCGACAGCAGCTTGGGGATGTCTTCAATGGCGTGCTGACCGTCGGCGTCCACCTGCACCGCGTGGCTAAAGCCTGCGCGCTGCGCTTCTTCCAGACCACGAATCACCGCCGCCCCTTTGCCTGCGTTTTCCGCCAGGCGCACCAGCGTCAGGTTTTCGTGCGTTTCTGCCAGCGCGGTAAGTGCCTCGCGGGTGGCGTCATCGCTGCCGTCGTCCACCACAATGCATGGCATCGCAAACGCAGACAGCCGGGCGAGCACGCTCGCCATCATCGCGCCGTGGTTGTAGCAGGGGATCAGGATGCAGGGCGAAAAGGCTACTGACATAACCGGATCTTGCCGCTGCTGGCGGTGTGGCGCGCGTCGCCGTCGTGGCGTTGAAAGCTGAACGCCAGTAGCTGTTTGTCAGCCTGCCAGGTCATTTCCAGTGTGACCGTGGTTTCTGGCAACAGCGGGGCCTGGAATTTTACGTTCTGAATGCTGTGAAAACGGAAACCGGGTGCCAGCAGGGTGGTGGCGTAGTGCATTACCCAGTCAAGCTGCGCCACGCCGGGCAGCAGCGGCTGTACGTCGAAGTGGCCCTGAAACCAGAACAGTTCCGGGTCGAGGTGCAAAATGACCGACAGCGCCTGCGGCTGTGTCTGCTGGCGTTCAATTTCACGAGGCTTCATGAAAATAGCGCCTGCAATTGCGCGTAGACACGCTTGTTCATGCTGTTGACCGGGATTTCGTCGAGCACGCGCCAATAGCGCGGTACGGAAACCGGCTCCAGCCACGGCAGCAGTGCGCGACGCCAGGCCAGCTCCTGCGCCTTTCCGCCGGTAGCCTGCCACTGCTGGCGGGCACTTTCGGTGAGCACCAGCACCACGCCAATGCCCTGACGACCACCGCGTGAAACGGGGAGCGCGGCGGCATCGACAATGCCTTCCAGCGCCAGCAGTCGTTTTTCCACTTCGCTCAGGGAAACGCGTTTTTCTTCAATTTTAACGACCCGACCGCGACGTCCTGCCAGGCGGAAACCGTCATCGACCAGTTCGAGCATGTCGTCGAGCAGCAAGCCTTCGGGGTCATTAAGCAACGGCGAAATCAGCCGCCACTCTTCGCCTTCGGCACGCAGCGTCACACCCGGGAAAAGCTGCCACGAGGTGCTGTTATCGATGCGCTGACGCCAGGCCATGATCCCAGTTTCGGTGCTGCCGTAGATTTCATCGGGCCAGACCTTGAACCATTCTTGTGTCTCTTTCGCTTCTCGCCACGGCAGCATACCGCCTGCGGAGAGGATCATGTCGATGGGCGGTGGCGTGAGCTTCGCGTCCAGACGCTTGAGAAATGCCGGGCTGCTGATAAACACGTAGCGGTGTTCAGGGTCCAGCGCGCTCAGCTGTTCAGCGTAGTAGAGCATGGCGGCGTGCAGCGGCAGCCCGCAGGCCATCGGCAAGAAGATACGGAACGTCAGGCCATAAAGATGCTGCGGCACGACCGACGCCACAAACCGGCAGCCTTCGAGGCGCTGTTCGAAACGGGTGTGCAGCATTCTCGCTTCTTCATCGAGTAGCGCGATGGGTTTGATGATTTTTTTCGGCTGGCCGGTGGAGCCGGAAGTAAAGAGTTCAACAACGCTGTCGGCGGCGACGGGCGGGAGTGTGATATCACCCGCGTGCGAGGCATTTTCGCCAGCGCTGACGATTATCTGCGGGCCATCGCATTCCAGCGGTGTTTCACTCAGGATGCCGTCGAATAAATCCTGCTGTTCGTTCAGTAGTGAGGCGCGGCAGTGGCCAGGGATCACCGGGATTTTCCCCGCATGCAGCGTGGCCAACAGCGCGAGGATAAACAAATAACTGTTCTCGAAACACAGCGCCCAACGCTCACCGGGCTGTGCCTGTAACGACTGCGTCAGCTGCGCGACGTCGTGGCGTAATTCGCCAAGCTGCCATTGCCGTGACCCGAGCCAGGCAATGCAGGTGTCGTCAGGGCGCGTTGGACTCAGCCACTGTGACAGCGGAAGGGGGTGTTTCATGGTTAATCTCTTTTCATCAAACGTCTGCGAACCAGCCATTCACCGGTCATCAGGGTGCCCATCAGCAGGTAGGCGATGACGCCGTTCCACGCGGTCCACAGCCGCATGTCGCCCTGCAGGGCGGTGAAGAGGGCAATCGATCCGTTCACGATAAAAAACAGGCACCAGATGCGGGTCACCTGACGGGTATAACGCACGCCCGCGGGGGGCAATTCCGGCTCTCGCAGGCGTGCCAGACGCTCAACCAGCGGCATGTCGCTCCACAGCGAGCCGCCGAATACCGCGAGCATGACCGCGTTCACTACCACCGGATAGAACAGCAGCAGCTGGTGCGCTTTCAGCAATGCGCTGGCAGCGCACAGGGCAATTCCGGCGAGCGCCACAATTTGCAGCACCCGGCGCATCGGCCCGGCCTGTTTGCGCACCTGGAACAGACGCAGCAACAGCAGCAGCGCCATCACCGGCAACAGCCAGTGTAAGCCGTTATGCGCCAGACCAAAGCCAACCAGAAGCGGCCAGGCCAGAACAATGGCCCCTGTCGCCAGCCGCATCAGCGGCAGCGAGCGTAAGCTGCGCATCTGAATTATTCGTCGTGCAGCAGACGGCTTACGGCATCGACCACATCCTGTACGGTGCGGACCGATTTGAATTCTTCAGGCTTAATTTTCTTTCCGGTTTTTTTCTGCAGGTGGACCACCATGTCGACGGCGTCGATGCTGTCCAGCTCCAGGTCTTCATACAGGCGGGACTCAGGCGTAATGTCCTGAGGATCGAGTTCGAAGAGTTTGTGCAGAAGCTCGGTCACTTCCTGATAAATCGTTTCTTGTTCAGTCATAACGGACTCGTCTTCATGCGCGTTGTGCGTTAATAAAGGACGCCAGTGTGGCGACGGAATAGAAATGCTGACGCATCTCTTCGCTTTCTGCTGAAAGCACCACGCCGTACTGATTCTTTACCGCCAGTCCCAGTTCGAGTGCATCAATGGAGTCCAGGCCCAGGCCGTCTCCAAAGAGTGGGGCATCGGCGTCGATATCATCCGCTGACAGCTCATCAAGATTCAGGGTCTGAATGATGAGGTTTTTTATTTCAAGATAGAGGGCTTGCATCATTAATTCCTGCCAAAAATAGTTCTGTCCCGATCAGCTTTCCGGGTTGTTCTGCTGCAATTGAGACAAAAATAGCCGGTTGAGCTGCCGGGCAGCCAGAGCCGGTTCTTGTAAGTTTGCATCATATAAGTCGGTGATGGCGAGACGCTCGCACACATTCACATCGAATATAGGTTTCACCGGCGGTACATCATACCACTTGCTCTGTTTGTCGAGCATGCGTTCGCTGCACTGGATCGTCACAATTCGGACATCGCTTGCGCAACGCACGGCGATATTTGCCGCACCGCGCTGGAGCGTCATTGGCTCGCCCACGCGTGTGCGGGTGCCTTCCGGAAAAATCAAAATCGTGTCGCCTTTTGCCAGACGCTGCTGGCAGGCGGGCAGCAGGGTGTCGGCCTGGCTGTTAATCAAATAGTCCGCGCTGCGAATGACGCCGCTCATGCACGGGTTTTTCAGCAGTGCGCTTTTCACCATGCAGTCGGTGTCGGGCATCACCGAAGCCAGCATCACGTAATCGAGCAGCGACGGGTGATTGGCGATAACCAGACAGCCGCGCTCCTGGCGCAAAATATTTTCGCCGTGAATACGATAGTCCAGCACGCCCATGACTTTCGTGACCCATAAAAAGAAACGAAAGCTGGTGGCAATGCTGCGGCGCGCCAGGCTGCGGCGACGGTCTTTATTCCGCACGCACAGCAATAAAATATTAAACCAGATAAGCGACAACAGCAGCCCGCCGAGGCCAAACAGCGAAAAGCAAAACCCGGTGGCGAAGATGCGCCACAGGCGGTTGAAGCGGGAACTGACGGTTTTCATGCCCGGCTCCAGCACCAGCGGGAGACTTCACCGTCAATGACGAATTCGCGGTCGTGATTCAGATAGTGGCGCAGGAATGTCAGGCTTTGCGGCAGCGCGTTTTCTGCTTCCGTTCCACCGGATTGTGTGGAGCAGGCGAGACTTGTCCCGGCTTCGAACACCATCGCGCAGGCATAGGCCCAGGTCGGCATAGCGTCGGGTAAATCCGGGTGATAAAACGCGGGCAGCGCGCCGTCAAAATCAACCATCAGCACGCGCTTATAGCCCGCATGCAACAGGCTGATAACTTCGCACAGACCCTGCTGAAAAGTGTCTTTTCCGGCGGCCAGCGACGATGAAACCACCGGCTGTTGCGCCACGATTGTCAGGTTGCCGACGGCGGAGTTATGCACCGAGAGCGCGAAATCGGTGGGCGACACGGATTGCTGCGTCGCCAGCGCCTCGAGAATGCGGAAGTTACGTTCGAGTTCGCCGTGACGGCTGGTGTAGAGCACCGCATCAATGGCGTGTTTGCGTAACATCAACAGCCCGCACTCCACTGCGAGTTTGCTCCCCGAGCTTAAACGGCGCGCGGTCATCATCGGCAGCGCGGTCAGTTTGGCCTGCGGCGCAGCGGCATCAATGGGCTGGACGTGATTCGCCCACTGAATCCACTGAGCGTCGTCGCTAAGACCGGGCGCACGGGCCTGCCAGTCGATAAGGTTTAATGCAAAATTCATCAGTGCGAGCCTGGTCTGTCGATACTCTTTATTCGTTAGAAGACGTTATGCCATTTATTATCGTTTTGTTCACGCGGCATTTTGTCGTGGGGCCGCTATTTGCGCTCATATCCTACAATGTTGTCGGCAGACAGGCGAATATCTGTAAGGCAGAGTTGTCTTGATTTTGGTCTATGTTGCGCCGGGGCATAAAACGCAGCGGGATATCAGGCCGCTGTGACCTAATATCCCGTAATAACGATTACTGCTGTA
Source organism: Scandinavium hiltneri (assembly GCF_024764835.1). Classification (GTDB taxonomy): domain Bacteria; phylum Pseudomonadota; class Gammaproteobacteria; order Enterobacterales; family Enterobacteriaceae; genus Scandinavium; species Scandinavium hiltneri. The sequence continues at coordinate 170,539 of NZ_JALIGE010000074.1, read as the reverse complement.
CGGCGCTGGAGAGGCTAATCTGAATATCTTTATCGAGATTATGTACCCAGCGGTTGTAGTTCTTATGAATTTGACCACCTTCCGCCATCAGATTAGTACTACCGTCATATTTGATGATGTAGCTGTTGGCAGAATACTGAATCAAAACATTGGCGGTATGGTCACGCGCCTGCTGGCGACCTTTAATCACGCCGGGGCCGGCATCGGTCATAATCCACTGGCGGTTGAGTCCCGCTTTTAAGATAGCGTTACGCACCTGGGCTTCGGTGTGACCGGTGGCTACCGGGCTTTGAACGGTTTCAATCGGCGCGGTGCGAGAAACGCAGCCCGCCAGAGCGCCGACAACGGCGACGGCAGCAAACCATTTCACTAACTTTTTCATCAATAACTCCATTCAATCTGTAAAGCGATGCGAGATTAAAGCAAGCATTACCCAAACCCTTTATCAACGAACGAACGTTATTTCGATTACGCGATAACAGGTGTTTTTTTGTTATTTTGAGGTTAAAAATGATAAGGGAGTATGTGAGTGGCTGCAACCGGAATATCTGTTAATACGATGATAAGAATCTGCATAATTATTATTTCGATAATTGGATTTTAATTAGATGCCAATTTTAGTTAGGGGCTTATTCATTTCTGCGCGAAGAAACATTAAAAACGAAATGCCCGGCGGCGCGATGCATGCCGGGCGTACGAGACAGGTAGGCCCGTTCAAGCGCAGCGCCACCCGGCAATGCCATTAACCGGGCAATCGGCTCTTTGGACGCCCCGGCCCCAACAAAATCGCCAGCTTACTGCCGCCTTTGGTGGTTTCCATCCAGATTTTACACACGCTGGTGAGTGGCACTGAGAGCAGCATCCCGACCGGGCCGAGCAGCCAGCCCCAGATCAATAATGATAAGAACACCACTAACGTCGACATGCCCAGACGATGGCCCATCATTCGTGGTTCGACCATATTTCCCAGTACCATATGTACCGCCAGGAACAGCCCGCCAACCAGCAGCCCCTCATACCAGCCGTTAAACAGGAACGCCTGAATCATTGGCGGAATGGCGGAAATCACCGACCCGATGTTGGGCACGTAGTTCAACAGGAACGCCAGTACGCCCCACATCAACGCGAACTGCACGCCGAGCAACAGCAAACCGAGCCAGACAATCACCCCGGTCCACAGGCTGATCAGTGTTTTCAGCGCCAGATAGTGAGACACCCCTTTCAGGGCGCGGTGCAGACCGGCGATATGGATTTGCGGATTCACCAGAGCGAAACGCAGTTTGTACGGGACGTGGCGCACTTCGAACAGCATAAACACCACCGTCATCATCAGCAGCACGATGCTCGCCATGGCCCCGGAAAACTGGGTCATCATGGTGGTAGCGAAGGCGACCATTTTGTCGGAATCAACGCGTTGCAGCATACGCTCCGGCGACATGTGCATGTGTAAAAACGGCATCGAGTCTTGTAAGGCAAGCAGCTTGTGGGTCAGCTCTTTGTTGTACTTCGGCAGCATGGCGACAAATTCGCTGGTGGATGCCGCCAGAACGGCGACCAGCGCGGTGAGTACGCATAGCATCGCAAAGACCACAATCGCGATGGACAGCGGTCGTGAGACGCCGCGACGGATAAACCAGGTCACCAATGGATTGAGAACGATGGCGAAAAACAGGGCCAATAAAAGTTGGACAATAATGTCGGCGGCGGCATGGATCCCAGCCAGGATGACAACCAACGACGCCAGTTTGAGAAGTATGTGTAAACCCGCTTTATCAGCGGCAGGTGTGGTCATGGCAATTTCCTTGTGAGCTATCGCCATTAAGTGTAGTGCGTCCCGCTGGGCTGACTATCGGAAAGAAGGACGGTTTTCTCTGTAGCCGGGAAGGCGGCTACCATGGATAACGTTGGCACTCATGGCGCAACGCCAACAGAAATTGCCGCGCGGTTGCCGTTAAATCCGATTTTTGCGACCAGATAACGCAATATTGTGCTGAGGGGAGCGTAGTGATTGGCAGCACCGTCAGCCTGTCCTGCAAAAAGAGCGGGGTGCTCATGGCGCGAGCGACGATGGTTAAATAATCCGAATGCAGGACCATATTCAGCCCGCAAATGACGGAGTCTGTGCGGATTGGGGCTTCATGCATCTGCCCATAAAATTCATTAAGCTCATCCTGAAGCTGTTGGTAGTAACCGAGGTTTGCCTCTGGCAACAACCATTTGGCCCGGCGCAGATCTGCCAGCGTTGTGGCTTCTGCCAGTGGATGTCCACGTCGAGCAATCACACAAAACGGGGCGTTAAACAGCGGCTCGACAATAATATCTTCCGGCACCCTTGCAGGGTTGATGGTGCCAATTGCCAGGTCCAGCTCTCCCTGTTGCAGCAGGGGCAGCAGCGTTGACAGTTGACCCTCTTTGATATGCAAATTGGCCTGCGGCAGGTGGGATTTAAAACTGTCCGCCACTGACGGGAAGACGCTCAGCGCAATCAATGATGAAAAACCGATGTTCAGTTTGCCCTGCGAGAAGTGGTTAATCTGCTCCACCTCTTCGGCGGCGCGCTGGAGTTCTTCCAGAATCCACTCTGCGCGACGAGAAAACGCTTCTCCCGCTTCGGTTAAGGTGATGCCTTCGTTACCGCGCAAAAAAAGTTGCGCCGATAAAGTTTGCTCCAGCTCTCGTAACGTCCTGCTCACGGCGGGTTGAGATTGTCCCATGACGCGCGCGGCCGCACGGATGCTGCGGCTGCGAACCACTTGTCTGAAGACATGTAACTGCTGAATTTTGGGCAAATATTTCATACGCACACCCTATCAATAAAAAGCATCACCCCAAACAAAATTGCATCTTTTGTGCGATGCGCCGCACTGCTTAGATAACTCTCGCGTTCTCAGTATGAATGCGAACACTCACGGGCCTGGCGCCTGGGACGGAATTCCGCTTAAGGAACACCATGATGAAGAAAAACCATTCCTTGATGATTTTCCTGTTATTTCTTGGCTATGTCATTGTCTATATAGATAAAACAGTGATGGGTTTCGCATTAATACCGATTGAAAAAGAGTTTGGCGTTTCTACCCAGCAACTGGGTTATATCACCGGTATTTTCTTCCTTTCTTACTCACTGTTTCAAATCCCGGCTGGCTGGTTAAACGATCGCATTGGTTTTCGCACGATGCTGCTTCTTTCACTGTGTCTGCTCGGGGGATTTGCATTGTGCTTCGGCTTGCTGGGCCTGAGTTTCGGGCTGTTGGTCATGTTCCGCTTTCTTTCTGGCGTGGGACATTCTGGCTATCCGTGTTCATGTGCCAAAGCGGTGGCGAGCAATTTCAGCGTTGAGCAACGCACCTTTGCCCAGTCCTTTTTACTGTCGTCTGCGGGGCTGGCGATGACTATCGGCCCGATGGTGGCTGTCAGCGCATTGACACACATCGGCTGGCGGGCCTCGTTTGCCGGCCTGGGGTTACTGGCCTGCGCGGTGGCTATCGTCATTTTTATGCTGGTACAAAAACCGCAGGTGGCGGTCAAAACCAAAACAAACGCCAGCTTTCGCGCGTTGCTGAAAAACCCGACGGTCGTGCTGCTGTTCATCGCCATTTTCTGCATCAACATTCCCAGCTATGGCCTGCTGGCGTGGCTGCCGAAGTTTTTGGTGCAGCAGCGCCATATGCCGCTTGAGACCTCAGGGCTGGTGATTGCCGCCGGCGGTCTGGGGATCTGGATTTCTTCCCTGGGGACCGGCTGGCTGGTCGGTAAGTATTTTCAGGGGCGAGAACCTCGGGTGATCGTCATCTGCTCGCTCATCAGCGCGTTATGCATTTTCACGATTTATCACACCGCCTCCGCGATGGCCGCCAGCGTCTTTTTATTCTTTGGCGAGGTCTTCTTGATGGGCAGTTTCGTCACCGTCTTCACCTTGCCAATGAAACGTCTGCCCGTCGAAACCATGGGGGGCGCTATGGGCCTGATTAATACGGGCGGCACGCTGGGCGGTTTTGTCTCGCCGATTGTAATGGGATACCTGATTAGCAACAGCCATGACTATTACTCGACGTTTATTTTCCTGGCCTTATCCATGGTCTGCTCCGCGCTGGCGGTGTTGCCGCTGATGACAAAGAAATCGGCCTTAAATCTTGTGGCTGAATAAGGGAATCATGATGACTTTTAATATTGATATTTTGACCGACGAAGTGGCCCGCGATGTGTCGCGCTGGCGTCAGCATATTCATGCTAATCCGGACCTCTCTTTCCATGAGCAAGCCACCGCGGATTATATTGCGGCGGAACTGGCGACCTTTAGGCCACTTGAGCTGCGTCGCTTAACGCCGAACAGCGTGGTAGCCGAGCTGCGTGGTCAGCTGCCGGGGCCGGTATGGGCATTACGTGCCGATATTGATGCGTTACCGATTCAGGAGGAAAGCGGTGAAGCGTTTTCGTCCTGTAAACCTGGCGTAATGCATGCGTGTGGACATGATGCCCACTCGGCCATGCTCATGGGGGCGGCGAAAGTGCTGTGCCATTTTCAGGCACAGCTCAAAGGCACGGTGCGCTTCATTTTTCAGCATGCGGAAGAAGTGCCGCCGGGTGGTGCGCAGGAGCTGGTTGAGCTGGGTGTGCTAAGCGATGTGGAGTACATTTTTGGCCTGCATGTGATGCCGGACAAACCTACCGGCACCCTGTCGCTCAAAGACGGTGTGTTCAGCGCCTCAAGTGATAATTTCGATATTGTTATCACCGGTAAAGGCGGCCACGGCTCAATGCCGCATCTGTGCGTGGATCCGATTGTGATTGGCGCAGAAATGGTCAGCGCATTGCAGCAAATTGTGGCGAGGAAGCTGGACCCGCTGCATGCGCCAGTGCTGACCATTGCCACTTTCCAGTCGGGTGAAAGCTACAACGTTATTCCGAATAGCGCCCGTCTGGCCGGCACGCTACGCACCCATAATCAGCAAGTGCGTGAACGCGTACCGCAGCTGATGCAGCAGGTGATTGAGGGCATCGCCGATGCTCATGGCGCGAGCGTTGAAATCCAGTGGCAGCCCGGGTATGCCGTGGGTAATAACCACGCGGCCGCCTGTGACATTGCCCGGCAGGTTATTAGCCAGCATTTCCCTTCGCAGACATTGCAGACGGTTACGACGCCGCTGTTTGGCAGCGAGGATTTCTCGTCGTACCAGCAGCATGTTCCTGGCTGCTTTATTTTCGTGGGCAGTAGAAACCCCGAGATCGGTGCGGTGTGGAACGTCCATAACCCACATTTCCGCTTAGACGAAGAAGCCCTGAAAGTGGGCGTGAAAACGCATCTGAGTTTAATTAGCCCCTTGTTGGGTTAACTCAGGTCAAAAAAAGCCCCCGGTCGCGAAACCGGAGGCTGTGTCGTCAGCAGGCTAACTTAGTTGATGACGATGGTATTGATGATGTTCTCTGCGGTGCTCTGCGCTTTCTGCTGATCGTCAGCAGGCAGCGTGATTTGCAGGGTCAGCAGTTTGCCGTCCACTTTGCCCAAGACCACGGAAGAGTACGCGGTCTGGCCTTTGGCAGAGATAATGCTGTCGAGCTGCTGAAGTGTCTGGCCCTTCAGCTCAATGGATTTGTTGGTCACAACCTGCAGCTCAGGGTCGCGGCTACGCTGCTGCGCTTCCAGACGGGAAGCCAGTACACTCAGGTCTTCATTGGAGTTGTCGCCGACAATCACGATAACCGCTTTCTGGCCCGTTGCATCGGAGTACACATGCATGTTGTTAGCCTGAGTGCCCAACTTGCCGCTCTGATCGGTCATATCGGCCGGCAGGGAGAAGCTGAGTTTGCCATCCAGCAGTTTTACAGGCTGTGCAGCGGCGTTGCTTTCGGCGGCTGCTCCCTGAACCGGGGCTTTGCTGTCGCTGTTGTCACAGGCAGAAAGGCCCATTACCAGCAGGCCAATACCGACGTATTTAACCAAATTGCGCATTGACATCTTCCTTTTGATAAACGGCCATTAATGGCACATCAGCTTATCTTATCACAACCCACTGCACGAACCTTTAACCCGCTTGAAAAGCTGGGTTTTCAGATTTATCTGCCAGATTTTTCAACAACATATTCAACACCACGCCGTACATCGGCAGGAAGAATAGCAGGCTGATAAGCACCTTGAAGGTGTAATCAACCAGCGCGATTTCGACCCAATGCGAAGCCATGAACGGATCGGGACTGCGCCAGAAGGCGATGAAGAAGAACGCGAGGGTGTCGCTGACGTTACCGAACAGTGTGGAGGCGGTTGGCGCCATCCACCAACGGTGGTTCTGTCGCAGGCGGTTGAAGACGTGAACGTCAAGGATCTGCCCCAATGCGTAAGCCATAAAGCTTGCGGCGGCGATACGGGCAACAAACAGGTTAACGCTGGTGAGTGCGGCAAAACCCTGCCATTCGCCCATATAAAACAGCGACGAAATAACGTAGGAAATCAGCAGCGCAGGCGCCATGACCGCAAAGATAATCTTACGGGCCAGCGGCGCGCCAAAGATACGCACGGTCAGGTCGGTTGCGAGGAAAATAAAGGGAAAGCTAAACGCGCCCCAGGTGGTATGAAAACCAAAAATGGAGACCGGCAGCTGCACCAGATAGTTACTGGAGGTGATCACCAGCAGATGAAAAAGCGAAAGCCAAAACAACGCTTTTACGCGCTGTGCTTGAGAGAACTGCATCATGTTGTAGCCTTTTTAGTGGTTGGGGTGAGGGAACCCAATGTGTGTCTTGAAACGCTAAAAACCGCCGCATGATACTGCGTTATGTGCGCTTTGCAACGGCTAATTTTCGCGCAATCGTTAACCTGCCTTGCGTCACGAATAACTGGCGGTAAACTAGGGCGGTTTTTTGACTGACTGAGTGAACCATGAGCGACATTTTTTCTGCTGCTGACCACACCCTTGATGCACAGGGCCTGCGCTGCCCCGAGCCGGTAATGATGGTACGCAAAACCGTGCGCACCCTGCCCGTCGGCGAAACGCTGCTGATTGTGGCGGACGACCCGGCGACGACCCGCGATATTCCTGGCTTCTGCCGCTTTATGGACCATGAGCTGATTGCGCAACAGACCGAAAGCCTGCCTTATCGCTATCTGATCCGCAAAAACCACTGAGTGTCTGACCCATCAGGCTATTTTATTTGCCATTTTGGCCCTGGGCAGTGCTCAAAATCCTCACGTACTCCGTGTACGCTCCGGTTTTTCCGCGCTGTCCGTGTCCAAACTGACGGCAACAATTACGCCTGATGAGCCAGACATCTGAGGGTAGAAACTGTGATCTACCCTGAAATATCGTTATCAAATCACTAAACCATCGTTTCACATTTGTAGCTTTTGTGAGGCGTCTCACCGTCGTTTTTCCAGCGGCAGGCTAATTTTTAAACGCAAAACTAAAACAACGTTTTATTAATTACTCTGGAGCCGACCGATGAAAATGACTGTAAGGCCATTTGTGGCCGCTTTATGCTTTTCCACCGCAGCACTCTGCTTTACGCCTTCGGTTTTAGCACAAACCATTCGCGCCGCCGATGTCCATCCTGAAGGCTACCCGAACGTGGTGGCGGTCCAGCACATGGGTGAAAAACTCAAACAGCAAACCAACGGCGACCTGGAGATTAAAGTCTTCCCGGGCGGCGTGCTGGGCGATGAAAAGCAAATGATTGAGCAGGCGCAAATGGGGGCCATCGACATTATCCGCGTATCGATGGCGCCCGTGGCGGCTATTCTGCCGGACATCGAAGTGTTCACCCTGCCGTACGTCTTCCGCGATGAAGATCATATGCACAAGGTTATCGACGGCGATATTGGCAAACAGATTGGCGACAAGCTCACCAACAACCCGAAATCCAAGCTGGTGTTCCTCGGCTGGATGGATTCCGGTACCCGTAACCTGATTACCAAACAGCCGGTCACCAAACCGGAAGATTTGAAAGGGATGAAAATCCGCGTTCAGGGCAGTCCGGTGGCGATTGATACCCTGAAAGACATGGGCGCTAACGCTGTCGCGATGGGCGTGAGCGAAGTTTACAGCGGTATGCAGACTGGCGTTATCGACGGTGCCGAAAACAACCCGCCAACCTTTATCGCCCACAACTACATGCCGGTAGCGAAGCATTACACCCTCAGCGGCCACTTCATCACCCCGGAAATGCTGCTCTATTCCAAAGTGAAATGGGACAAACTCAACGCCGATCAGCAGCAAAAAATCCTGACGCTGGCCCGCGAAGCCCAAATGGAACAGCGCGAGCTGTGGAACGCCTACAACAAACAGGCGCTGGAAAAAATGAAAGCGGGTGGCGTGCAGTTCCACGACATCGACAAAGCGTACTTCGTCCAGGCGACGGAGCCGGTGCGTAAAGCCTATGGCGAAAAGCATCAGGATCTGATGAAAGCCATCGCTGACGTCCAGTGATTTTCACGTCGGACGGAGGACCTATGTCTGAATCCTTTTCAAAAGTGATGGATAAGCTGTACATGCTGGCGATGTGGGTCGCCGGCGTGTCGCTGCTGGTGATGACCATCGTTATCCCCATCGGCATTTTTTCCCGCTACGTGCTCAACCAGGGCGAATCCTGGCCGGAGCCAGTGGCTATTCTGTGTATGGTGACGTTTACCTTTATCGGCGCGGCGGTAGGCTACCGCGCCGGTTCGCACATCGCCGTTAACATGCTGACCGACCGGCTGCCCGCCGTACTGCAACGCGCTGCGGCGCGGCTGGTTGATCTCATGATGCTGCTGATTACCGGGTTGATGCTTTGGTACAGCTACGGGCTGTGTCTCGATTTATGGGATCAGCCGGTGGCGGAGTTTCCACTGCTGACCTCCGGTGAAACCTATCTGCCGCTGCCGATTGGCTCGGCGGTGTTGATTCTGTTTGTCATTGAGCGTCTGCTGTTCGGTTCTCAGGAGAACCGCCCGATAGTGCTCATCGGTAACCACGGTTAAGGGGGTCAAATGGATGCGTTTGTTCTGCTTTTCACCCTCGCCATTTTGTTGGCTATTGGGATGCCGGTGGCCTTTGCCGTGGGGCTCAGCGCCGTGGCAGGGGCAATCTGGATTGAGTTACCGCTGGAAGCGCTGATGATTCAGATTACCAGCGGGGTGAATAAATTCACCCTGCTGGCGATTCCGTTCTTCATTCTCGCCGGGGCGATCATGGCGGAAGGCGGGATTGCTCGCCGGTTGGTTAATTTCGCCTATCTGTTCGTGGGCTTTATTCGCGGCGGCCTGTCACTGGTGAACATTGTGGCATCGACCTTTTTCGGTGCGATTTCCGGTTCGTCGGTGGCGGATACGGCCTCTATCGGCAGCGTGATGATCCCGGAAATGGAAAAGAAAGGGTACCCGCGTGAATACGCGGCGGCGGTGACCGCCAGTGGTTCGGTGCAGGCGATTCTGATCCCGCCGAGCCACAACTCGGTGATTTACTCGTTGGCGGCAGGCGGCACGGTGTCTATTGCCTCGCTGTTTATCGCCGGGGTGTTGCCGGGCTTGCTGCTGGGTGTCAGCCTGATGGTGATGTGCCTCGCCTTCGCGAAAAAGCGCGGCTATCCAAAAGGCGAAGTCATTCCCTTTCGCCAGGCGGTTAAGATTTTCTTTGATGCGCTGTGGGGGCTGATGACGGTGGTCATCATTCTCGGTGGGATCCTTTCCGGCATTTTCACCGCGACAGAATCCGCGGCGGTGGCCTGCCTGTGGGCGTTCTTTGTCACCATGTTTATCTACCGTGACTACAAATGGAGCGAGCTGCCGAAGCTGATGTACCGCACGGTGAAAACGGTCAGTATCGTGATGATCCTGATTGGCTTTGCCGCGGCGTTTGGCGCGGTGATGACCTACATGCAACTGCCAACGCGTATCACCGAGTTCTTCACCACGCTTTCCAGCAACAAGTACGTGATTCTGATGTATCTCAACGTCATGCTGCTGTTGATTGGTACGCTGATGGATATGGCGCCGATCATTTTGATCCTGACGCCGGTGCTGTTGCCGGTGACCAATGCGCTGGGAATCGATCCGGTCCATTTCGGGATGATCATGATGGTAAATCTGGGGATTGGCCTGATTACGCCGCCGGTGGGGTCGGTGCTGTTTGTGGCCAGTGCGGTGAGTAAGCAGAAGATAGAAACCGTGGTCCGCGCGATGCTGCCGTTCTACGCAATGCTGTTGGTGGTGCTGGCGATGGTGACATACATTCCGGCGATTTCACTGTGGCTTCCGCACGCCCTGGGGATGTAGTCGTTTTTCCAGACGTTGTAGGCCCGTTCAGTCCAATGTTGCTGACCGGGCTTACACGTTCCGATCCTATTTCCGATTCAACAACCGCAACGCATTCGCCGTCACCAGCACCGTGGCACCGGTATCGGCCAGAACTGCGAGCCACAGGCCGGTGATACCGAGGAGCGTAGTGACCAGGAAGACAGCTTTCAGTCCCAGCGCAATCGTAATATTTTGGCGGATGTTGGCGCGGGTCGCGCGGGCAATGCTGATCATCTGGGCCAGACCCGTCAGGCGGTTGCCGGTCAGCGCCGCGTCGGCGGTTTCCAGCGCCACGTCCGTGCCGCTGCCCATCGCAATGCCAATCGTAGAGGCTTTCATCGCGGGCGCATCGTTGATGCCGTCGCCCACCATCGCCAGCGGAGCCTGCTGATTCAATGTGGTCACGGCGGTTACTTTATCCGCCGGCAGCAGCCCGGCGCGGAAATCCAGCCCCAGCTCATTGGCAATCGCAGCGGCTGCCCGAGGGTTATCGCCGGTCAGGATAACGCCCTGAACGCCCAGCGCATTCAGCGCGCTGACCGCTTCGCGAGCGTCGTCCCGTAGCGTGTCGCGCAATGCCAGAATGCCTTGCAGAAGCTGATTTTTAATCACCACCACCACCGTTTGTCCGGCTTCTTCCAGCGCCCTGATTTGCGCTGCCTGACTTTCGGCCGGGAATTTATCCCCGGCGCAAATCAGCACCTTCTCGCCATTCACGTCGGCTTCGATACCGGACCCGGCCAGCGCTCGTTGGTTCTGAGCCCCTGGCAGCGTGAGGTTACGCGCATTCGCTTCGTTGATAATTGCTGTCGCCAGCGGGTGACTGGATCCTTGTTCCACGGCAGCAGCCAGCGCCAGAAGCTCGTCTTCAGTGGTGCCGTTCAGCGCCACAATGCTTGTCACGCGCGGTTTGCCGACGGTCAGCGTCCCGGTTTTATCGAAGGCGATGTGATGAATGCGACCGAGCTGTTCCAGCGCCGCGCCACCCTTAATCAATGCGCCCCGGCGCGCCGCTGCAGCCAGCCCCGAGGTAATCGCCGCCGGGGTGGAAATCACCAGCGCGCAAGGACAGCCAATCAGCAACAGCGTCAGACCTTTGTAAATCCACGGCTGCCACTCAGCGCCCGCCAGCAGCGGCGGTAATATCGCAACCAGCAGCGCGACCAGCATAATCGCCGGGGTGTAAATACGGCTGAAGCGGTCGATAAAGCGCTCAATCGGTGCCCGGCGCTCTTCGGCCTCTTCAATCAGGCGCAGAATGCGGTCGATGGCGCTGTCGCCAGGTTCGGACGTCACGCTCAGCTGCACCAGGCGGTCTACGCTGGTGGCGCCTGCCGGTACGCTTTCCCCTTCCGCGCGTTCTACCGGGACTGATTCTCCGGTGAGGGCGCTCTCATCGAAGCTGGCAAAGGCGGATATCAGCTTACCGTCCGCAGGCAGACGGCCCCCGGCGGCGACTTCAATCACATCGCCCGGGCGTAAATCCCGTTGGGCCACGGTTTCGCGTTGGCCGTCTCTCAGACGAACAGCGGTGTCCGGTTTCAGGGCCATTAATGCGCTGACGCCTTTGCGGGCGCGACTGGCGGCCCAGCCTTCCAGGCGTTCGCCGATGATAAACAGCAGCAGCACCATCGCCGCCTCAGCCGTCGCGCCTATGAATAATGCGCCGATAGCCGCCACGCTCATCAGCGTTTCAATGGCAAACCAGCTGCCGGTTTTAATCAGACGCAGCGCCTGACGTGCAATCGGTAACAGCCCGACCAGGGTAGTGGCGATAAAGGCGATATTCCCGAGCGGAGGGTTTATCTGCGACAGACCCCAGCTGATAGCCATCAGGACGATCAGCCCTATCAGCGGTAAATTTTCTTTCAGACGAGAAGGGGCGGGCGCTTCCGGCGCATCTTCGCTACGCAGGACATAGCCCGCGTTGGCGACGGCGGTTTCGACCTGCGCGCGAATATCACTTTCGGCATCAACCAGCAGCTTCTCGGTGGTGAACAGCACCTGAACCTGGTTGACGCCACTCACCTGGCGCACGGCATTTTCAACTTTTCGTGCACAGGCGGCGCAGTCCATGCCGTTGACCAGCCAGCTGAAACGCATACCGGAAGCGGGAGAGATGACCGATGCAGACTCCGGCTGTGAGCCGCCGCAGCAAGCGCCGTGATCGTTGTGCTGTGCCGTGACCGGAGCAGGCGTGAAGGTCGTTTTCGCGAACTGAGGCGCGGGTTTGGCTTTGGCGTCTGGAGTCGACATGGCACTCTCCTGTTACTGATAATTTTCTCAATAACACAGAGCATACACTTTGGAGTCGACTCCAGAGTCAAGCCTCTTTTTACAAATACAGCGCGCGGACGATCAAAAAGTGTCCGGCGAAGTAGCACGCGGAGGAAATGGCGGTATCGGCGCGGAAGCGGCGACGGTAGTGACTGCCCAGCCATACGATATTGCCGATAAGCAGCAGCGTCGCGCCAAGGAAGCCGGAAAGCGCGGTATCCACAGGACGGAAGAACCACAGCTCGCCCGCCAGCCACACCATCACCAGCGTCATCGCAATAAACGTACACACTGGCAGACGCAGCTCTTCAAGGCGCGACCAGATAACGGCTATCAGCAGCGCGCCAATCACCAGCAGCACCAGCGGCAGCGGCCAGAAGAACGACAGCGTCATCTGACTGGCGAACCAAATCGTATACAGCAGATGAGAAAGGAAGAACGCGCCCACCGCGTACAGCATACGTTCGCGCGACAGCAACGTTAGCGCATCGCCAATCAGCGACGCACACAGACCCGCCAGCACCAGGTAACTGATTGCGTTAAACATTGGGGCTTGCCAGGCGAGAAGCAGTAGCAGAATCAGCGTGACGGGTTTGAATACCCAGCGCTGCCAAACCGGGCCACGGTAGGAGGCGTCGACGTAAAGCCAACCGGATAAACAGACCGCAATAAATGACCACAACATAATAAGTCCTTGTATCTGTTATTGATGTATAAGTTCTCTCCAGTTCAGTGTAGTGGCGCGAGGTGGCAGATGGCAATGCCCGTTCAGGCAAGGTATCCTCCTTTGCGTCAATTCTTAGAAGACAGTGAGAGAATCCTCCGATGAGCAAAATGCCGCTCTTTTTTGTGATTGTGGTGGCGATAATTGTCGTTGCCGCGTCGTTCCGTTTCGTGTCACAGCGTCGTGAAAAGATGGAAAACGAGGCCGCGCCGCTGCAGCAAAAGCAGGTGGTAGTGACCAACAAACGTGAAAAGGTGTTGAACGATCGACGCTCTCGCCAGCAAACCGTCGCCCCGGCGGGCAGCGATATGCGTTATGAAGCGAGCTTTAAGCCGGAAACCGGCGGGCTGGAAGTCACGTATCGTCTGGATGAGAAGGCGTATCACGCGTTGAACGTCGGTGACAGAGGGACGCTGAGCTACAAAGGCTCGCAGTTTGTGGCGTTCACGGGCCATGATTAAGTGCGCCGGCGGCGCGAGCGTCGCCGGGCAAAAACATCACTTTTTCTTCGTCGTCAATTTCATCTTCTTCTGCCAGGCAATCAGTTCAAATACCCCAAACAGAAATACGCGAACCGACTCGCCGCGGGTCATTTGCGGACCGTCCTTCGGCAGAGTGGCTTTCAGCAGGGTCATTTGCAGGCCGTGCATCAGGATCATGAAAATCAGCGCCACGTTGACGAAGATATTCACCGGGAATTTGAACGGGTGCAGAACGTTGAGGACCAAAAAGGCCCAGACGCAAAGCATGAGCAGGCGGCCGATATTAAGCAGCATTGTGATTTCCTTGTGCTTCACGTTGATAAAGGCGATAAGCAACCTGCCCGGCTACTTTTTCGCGGTATAAATCCCAGTACGAGGGGACCAACGGCAGGCCGTTTTCCACTTCGCTTTCGACATAAATCAGCGCGTCGTCCGCCAGCCAGCCATTCGTTTCCAGCAGATTCAGCGTCTCGTCGAGTAGCCCTTTACGGAACGGCGGGTCGATAAACACGATATCGTGCGGTGTGCCAGGCTGTGCAAGGAACGTCAGGCTGTTGGTATTAACCACTTTCGCGTGGCTGGCGTTAAGCGTTGCGAGGTTTTTTTGTAACTGTTGTGCCACATGGCGATCCATTTCCAGCAGGGTCGCACTGGCGGCATAACGCGACAGCGCTTCAAAGCCCAACGCGCCGCTTCCGGCGAAACAATCGAGGCAGCGAGCATCGACCATATGCGGCGCAAGCCAGTTAAATAGCGTCTCACGGACGCGGTCAGTGGTTGGACGCAGGCCTGGGCTGTCCGGAACAGGGAGCTTACGGCCCCGCCATTGCCCGCCTATAATGCGGATCTGGCCGCTGCCGGAGTGGTTTGGTTTTTTCATATCTATGCTCAGCTCAATGCCGGATTACTGTTCCAGGCGGTGATGCGCGTTAAGTTAAGTGATAGACTATTTCATCATTTTTTTAGCTTCCATGTACATACACCTAAATAATTCTGGTTTCATGAAACCTGAATTATGAGGGGATAGCGGTAACGCGGTACCGGGAATCAACAGTGAAGAGCGTGCTCGCAAATGGCAAAAGACAAAAAAAGAGGCTTTTTTTCCTGGCTGGGCTTTGGACAGAAAGAAAAAGAGCAACAGGAAGCCGATCAGCAGCAAAGCGAAGCGCAGCCAGCGCCCGCTGAGCCTGTCATTGAGCAGGACACGCCGGAAGCGGCTGAAGCCGTAATCGAACACGAAGCGCTGCCGTTGCCGGAAGAGATTGCCGAAGAAGAGCCGGCGGTAGTTATCGAAGAAGAAGCCGTTGTCGCGCATCAGGTGCAAGCCGAAGAAGCGACGCCGGTTGAAACCGTCGCAGAAGAATCCGCCGTTGAAGAGCCAGTGGTTGCAGAAGCCCCGGTTGAAGAACCTGTTGCTGAAGACATCGTCGAAGAAGAAGACATCGCCGACGTCGAACTGAGCGACGAAGAGCGTGAAGCGCAGGCGCTGGCCGCCGCGGATGCGGCAGAAAATGCCATCGACGCGCCGGAAGAAACGGCAGAAGAAGCCGACGACGCAACAACGCAGCAGGAAACAACGCAGCAGGAACAGGAGCGGCCGACCAAAGAGGGCTTCTTCGCGCGTCTGAAACGCAGCCTGCTGAAAACCAAAGAAAACCTCGGTTCCGGATTTATCAGTCTGTTCCGTGGCAAGAAAATCGATGATGATCTGTTTGAAGAGCTGGAAGAGCAGCTGCTGATTGCCGACGTCGGCGTGGAAACGACCCGCAAAATCATCGCCAATCTGACCGAAGGCGCAAGCCGCAAACAGCTGCGTGATGCCGAAGCGCTGTACGGTCTGCTGAAAGATGAAATGAGCGAAATCCTCGCAAAAGTGGAAGAGCCGCTTAATATTGAAGGCAAAATGCCGTTTGTTATCCTGATGGTTGGCGTCAACGGCGTGGGTAAAACCACCACCATTGGCAAGCTGGCGCGCCAGTTTGAGCAGCAGGGTAAATCGGTCATGCTGGCGGCGGGTGATACCTTCCGTGCCGCGGCGGTTGAGCAGCTCCAGGTCTGGGGCCAGCGCAATGATATTCCGGTGATTGCTCAGCATACCGGGGCCGATTCCGCATCGGTGATTTTCGATGCCATTCAGGCCGCGAAAGCACGTAACATGGATGTCCTGATTGCCGACACCGCAGGGCGCTTGCAGAACAAATCGCACCTGATGGAAGAATTGAAGAAGATTGTCCGCGTAATGAAAAAGCTCGACGAAGATGCGCCGCATGAAATCATGCTGACCATCGATGCGAGTACGGGTCAGAACGCCATCAGCCAGGCGAAGCTGTTCCATGAAGCGGTTGGGCTGACGGGCATCACATTGACTAAACTGGACGGGACCGCCAAGGGTGGCGTTATCTTCTCGGTGGCCGATCAGTTCGGCATTCCGATTCGCTACATTGGCGTTGGCGAACGTATCGAAGATTTGCGTCCGTTTAAATCGGACGATTTTATTGAGGCACTTTTTGCCCGAGAGGATTAACAATGATTCGCTTTGAACAAGTCAGCAAAGCCTATCTCGGTGGGAGACAAGCGCTGCAGGGGATTAACTTCCAGTTGCAGCCGGGTGAGATGGCCTTTCTGACCGGCCACTCCGGCGCGGGGAAAAGTACCCTGCTGAAGCTCATATGCGGTATCGAGCGTCCCAGCACCGGGAAAATCTGGTTTAGCGGCCACGACATCAGCCGCCTGAAAAACCGTGAAGTGCCGTTCCTGCGTCGCCAGATTGGGATGATCTTCCAGGATCACCATCTGCTGATGGACCGCACCGTGTTTGATAACGTCGCTATTCCGCTGATCATCGCGGGGGCCAGCGTCGATGATATTCGTCGTCGCGTCTCGGCGGCGCTGGATAAGGTCGGGTTGCTCGACAAAGCGAAAAATTTACCGATTCAACTTTCCGGCGGTGAGCAGCAGCGCGTGGGCATTGCCCGTGCGGTGGTGAACAAACCGGCGGTATTGCTGGCGGATGAACCGACCGGTAACCTTGATGAGGCGCTGTCGGAAGGCATTCTGCGCCTGTTCGAAGAGTTTAACCGCGTTGGGGTGACTGTGTTGATGGCGACCCACGACATGGGGCTGATTTCCAGCCGTTCATACCGACAGCTGACGCTCAGCGACGGGCATTTGCACGGAGGCTACGGTGAATAAACGCGAGGCGATGAACCACATCCGGCAGTTCGGCAACCGTTTTGACCGGTTGCGTAACTCTGCCAGCGGCGGCGGTAATAACGGCGGCAACGTGCCGAAACGCGCGAAGTCTTCGCCGAAGCCGAATTCCCGCAAAACCAACGTTTTTAACGAACAGGTGCGTTACGCCTTCCACGGCGCGTTGCAGGACCTGAAAAGCAAACCGCTGGCCACGTTCCTGACGGTGATGGTCATTGCCATCTCGCTGACGCTGCCGAGCGTGTGCTACATGGTTTACAAGAACGTGAACACCGCGGCGTCGCAGTATTATCCGTCGCCACAAATTACGGTGTATCTCGAAAAAACGCTGGACGATGACGCTGCGGCGAAAGTCGTGGGGCAGTTACAAGCCGAACAGGGCGTGGACAAGGTGAATTACCTGTCCCGCGATGAAGCATTGGGCGAGTTCCGTAACTGGTCAGGTTTCGGCGGCGCGCTGGATATGCTGGAAGAGAATCCGCTTCCCGCCGTGGCGATTGTCATTCCAAAGCTCGATTTCCAGGGCACCGATTCGCTGAACACCCTGCGTGACCGCGTGTCACATATTCAGGGCGTGGATGAAGTGCGCATGGATGACAGCTGGTTTGCGCGACTTTCTTCCATCACCGGCCTGGTTGGGCGCGTGGCGGCGATGATTGGCGTGCTGATGATCGCGGCGGTATTCCTCGTCATTGGTAATAGCGTGCGCCTGAGCATCTTTGCGCGTCGCGACACCATCAACGTCCAGAAGCTTATCGGCGCAACCGACGGCTTTATCCTGCGTCCATTCCTGTACGGTGGGGCGCTGTTGGGCTTTTCCGGAGCGTTTCTGTCGCTTATCCTTTCCGAAATTCTGGTGCTGCGTTTGTCATCGGCGGTGACGGAAGTGGCGAAAGTGTTTGGCACCCAGTTTGAACTCAGTGGCTTAGGTCTGGATGAATGTTTGCTGATGCTGATTGTTTGTTCAATGATTGGCTGGATTGCTGCCTGGCTGGCGACGGTACAACATTTACGCCACTTTACGCCGGAATAAAAAAAGTCTGATATACTCTCTCCCTGCTGCAAAGTTCCTGTGCAAAATCGCAGGGAGAGAGTCAAAACCCATCTGCTTTCCCTGCCCGCAACATTATCATCGTGATGTCACATTTTGTGCGTAATCTATTCACAGCGTTGCATGGAACTTGTGGATAACATCACTGTCTGATTAAAATGTGAATGTTAATCTCGCTGCTCGTAACAACTGGCCCGAAAGTTGCCTGATGGTGACGTGCCACGGCCAGGACGTAAATTGAGAGGACTTGAATGACCAAAGATATGCAAACTTTAGCTTTAGCCCCTGTTGGCAACCTGGAATCCTATGTCCGGGCGGCAAACGCATGGCCGATGTTGACGGCTGATGAAGAACGGGCACTGGCGGAAAAGCTGCATTACCAGGGCGATCTGGAAGCAGCGAAGACGCTGATCCTGTCTCACCTGCGCTTTGTTGTTCACGTTGCTCGTAATTATTCGGGCTACGGCCTGCCGCAGGCAG
The DNA here is from genome assembly GCF_024764835.1 of Scandinavium hiltneri. GTDB lineage: Bacteria > Pseudomonadota > Gammaproteobacteria > Enterobacterales > Enterobacteriaceae > Scandinavium > Scandinavium hiltneri. The sequence continues at coordinate 152,054 of NZ_JALIGE010000074.1, read as the reverse complement.
ATTTGATTCAGGAAGGTAACATCGGCCTGATGAAAGCCGTGCGCCGTTTCAACCCAGAAGTGGGTGTGCGCCTGGTGTCTTTCGCCGTGCATTGGATCAAAGCCGAAATTCACGAATACGTACTGCGTAACTGGCGTATCGTCAAAGTCGCGACCACCAAAGCACAGCGTAAGCTGTTCTTCAACCTGCGTAAAACCAAGCAGCGTCTGGGCTGGTTCAATCAGGATGAAGTCGAAATGGTTGCGCGCGAGCTGGGCGTTTCCAGCAAAGACGTGCGTGAAATGGAATCGCGAATGTCCGCGCAGGACATGGCCTTTGATATGTCATCTGATGACGATTCTGAAAGCCATTCCGTCGCACCGGTGCTCTACTTACAGGATAAAACGTCTAACTTTGCCGACGGCATCGAAGACGACAACTGGGAAGAGCAGGCCGCGAACAAACTGACTCACGCGATGGAAGGTCTGGACGAACGTAGCCAGGATATCATTCGCGCTCGCTGGCTGGACGAAGATAACAAGTCCACGCTGCAGGAGCTGGCCGACCGCTATGGCGTGTCCGCCGAGCGTGTGCGTCAGCTTGAAAAGAACGCGATGAAAAAATTGCGTATGGCGATCGAAGCGTAAGCTGAAAGCCAATGCCCGGTGGCGCTCACGCTTACCGGGTCTACACATCGCCACTGCGGTCCGGTAAGTTAGCCGCCGCCTGGTACAAGAAAGCCCGAAGGTCTAGCCTGTCGGGCTTTTGTTTTTTATACACTCCATCAATACCTTAAACGCCCCTTCCATCTCTTCTTCGCGCATCGCCGCAAAACCCATTAATAATCCGCGCTGCGTCGCATTGTTCAGGTAATAGCGTGAAAGCGGTCGCACCAGAACCCCCTTTTCATTTGCCGCGTTAGCCAGCGCCACGTCGTCACAATCGACATCGAGTTTCAGCACCAGGTGCAGCCCGGCGTTGTCGTTAAATTCGCTTAATGCCTCTTTGCCGAGATAATCGGTGATAAGCCCCGCCAGCCGCTGACGACGACGGGCGTACAGCAGACGCATCCTACGGATATGCGCGGTGTAATGCCCTTCGCGAATAAACAGCGCCAGCGCTTCCTGGTCGAGCAAACGACCGCTGCGGTAAAGCTCGGCATGCGCGGTGCGCAACGACTGCGCCAACAGACGAGGCAATACGACATAGCCCAGGCGCATCCCCGGCCACATGGTCTTACTAAAGGTACCGATGTAAATCACCGGCGCATCTTCGACCAGCCCCTGTAGCGCCGGAATCGGCTGGCCCGAAAAGCGGAATTCGCTGTCGTAATCGTCTTCGACAATCCAGCTCCCGGTCTGTCGCGCCACTGCCAGCAACCGCTGACGGCGTTCCAGGCTCATCACACAGCCAAGCGGGTACTGGTGAGACGGCGTGACGAAGATCAGACGTGGCGGTGACTCTCCGGGCTCCGGTGGGTTCATGCCGCTGAGATCGACATCGACCGCCTGCAAATTCACCCCGTTCATCTGCAACACGTTGCGAATGCCCCAATAGGCGGGCTCCTCAATCCACGCGCTGTCGCCGGGGTTGCACAGCATACGTGACACCAAATCAATCGCCTGGTGAATGCCTTCGGTTATCAGAATTTGATCCGGTGTGCAGCGCACCGAGCGCGCCACGCGCAGATATTCCATCAACGCCTGTTGCAACGCCTGACTGCCGCCGGATGGGCTGTAGGAAAGCTGCATCGCCTGCGGCTTGCGGCTGACGCGGGTGTGGATTTTACGCAGCAGCGCGTGCGGAAATTCGGTTACGTCGGGCACGCCTGGTAAAAACGCGCCCCACTGGCGAGGGCTGGCGCGGCTGTGTGCTAACAGCGCCTGACCGCGTTCTGAAAAGCTCACGCTTTGTGGCGAACTGGCGTGCTGTTCATCGCTGCCCGCGGCGAACAGCAGCGCATCTGGCACAGTTTTCGCTACAAACGTGCCGCTGCCGGAGCGGGACACGATATAGCCTTCCGCCAGCAGCTGTTCGTACACGGTCAGCACCGTATTGCGCGACATGCGCAGTTGGCTCGCGAGATCGCGTGAAGGCGGCAGGCGACTTTGCGGCGGCAGGCTGCCGTCGAGGATCGACAGCCGCACGGCGTTATACAACTTTTTGTGCAATTTATCGTCAGATTGTTCATCCAGACGCAGTTGCAGGAGATCACACACTAAAGAACGCAATTGGATCCCTCAATTATTCAAAACTGGTACTCGATTATAGGACCGCTCAGAGAGTAAAACACCTGTATTGTTTCAAAGTTGTTAACACTAAACATATTTGATGGGGTAAGGTCGATGAAAAACAATGAACTGAATCAGCGCCGCTTACAGGCGACACCACGCGGGATTGGCGTCATGTGCAGTTTCTATGCTGAGAAGGCTGAAAACGCCACGCTGTGGGATGTAGAAGGCAACGAAGTGATTGATTTTGCAGCGGGTATTGCGGTGCTGAACACCGGCCATCGCCACCCTTCAATCGTCGCGGCGATTGAAAAGCAGCTGCAGGCGTTTACCCACACCGCGTACCAGATTGTCCCTTACGAAAGCTACGTTTCACTGGCCGAGCGCATTAACGAGCGCGTACCGGTGAACGGCCCGGCGAAAACCGCATTCTTCTCGACCGGTGCGGAAGCGGTCGAAAACGCGGTGAAAATCGCCCGCGCTTACACCAAACGCCCTGGCCTGATTACCTTCGGCGGCGGTTTCCACGGCCGTACTTTCATGACCATGGCGCTGACCGGCAAAGTGGCCCCGTACAAAATCGGCTTCGGTCCGTTCCCGGGCTCCGTTTATCACGGTCAGTACCCGAATGAGGCGCACGGTGTCAGCACCGCAGACGCACTGAAAAGCCTCGATCGCATCTTCAAAGCGGATATCGCGCCGGATCAGGTGGCGGCGATTATTCTCGAACCGGTGCAGGGCGAGGGTGGTTTCAACGTCGCGCCGGCCGATTTTATGCAGGGCCTGCGTAAACTGTGCGACACCCACGGTATTCTGCTTATTGCGGATGAAGTCCAGACCGGTTTTGCCCGTACCGGCAAACTGTTTGCGATGGAGCATTACGACGTGAAGCCTGACCTGATGACCATGGCGAAAAGCCTGGCCGGCGGGATGCCGCTCTCTGCGGTGGCCGGCCGTGCCGACGTGATGGATGCACCCGCGCCAGGCGGTCTCGGCGGCACTTACGCCGGTAACCCGTTGGCCGTCGCTGCGGCGCACGCGGTGCTGGATATCATCGACGAAGAGAAGCTCTGTGCCCGTGCGGCCGAGCTGGGGCATCATCTGGTTGAAGTGCTGAACAATGCCAAAGCCAGCTGTCCTCACATCGTGGATGTGCGTGCGCAAGGCTCGATGGTTGCCGTTGAATTTAACGATCCGCAGACCGGCGCGCCGTCACCGGAATTCACCAAACAGGTGCAGGATAAAGCGATGAAAGAAGGCCTGCTGCTGCTGAGCTGTGGCGTCTACGGCAACGTGATTCGTTTTCTTTACCCACTCACCATCCCTGAAGCCCAGTTCCGCAAGGCGCTGGAGATTATTCGACACTCCCTCAGCCACTAATGGCTTGCCGCTCTCCGGAGCGGCTTTTTTTTGTCACGTTTCTGTTACATAACCCTCAAAATTCTCGTTCCAATTGCCAAAAAATCGGGTATGTTTTAGCAGAGTATGCTGCAAAAGCGCGGGCGGCAGACCAAAAATCGATATAAAGCGCTACATAACAATATCACAACAAATACAATCACCATCACAATGGGGAATCTCAGGATGAAAATGAAGGGTAAAGCGTTACTGGCAGGATGTATCGCGCTGGCGATGAGTCACATGGCGATGGCCGACGATATTAAAATTGCGGTCGTGGGAGCAATGTCCGGTCCGGTAGCGCAGTATGGCGATCAGGAGTTCACGGGGGCTGAACAGGCTGTCGCTGACATTAATGCCAAGGGCGGCATCAAAGGCAACAAACTCGAAATCGTAAAATATGACGATGCCTGCGACCCGAAACAGGCCGTGGCCGTGGCGAACAAAGTCGTGAACGATGGCATCAAATACGTTATCGGTCACCTGTGCTCCTCTTCCACTCAGCCAGCGTCTGACATTTACGAAGACGAAGGCATTCTGATGATCACTCCGGCTGCGACGGCGCCTGAGCTGACTGCGCGCGGTTACAATCTGATCCTGCGTACCACCGGTCTGGATTCTGACCAGGGCCCAACCGCCGCGAAATATATCCTCAACACCGTGAAGCCGAAACGCATCGCGATTGTGCATGACAAACAGCAGTACGGTGAAGGTCTGGCGCGTGCCGTGCAGGATTCCCTGAAAAAAGGTAACGCCAACGTGGTGTTCTTTGACGGGATCACCGCCGGAGAGAAAGACTTCTCTACCCTGGTTGCACGTCTGAAGAAAGAGAATATCGACTTCGTTTACTACGGTGGCTACCACCCGGAAATGGGTCAGATCCTTCGCCAGGCGCGTGCCGCTGGTCTGAAAACCCAGTTCATGGGGCCAGAAGGCGTGGCGAACGTGTCACTGTCTAACATTGCCGGTGATTCTGCAGAAGGCCTGCTGGTCACCAAGCCGAAGAACTACGATCAGGTTCCAGCGAACAAACCGGTGGTAGACGCTATCAAGGCGAAGAAACAGGATCCGAGCGGAGCGTTCGTGTGGACGACTTACGCTGCTATCCAGTCACTGACTGCTGGCCTGAACCAGAGCGACGACCCGGCGAAGATTGCTGAATGGCTGAAAGCCAACAGCGTCGACACCGTCATGGGCCCGCTGACCTGGGATAAGAAAGGCGACCTGAAAGGCTTTGAGTTCGGCGTGTTCACCTGGCATGCCAACGGCACCGCGACCGACGCGAAGTAATTTGCAATTATCCTCTCTCTCCAGTGGGAGAGAGAGGATAATGATATTCAGTTTGTCTGAAAAAATCTGATGTGTTCTAACGAAAAATTGCGGTCGTCACTTCTTCACCAACATACGCAAATCCGCGATACATTCCTTCACTGTTAAACGGCAAACAAATATTACCGCTGGCATCGACCGCGATTAATCCACCTTCGCCACCAATGAGCGGTAGCTTTTCCATAATCACTTTAGTACCTGCCTGTTCAAGGGATAAATCAGCATATTCCATCAGGGCACAGAGATCATAGGCAGTGACTTTGCGCATAAACATCTCGCCACTTCCGGTACAGGATACTGCTGCAGTCTGGTTATCCGCATAGGTGCCAGCACCGAGAATTGGACTATCGCCCACTCGGCCAGGCTGCTTATTGGTCATCCCACCTGTCGACGTTGCGGCGGCGAGATTGCCATAGATATCCAGCGCCACCGCACCCACGGTACCAAATTTTTTATCTTCATTGATTGGGGTAGATGTGTGTTGCAAGAGCGAAGCACCGCTGTGATCTAACATCATTCCATCACCGTTTGACTGTTTTACCCGTTGCAGTTGCTGGTGACGGGCCGAGGTGGAAAAATAGTCTGCTGCAACCAGTGGGAGGCCCTGTTGTCTGGCAAAGGTTTCAGCTCCTTCGCCCACAAATAATACATGCTGACTGTGCTCAAGAACGGCACGTGCGGCCTGCACAGGGTGCTGTATGTGGCTGACACAGGAGACGGCGCCCGCACGCAGGTTCCGTCCATCCATAATGGCCGCATCCATTTCATGAGTTTCCGCATGGGTGAACACCGCTCCTTTTCCTGCGTTAAACAGCGGGCAATCCTCTAATAGGGTCACCGCAAGGGTGACAGCATCCAGTGCGCTGGCACCTTCAGCCAACAATTTTTGACTGGCGAGTAAAACACGGCGTAGAGCTATATGGTATTCCTGTTCTTTTTCCGGACTGACAGCATTATGGCTGATGGTTCCAGCACCACCGTGAATAACAATAACAGGTTTATTCATTAGTTAATTCTCTCGACATGGTGGCAGGCAACTTGGGTGCCATTGACAGTGCGCAGTTGAGGCTCTTCACGTTGACAATACTCATCGGCAAAGGGGCAACGTTTATGAAAGGTGCAACCACTGGGTAAATTCAATGGGCTGGGTAACTCTCCGCTAATATTGATTTTTATGCGTCGATCTTCCGGGTAGATACTGGGTGTTGCAGAGAGTAATGCCTTGGTATAAGGATGAAGAGGTTGTGAATAGAGCGTATTTTTGCTGCTGATTTCTACAGCCCTACCCAGATACATCACCATAATATCATTGGCAATATGTTCCACCACTGACAAATTATGTGAGATAAACACGTAACTGGTATTAAATTCTGCCTGTAGATCCATAAATAAATTAAGCACTTGAGCCTGGATAGACACATCCAGTGCTGAGGTAGGTTCATCGGCAATAACAATTTTAGGATTGAGGATCATCGCCCGGGCAATGGCAATACGCTGGCGCTGCCCACCAGAAAACATATGCGGATAACGTTGATAATGTTCTGGCCGTAAGCCGACCTTTTTCATCATCGCCTGTACTTTCTCATCCCGTTCCCGACGATTTAGCGATGTGTTAATACTCAGGGGATCACTGAGTTGGGTGCCGATTTTACTCCTTGGGTTTAACGAGGCGTAAGGATTCTGAAATACCATTTGTACTTTGGTACGCATCACTTTACGCTCAGCCGCCGTCGCATTTGTCACTTCTTTACCATCAATGATCAACGAACCAGCGGTGGGTGTCTCGATCAGAGTTAGTTGCCGCGCCAGAGTGGATTTCCCACAACCTGATTCCCCGACGATGGCCAGAGTTTTGCCTGCTTGTAGGGTAAAACTCACGCCATTTAACGCTTTTACCTGCTGCGTTGGGCGAAATAATCCCTGACCTGCATCATAATAGCGTGTGAGGTCAGTGGCTTGTAATACGTTATCCATAATTACCCCTGAATGCTGAGAGGAAAGTAACACCGTACTGCGCCAGGTTGAGCATGGGTGGTCACGAGGGCTAAGTCAGGCTGTTGCTGGTTACAGCTTTCCTGGCTATAAGGGCATCGCGGCGACAGTAAGCATCCTTTTGGCCGGTCAAATTGACCTGGAACGATCCCGGGCAAAGTAAACAGACGGCTGGCGCCTTTACTGTGTTCAGGTACTGATTTCAGCAACGCTTCAGTATAAGGATGACGTGGGTAGCGAAAAATGGTCGGTACGTCCGCTATTTCAGCGACCTGTCCGGCGTACATTACCACCGCCTTATCTGCCACTTCGGCGACAATCGCCAAATCATGGGTTATCAGTATCAACGCCATACCCTGCTTTTTTTGCAAATTCACCAGCAGTGTCATGATTTGTGCCTGAATAGTGACATCCAGAGCCGTGGTGGGTTCATCCGCGATCAGCAGTTTGGGTTTACAAGCAATCGCCATAGCAATTGCTACTCGCTGACTCATTCCGCCAGATAACTGATGGGGATAAGCCTGTAGTCGTTGCTCAGGATCAGGGATCTCAACCAGCCTCATTAATTCCAGGGCACGCTCACGTAATGCTTTACCCGTTAATCCATGGTGCAGGGTTAGTACTTCCGTAATCTGTCGTTCCACGGTGTAACAAGGGTTCAGCGCTGACATCGGATCCTGGAAGATCATTGCGATATCTTTACCAATGATTTTGCGCCGTTCGCGGGGGGACATTCGTAGCATATCCTGTCCGACGAATTCCATTTTATCCGCCGAAACCCGTCCCTGTTTTTCCAGTAACCCCATCATCGCCATCATAGTAACGGATTTACCTGAACCCGATTCGCCGACAATACCAACAATCTCACCGGGTTCTACCGTCAGGTTGATATTTTCCACGGCACGAAAGGGTCTGTTACGTACACCAAACTCTACTGACAGATTACGTATTTCTAATAAGCTCATAGATGCCTCTTATCCAATCTGTTTCAGTCGTGGATCCAGTGCATCACGCAGACCGTCACCAATCAGATTTATGGAGATGACCGATAACAGAATGGCGACACCGGGCATCGTGACCACCCACCAGGCGCGTTCGATATAGTCGCGTGCAGAAGCTAGCATGGTGCCCCACTCCGGGGTTGGTGGCTGGACACCCAGGCCAAGGAAGCCCAGGGCGGCAATATCCAGAATGGCTGATGAGAAGCTCAGCGTTATATGTACGATCAGTGGGGCCATACAGTTCGGCAGTACGGTTAAAAACATCAGTCGCAGTAGCCCTGCTCCGCCCATGCGGGCTGCGAGCACGTAGTCTCTATTGATTTCCGCCATGACGGTGGCACGTGTCAGCCGAACATAAGCGGGCAGGGAGGAGATAGCGATAGCGATCATGGCATTGAGTAACCCCGGGCCTAATACTGCCATAATGGCGACGGCCAGCAACAGAGTTGGCATGGAGAGCATGATATCCATCAAGCGCATAACGGAAGCGCCAATCAGCCGTGGATAAAAGGCCGATAACAATCCCAGTATAACGCCAGGGATCAGCGCCAGGATCACGGCACAAAAGCCTATAAACAGTGACATTCGTGCGCCATACATCAGGCGTGAAAGAATATCGCGTCCGACTTCATCCGTGCCGAGAAGAAATGTACTGTTGCCTCCGTCTTCCCAGACTGGGGGTTGCATGGCGTAATTACGAAACTGCTCAATCGGATCATGGGGGGCGACCCAGGGAGCCAGAAGTGCTACCAGTATCACTATAACGACAAAAGCAAAAGCGATCAGAGCTCCCCGATTGGCTGAAAAGTTGAGCCAGAATTCGCGTAACGGTGAGGAATATGTCACCCTGGTTTGCGCAATATCAGCGCTTACCACCTCACCAACAGAAGTTGTTATCATTAATGGAATTCCCCTATTTCTGGTGACGGATACGTGGATTAACCACGCCATATAAGATGTCGACGATAAAATTGGTCAGGATAATAAGAGTGGCGATCAACAAAATACCGTTTTGCACTACCTGGTAATCACGGCGACCAATCGCTTCAATTAACCATTTACCAATTCCAGGCCAGGAAAAAATTGTCTCGGTTAGTACCGCGCCTCCCAACAGAGAGCTAACACTTAAGCCGATCATTGTTAGCACCGGAATTAATGCATTACGCAGAGCATGGCCAAAAATAACCCGCCACGGTGACAACCCTTTGGCATAAGCTGTACGGACATAATCCTCACGTAACACTTCCAGCATGGAAGAGCGGGTCATACGTGAAACAATCGCGAGCGGCACTGTACCTAAGACAATAGAGGGTAAAATAAGGTGTTTCACGGCATCCCAGAATGCACCCTGATTAGCGGAAGGATCCTGGTATTGAGCAATCAACGTGTCGATCAACATAAAGCCACTGTAGGGCTGAATATCAAATGACAAATCAATACGCCCCGACACGGGTGTCCAGCCGAGATGTACCGAGAAGAACATAATTAGGATCAGGCTCCACCAGAATATAGGCATTGAAAAGCCAGTCAGCGATAGCCCCATCACCCCATGGTCAAAAATCGAACCACGTTTTACTGCTGCCAGAACCCCCATAGGAATGCCCACAATAATAGCCAGCAGCATAGAGACGGTGGCCAGTTCCAGAGTGGCAGGAAATAGAGTTAAAAACTCCTTCATCACCGACTCTTGTGACGTAAATGAGGTGCCCAAATCACCATGTGCCAGATGAATCAGATAGTTTAAATATTGTTGGGGTAGGGGCAGATCCAGTCCGAGATTTTTTAATGCCGCAGCATGATAAGCGGGATCAAGTCCCCTGGCTCCTGCCATAATTTCCACTGGGTCACCGGGGATGAGATGCACCAACATAAAGGTAAGGATTGTGATACCAATAAATCCAGGGATCAGCAGTAATATACGTTTTAAAATAAAAAGGGACATAGCAGTACCTTTATCTCTTTATCAGGGGAAATCGCATGCGATACAGCTTTATGTCGCTGGCTTAGATAGACTATTTCCCGCCATCTACTGACAATATTTGCCCTGAAATCCATTTGGCATAAGGCGAGGCAAAAAACAGCACCGCATGCGCGATATCTTCCGGAGTGCCTAAGCGGCGTGTCGCTATCTGACTGAGGATCTCTTGCTGGCGGGTTGCGCCAAATTTTTGCCACTGCTGTTCGCTACTGGGATTCGAACGTACAAAACCCGGTGCCACACTGTTTACTGTGATACCAAATTCCCCCAGTTCATGGGCGAGCTGACGTGTCAGACCTATTTGAGCGGCTTTTGCCGAAGCATATGCCTGAATACCTGTCAGGCTGACACCCAGACCTGCACCACTGGAAATATTAATCATCCGCCCGTATCCTGCCCGTTTCATCGTCGGTGCCACAGCCTGTGCAAACCAAAAGGTACTGTCGACATTGACCTGGAACAGTGCATGCCATTGCTGTGGGGTAATGCTCTCCAGAGGATGTCCCTCCTGACCACGGACGCCTCCGGCACAGTTAACCAGCACCGCCACCTCGCCCACTTCCGTAACAAACTGCTGCACCTGATGCGGATCGGCTACATCCACGGTATGTGCTTTCACATTCGGACCACATTCATGCTGTGAAATTGCCAACATGTCGCTGTCAATATCACAGATCCACACGGTGCCTCCCAGGGTGGCAAATGCTTTGGCAATGGCGCGACCAATTCCTTGGGCAGCACCGGTGACGATGATCTGCTGTCCTGAAAAATCAAATTTCATTTCGGCTCCTGGTGGTGAATATTGGCAATACGGGCAAGGTTGTCCCATGAGAGAGGTGTGCCTTGTTCAATGGCGTGAATACCCTCAATAACAGCACAAAGTAAGGGGGTGGCGATGCCGCGTCGTTCAGCTTCTTCGGCGATCACCCCCAGTTGTTGATCGACCTCGGTCTGACGTTTGTACACGGCCAGGTCACGCCATATGCCACTGTGGGTTTTTGCCGAACGTTGATTAAATGCCACCATGGCATCCATTGACATGTTGCTGTTAGTCAACGAAGCATGGCGATGAAAAGCCGGAGGATGGAAGCCATTAAATCCCAGTAGCGGAATACCCGCAGCTTCCGCCACGGCACAGACCTCTTTTCCCAAAGCAATGAGCACCTGGCGATAATCGGCATGGGACAATACAGCGACGATTGATGCATCCGTGAGGGCACTGGCAAATAGCAATGCGCCATAGGCCAGCTTGCCCCATAAGTAACTGAAAATTTGCCTGGTAGATTGTGCATATGGCTCGAAAATCTTCATTAGTTGGCAGATTTCGGCCAGTCGTGGAGTGAGGTCACCGCTCAACTCGCCAACCACCACAGCACCGCGCCCGGCATAGTGGATATGCCCAGGCTCTACAACATCGGCACCAAAATTGATAAAACAGCCAACGGTGCGCGATACACCAATTATTTCAGCGATATAGCGCTCATTAAGACCATTTTGAACAGAAATGACCTCACCTGAATCATCCAGATGAGGGGCCAGTTGATAGCAGGCACGGGCGGTATGGTGCGCTTTCGTACAGAGGAAGATCCGCGGATAAATACCACTCAACTGTTCTGGAAGGCACGCAGTGACGGAGACGCAAAAATTGTCAATCGGCCCGCTGATTGACAAACCATGCTGATTGATTGCCGCCACATGAGCCGGGTTATTATCAACTAGTAACACGTCTATGCCTGCCCGTGCCCAGAAGGCCGCGAGAGTTCCTCCCATGGCACCAGCCCCCCATATCACAGCAGGATGCTGGTTCATTGCCATGGCCCTTCAAGAATGGCGCGGGTCTCTGTGATCGCCACTTGCCACATTGCCATCTCTTCTTCCGGGGAGCGCTGATACCAGCCACCAAAATTACCATCGCCCAGATAAGCACGGGCTTCTGTAGAATTCATGACTGATAAGCGTTGATAGTCTGCTGCTTCCTTACGCTCATCCGGGCATGGCGCATTTTCAAGGCGAGTCCATGGCAGGTTTTCCATCCAACTAGCATGGGAAGATGTAGGATCTACTGAGCGAACTTTGGCGAGGGTTTGGGGCGCATTCCACCAGTTATAGAAGCGCACTTTGATCTCGGGATGGACGAGTGTCCACTCGGCAATCGCGCTGGCGGCTGGCTGATTACCACCGTGGCCGTTCAGCAGAATAATACGTTTAAAACCTGAACGCGCCAGACTATCCAGGATATCGTGGATCACCCGAACATAGGTTTCTACCCGTATATTAATGGTACCGGGATAGGCAGAAAAATAGGGTGTAATGCCAAATGGTAGCGGCGGATAGACCGGGATCCCCAGTGGTTCTGCTGCATCGCAGGCAATTTTTTCAGCAAGGATCATATCTACAGCGAGACTCAGATAAGCATGTTGTTCAACGCTGCCTAACGGCACGATCACCCGATCATCCTTTTTCAGATACTCTTCAAGCTGCATCCAGTTCATTTCACTAATTTTCATGATGTAATCTCTTTCTTATTGATTAACTAAGCTCGGCGAAATACCGCGAAATTTATAGGTTATAGAGCGAGCTAAATTTCTGTTCCAGATAGTCAAGATAAGGGGTCGCATCAAGGTTGCTGCCGGTAACGCGTTTCAGTAACTCACTGGGTAGCCAGGTGCGACCATGTTGCAGAATATTATCTGTAAGCCATTGTTTTAAAGTTTGATAATCAGCAATTGCCAGTGCATTTGTTAGCGTGGGTTGTTGTTGGAGTGCTGCAGCCATAAATTGGGCACTCATTACATTACCGAGCGTGTAAGTAGGGAATGAGCCCATCATCCCTTTTGACCAGTGAATATCCTGCAATACACCGCCGGTATCATCGGTTGGGGTAATGCCTAAATAATGCTGTAGTTTTTCTGCCCACAGAGCGGGTAAGTCACTGACCTGAATAGTGCCGTCAATCAGCCCCATCTCCAGTTCAACACGCAACATAATATGCAGGTCGTAGGTCAGTTCATCTGCTTCAACGCGGATCGGTGTTGGCTCAGAACGATTAATCGCCCGCCAGAACTGTGTAACAGAAATATCATCCAGCACGCCGGGGAATATTGCCTGTAGCTCGGCGTAATGGTTTTTCCAGAAGGGCAGTGAGCGGCCAATACGGTTTTCCCACAGTCGGGACTGGGACTCATGCACGCCATAGCTGGTGCCTGCAACACCATACAAACCGATGAGATCAAGCGTTAATGCACTACCGCTGAGCATTGGGTCGACACTTTGCTCATAGATGGCGTGCCCCGCTTCATGGAGAGAGCCAAACAGCCCGGCATTGATAAATTGCGGATTAAAGCGCGTGGTAATACGCACATCTTCGCGGCTCATGGATATTTCAAATGGATGCGTGGTGGTATCCAGGCGACCGCGTTGAAAATCATAACCAATCTTGTGTGCCAGGGTGCTGGAGAGCTGGCGTTGTTGTTCTGGTGGAAAATTGCGGAACAGAAACGCATTTTCTGGTTTTGGTGCGGTATGTATCCGTTTAATCAGGGGGATCAGACGGCTTTGTAACTGAGAAAATAATTGTTTCAGTACGGGGACGGTTAATCCCGGTTCATACTCATGCATCAGCACTTCATAGGGGTGATTTTTATAGCCGACGGCTTCCGCAAGACGGCGTTTCAGATCGACAATTTTTGTTAAATAGGGCTGAAACAGAGCAAAATCATTATCACTACGGGCTTCACGCCACGCGTGCTCAGCAACGGCAGTCAACTGCGCCAGCTCAGACACTAAACGGGCGGGGATTTTCTGATGCCAGTTAATCGCTTCCTGTATCGCGCGGTGAGAATGGCGCTGGTGCAAGGTTAAATCAGGTTGTTGGCGCTCTTGTGCCAGCGCACTGGCCAGATCATCAGATAACAGCATATTTTGGGCCAGCGTGCTCAGGGTCGCAATTTGTTGTCCGCGCTGCTGTGATGCTGCTGCAGGCATTCCCGTGCTGGCATCCCAGTTTAAGAGGTTAATAACATTCAAGACATCACTCAGGCGGGTAACATGCTCATGCAACGATAGCTGATTCATGATGATCCTTATTAATATATTTGAAAATGCCGAGCCATTGCGATTGATACTATATAAAATAGAAGTTCTCCCGGAGATAACAGTCCTGGAGAACCCACTTATTTACTGTGTAATATCTGCGTCTGCATAGTTATTCAGTGTTAATGGGCTGGCGACAATGCCCGTCACTTTTTTATTTGTAGCCAGGGCATTCAGTGGGTGGAACAGTGGTATCCACGGTAATTCTTCATGGAATATTTCCTGTGCCTGTTTGTAGAGAGCGGTACGTTTTTCTGTGTTCGACTCAATACGGGCATCTTTCAGTAACTGGTCAAAATCTTTCTGGCACCAGCGCGAAAAGTTACCACCATCAGCGAGGCCAGCGCAGGAAAGGTTATTGGATAAGAAGTTATCAGGGTCACCATTATCCGATGACCAGCCTAAAATTACAGCCGTATGCTCACCATTACGGGCGCGGCGTAATAACTCACCCCACTCAATGGTCTTCACCTCAACATTGACGCCAATTTCCTTATAATCGGCCTGTAGCATTTCAGCCGTTAATTTCGGGTTCGGGTTGGCGCCGCTGGTACCAGGGCGGGCCCAGATCTCCATATTAAAGCCATTTGGATATCCAGCCTGTGCCAATAATTTTTTGGCCTGCACGATATCTAAATCAAAAGGTTTAATATCTGCATTGTAACTCCACTGTGATTCCGGGTAAGGGTTAACAGAGGGGGCGGCAGCATCGGCAGTAATCACTTTGACCATATTTTTTCGATCTACTGCCAGTGCCAGTGCCTGACGAACTAATTTATTATCCAGAGGCGGCTTTTGCGTATTAACCTGTAAATATGAACTAGTTAATGCCTGGCCTTTTATTAGATTCAATTTGCTATCATTTTCAATGCTCTTCCAATCCTGTGGATTTGGATAGAGCATAACGTCACACTCTCCTGCCTTCAGTCGTTGCAAACGTACGGAAGCATCGGTGGCAATACTGAATATCAGCTGATCAATTTTTGGCTTGCCGCGGAAATAGGTCTGGTTAGCCTCATAACGGATCATTTGATCTTTTGCGTAACGTTTGAATACGAATGGTCCCGTGCCGACAGGTTTTAGATCCATATCACGTAAATTGTTGCTTTTCTCCAGTTGAGTAGCATATTCACGTGACATAATGGAGGTAAAGCCCATGGCTAAATCAGCCAGGAAAGGGGATTCAGGGTGGTTAAGCTCAATTTTTACCGTACGATCATCAACGGCGGTGACAGATTTTATCAATGATTTAAAATCCATCGCCTGAGCGTAGAACCATCCCTGGGTGGCTGTTTTATACCACCGATTATTTGGATCAATTTGTCGTTGCAAGCTATAAACCACATCTTCTGCATTCATTGGCCGGGTTGGCTTGAACCAGGAGGTAGTATGGAACTGTACATCTTTGTGTAAATGGAAAGTATAGGTTTTACCATCTGCGCTAATGTCCCAACTATCAGCCAGCGCGGGCCTTAATTCTGTGGTGCCGGGTTTAAACTCGACGAGCCGGTTGTACAGCGCTTCCGAGGAGGCATCAGCCGTGGAGTTGGCATGGTACAATGAATAATCAAAGCCATCAGGACTGGCTTCAGTACACACTTTCAATGTTTTAATTGATTCTGCTGCAGTGACTGTACTGGCCATGAATAACAGGCTGACACCCACACTAAGAGTCGTTTTTTTAATCACCATAACTCCTGTTTAACGAATTGAATGGATTCATTGATATTAATGTTGGCACGGAGGGCAGCATTTTTTATATGCTTTTCCATTGCCATTCTGGCCAAACCAGGTTCTGACATTTTTATGGCTAAAAATATTTGTCGATGTTCTTCCAGAATCGGTTCCATATCTTCATAACTTCCGTGTGGCGGAGTTTGACTTAACTCTAATGGTTTACGGATCTGTTTAATTATTTTTTGCAATAATCGGTTGCCGGCAATACGAATGATTTGTGCATGAAAATCCAAATCACACAATTTTACCTGTAATAAATCACCTGATTTTGCAGCAGTATAAGAGTCGTTTAATGATATTTCTAATTGCAAAATATCTTCCAGACGAGCATTACTGGCTGCACTGGCAGCGGCAAACCCTTCAAGTTGCTGGCGCATAACTAATACTTCAGCCAATGAGTATTCATCAAATTGCCAGTGAGTGGTGGCTGGAACAGGTTGTGGGGAGCAAACAAAGACGCCTTTGCCTGGCTGAATGCTAACAACGCCTCGAGATTCCAGATGCGTTAAAGTTTCCCGCAAAGAGGTCCGACTCAATTTAAGCTCTTTCGCCAGTTCATATTGTGAAGGCAGGCGAGTACCGGTTTGCCATTCTCCTTTCGTGATCCGCTGCTCTATTTCCATCATGGCCAGTTGTACGACAGAAACTCTGGTGTTCATGATTCATGCCCTCAGTATGGTCGTACAGGTAAGACATGTTTGATAGGTTTGTAATTTAACGTAGTGTTACTTTAACGAAGTGTCAAACTGCTGCGTCAAATGTTTTTTTATTGTTCTTTTTGTAAAATACAAGGATTTGCAAACCCTGTACTTCACTTTTTATCAGGGCTGAATAGCTGACTCATTGAACCAAAACGTAAATGATCACGATTAATGAGTGCTGTGATATGTGCTTTCCAGTCAGTGATTTTGAGTTTTTCCATTATTACGGAATATTAGAATGTCGTTAGACGCTTTTTGGCGGTACGGGAATGGAGGGGAAATGGCCGCAGCAGGTGCGTTGAAAAATCTGACTGATTTTATGATGCGTTGATCCTGAGTTTTAATCTGGATCGGGCTCAGTCTTGGCGTTTATATTCTTCCGTTTTCGCAATCTTCACGATATATATCTACTGGCAGGCGATCTGCCTGCATTTTATGTCAGCTTATGGGGCCAATGATAAAAACAGAGGGCTCTGAATGAACAGAAAGGTTACACCGCGGGTGTCATCACACTAACGAGCAGGAGAGACCCCCACGGAGAGAAAATTCACCCACTACGCTAACATTTTTCCCAGCCATTTTCCTGCGCCGTAAACCCCAATGCCTGCATAAACGCCGCCATCACGCCTCTGTCTTCCACGCCGACATCCGCCATCCACCAACTGTCGATGCCAGGATTATCACGCAGCACTTCTTCCAGCAGATATTTCCCTACGCCGCGGCGACGGGTGACTTCGCGTATCCGCATGGAATCCAGCGCGCCCTGCGTGCCTTGCAGCGTCACGCGTACCGCGCCGAGCTGGCGTTCATTAAACCGCGCCGCATAGATCCGATGCTGATCGTCCATCTGCAAAGACGTCGCACTGTATTCTGGCCAGATCTTGCCCAGATCGATGAGGTCCTGCTCGCTGAGCGTGGTCAGCCTGATTACTGTCAGTTTCATGTGAAGCCACCTGTAAAAAATAATGCCCCGAGTTTATCTAATTTCTCGGCTCGCTGATTTCTATTTTTATGTTGAATGCCAGCGGATTCGTTTTCTTCTTACTGTTCGAAGTAGCGCAATGCGTTATGGATCGAAAAATAAGCAGAATTTTAACCTGGAAGGTAGTGATTTATCCCGCTCTTTGTAACCTTATTTTATGCTGAAAACGGCGCTTTTTTTTGTTTAACTCTGTCTGAATACAGAATATTATCTTTGCTTAATCGACTGAAAAATAGAGATTTTAGTCTGGTTTTTGGCAAATAACATCGCTAAACCATTAAAGAGACTGGTAAAAGTAGCGTTGTGCATTAAAAGCACAGAATGCTTTTTAACCAAATAAATACAAAATATATACAAACAACATCACGAATGGGGATTGAAGATGAAACGGAATGCGAAAACATTGATTGCGGGAATGATTGCCCTGGCCATGTCGCCGTCAGCAATGGCAAAAGACATTAAGGTCGCCGTGATTGGTGCAATGTCTGGCCCGGTTGCACAGTGGGGCGACATGGAGTTCAACGGCGCGCGTCAGGCAATTAAAGACATCAATGCCAACGGCGGCATCAAAGGCGACAAACTGGTCGCCGTGGAATATGACGATGCCTGCGATCCAAAACAGGCCGTGGCGGTTGCCAACAAAGTGGTCAACGACGGCATCAAATACGTTATCGGTCACCTCTGTTCATCTTCTACTCAGCCAGCGTCTGATATCTACGAAGACGAAGGCATTCTGATGATTACCCCAGGTGCCACCAACCCGGAACTGACGCAGCGCGGCTATCAGTTCATCATGCGCACCGCGGGTCTCGACTCCTCGCAGGGGCCAACCGCCGCGAAATACATTCTGAATAACGTGAAGCCTAAGCGCATCGCCATCATCCATGACAAACAGCAGTACGGCGAAGGCCTGGCGCGCTCCGTACAGGACAGCCTGAAGAAAGGTGGTGCGAACGTGGTGTTCTTCGACGGTATCACCGCTGGCGAAAAAGACTTCTCCGCGCTGGTGGCGCGTCTGCAAAAAGAAAACATCGACTTCGTTTACTACGGTGGCTACTACCCGGAGATGGGGCAGATCCTGCGTCAGGCGCGTTCCGTAGGCCTGAAAACGCAGTTCATGGGTCCGGAAGGCGTGGGTAACGCTTCCCTGTCGAACATCGCGGGTGCCGCGGGCGAAGGGATGCTGGTGACGATGCCGAAACGCTATGATCAGGATCCGGCGAACAAAGGCATCGTTGATGCGCTGAAAGCCGAGAAAAAAGATCCGAGCGGCCCGTACGTGTGGATAACCTATGCCGCCGTCCAGTCTCTGGCGACCGCCATGGACCGCACCGGCAGCGAAGATCCGCAGGCGCTGATTAAAGATTTAAAAACTCACGGCGCGAAGACCGTGATTGGGCCGCTGAACTGGGATGAGAAAGGCGATCTGAAGGGATTTGAGTTTGGTGTCTTCCAGTGGCATGCGGATGGTTCGTCCTCCGTCGCCAAATAATGAGACAACCACTCGAATTATGTCGAGTGGGATTTAGCATCCGACGAGTCGGGTTCAAAAGGTTACCTTATGTCAGAGCAGTTCCTCTATTTCCTGCAGCAGATGTTTAACGGCGTCACGCTGGGAAGCACCTATGCACTGATCGCCATCGGTTACACAATGGTGTACGGCATTATCGGGATGATCAACTTCGCCCACGGCGAGGTGTACATGATCGGCAGCTATGTGTCGTTTATGATCATCGCCGCGCTGATGATGATGGGTATCGACACCGGCTGGCTGCTGGTGGGCGCCGGATTCGTCGGGGCGATTATCATCGCCAGCGCCTACGGCTGGAGCATTGAACGTGTGGCCTATCGCCCGGTTCGCAGCTCTAAACGTCTGATCGCCCTGATCTCCGCGATCGGGATGTCCATCTTCCTGCAAAACTACGTCAGTCTGACGGAAGGCTCGCGCGATATCGCGCTGCCAAGCCTGTTTAACGGCCAGTGGATTATCGGCAGCAGCGAAAACTTCGCCGCCAGTATCACCACAATGCAGCTCGTTATCTGGATTGTGACCTTTGTGGCGATGCTGGCTCTGACGGTGTTTATCCGCTATTCCCGCATGGGCCGCGCCTGTCGCGCCTGCGCAGAAGACCTGAAAATGGCGAGCCTGCTCGGCATCAACACCGACCGCGTTATTGCCCTGACGTTCGTTATCGGCGCGGCAATGGCGGCGGTGGCGGGCGTGCTGCTCGGTCAGTTCTACGGCGTAATTAACCCGTACATCGGCTTTATGGCCGGGATGAAAGCCTTTACTGCTGCGGTTCTCGGTGGGATCGGCAGTATTCCAGGCGCGATGATCGGCGGCCTGATTCTGGGCGTGGCCGAGGCGCTGTCCTCCGCTTACCTGAGTACCGAGTACAAAGACGTGGTGTCGTTCGCGCTGCTGATTGTGGTGCTGCTGGTGATGCCGACCGGGATCCTGGGTCGTCCGGAGGTAGAAAAAGTATGAAACCGATGCATTTTGCGATGGCGCTGCTTTCAGCCGCCATGTTCTTTGTGCTGGCGGGCGTCTTCATGGGTGTTCAGCTGGAGTTGGATGGCACCAAACTGGTGGTTGATACCGCCGCTGACATCCGCTGGCAGTGGATTTTCATCGGCACCGCGGTGGTGTTTTTCTTCCAGCTCCTGCGCCCAATGGTGCAGAAGGGCCTGAAAAACGTGTCCGGTCCGAAGCTGGTACTGCCTGCGATTGACGGTTCTACCGTTAAACAGAAGCTGTTTCTGATTGCCCTGCTGGTTATCGCCGTGGCGTGGCCGTTCATGGTGTCTCGCGGTACCATCGATATCGCCACTCTGACCATGATCTACATTATTCTTGGTCTCGGTCTGAACGTGGTCGTGGGCCTGTCTGGTCTGCTGGTGCTGGGCTACGGCGGTTTCTACGCCATCGGCGCGTACACCTTTGCGCTGCTGAATCACTATTACGGTCTCGGCTTCTGGACCTGTCTGCCACTGGCGGGCCTGGTTTCAGCTGCCGCCGGTTTCCTGCTCGGCTTCCCGGTGCTGCGTCTGCGCGGCGACTATCTGGCGATTGTGACCCTCGGCTTCGGTGAAATTGTGCGTATTTTGCTGCTCAATAACACCGAAATCACCGGCGGCCCGAACGGGATTAGCCAGATCCCGAAACCGACGCTGTTTGGCCTGGAGTTCAGCCGTACCGCGCGCGAAGGTGGCTGGGATACCTTCAGCAACTTCTTCCACCTCAAGTACGACCCGAACGACCGCGTGATTTTCCTTTACCTGGTGGCGCTGCTGCTGGTGGTCTTTACCCTGTTTGTAATCAACCGCCTGCTGCGGATGCCACTGGGCCGCGCGTGGGAAGCGTTGCGTGAAGATGAAATCGCTTGCCGTTCGCTGGGGCTGAACCCGACACGCATCAAGCTGACTGCCTTCACCATCAGCGCCGCGTTTGCCGGTTTCGCCGGGACGCTGTTCGCCGCCCGCCAGGGCTTTGTCAGCCCGGAATCCTTCACCTTCGCCGAATCGGCGTTCGTGCTGGCGATTGTGGTGCTGGGCGGAATGGGCTCGCAGTTTGCGGTGATCCTCGCAGCGGTGCTGCTGGTGGTATCACGCGAACTGATGCGTGATTTCAACGAATACAGCATGTTAATGCTGGGTGGGTTGATGGTTCTGATGATGATCTGGCGTCCACAAGGCTTGCTGCCGATGACCCGTCCACAGCTGAAACTGAAAAGCGGACAGACCAAAGGAGAGCAGGCATGAGTCAGCCATTATTATCCGTTAACGGCCTGATGATGCGTTTTGGCGGCCTGCTGGCGGTCAATAACGTCAATCTTGAACTGCACCCGCAGGAAATCGTCTCGCTGATTGGCCCGAACGGTGCCGGGAAAACCACAGTTTTCAACTGCCTGACCGGTTTCTATAAGCCAACGGGCGGCAGCATCATGCTGGGCGACAAGCATCTTGAAGGCCTGCCAGGCCAGAAAATTGCGCAGATGGGCGTGGTGCGTACTTTCCAGCACGTGCGCCTGTTCCGCGAAATGACGGTGATTGAAAACCTGCTGGTAGCGCAACATCAGCAGCTGAAAACCGGCGTGTTTTCCGGGCTGCTGAAAACGCCATCGTTCCGCACAGCGCAGAGCGAAGCGCTGGACCGCGCCGCGACGTGGCTCGATCGTATCGGCCTGCTGGCACACGCAAACCGTCAGGCGAGCAACCTGGCCTACGGCGATCAGCGTCGTCTGGAAATCGCGCGCTGCATGGTGACACAGCCGGAAATCCTGATGCTTGATGAACCGGCAGCAGGGCTGAACCCGAAAGAAACCAAAGAGCTGGATGAGCTGATTGCCGAACTGCGCAGCCATCACAACACCTCCATTCTGCTGATTGAGCACGACATGAAGCTGGTGATGGGTATTTCTGATCGTATTTACGTCGTGAATCAGGGAACGCCGTTGGCTAACGGCACGCCGGAAGAGATCCGCAATAATCCTGACGTTATTCGCGCCTATCTGGGTGAGGCATAAGATGGAAAAAGTCATGTTGTCCTTTGACAAAGTCAGTGCCCATTACGGCAAAATTCAGGCCCTGCACGAGGTCAGCCTGCATATCAATCAGGGTGAAATCGTGACTCTGATTGGCGCGAACGGCGCGGGGAAAACCACGCTGCTCGGCACACTGTGCGGTGACCCACGCGCCTCCAGCGGGCGTGTGACCTTTGATGGCAAAGATATTACCGACTGGCAGACCGCGAAAATCATGCGTGAAGCGGTTGCGATTGTGCCAGAAGGGCGTCGCGTGTTTTCCCGCATGACCGTGGATGAGAACCTGGCGATGGGCGGCTTTTTTGCCGAACGTAGCGAGTATCAGACGCGTATTAAGTGGGTATACGAACTGTTCCCGCGCCTGTGGGAGCGTCGTGTCCAGCGTGCGGGCACCATGTCCGGCGGGGAGCAACAGATGCTGGCGATAGGCCGCGCGCTGATGAGCCAGCCGCGTCTGCTGCTGCTCGACGAGCCGTCGCTGGGTCTGGCGCCGATCATCATTCAGCAGATTTTCGACACCATTGAGCAACTGCGCAAAGAGGGAATGACCATCTTCCTCGTCGAGCAGAATGCCAACCAGGCGCTGAAACTCGCTGACCGCGGTTACGTGCTGGAAAACGGTCACGTGGTGCTGGAAGATACCGGCGACGCGCTGCTGGCCAACGAGGCGGTGCGGAGCGCCTATCTCGGCGGTTAATCCTTTGTGCCCGGCGGGGCTGTCGCTTGCCGGGCCAACAGCATACTGAATCGCCACCTGTCACCCGGTTTTTTTGTCTCCTTTTCGCCACGCTAACGTCACCGTTTCATCACCTTTTTGAAGCCTGGCTGTCACCGCTTCGTCATCTTTCGTCTCTATTTCTGTCATACGCACATGTCATGTTGTGTTGCGAACAAAAACGCGTGATTACGCGCATCCGGCACAACAAGAGAGATAACCGAATGACATCGTTACGACACACCGCTTTAGCTCTGACGCTGGGTCTGGCCTTTGCCTCCCAGGCCATGGCTGTCACCACCGTTCCGTTCTGGCATTCCATGGAAGGGGAGTTGGGCAAAGAAGTTGATTCCCTCGCCCAGCGTTTTAACGACACCCATCCTGATTACAAAATTGTGCCGGTTTATAAAGGCAACTACGAACAGAGCCTGGCGGCCGGGATTGCGGCCTTCCGCACCGGTAACGCGCCGGCTATTTTGCAGGTTTATGAAGTCGGCACCGCGACCATGATGGCGTCGAAGGCCATCAAACCCGTGTACGAAGTGTTTAGCGATGCGGGCATTGCGTTCGACGAGTCGCAGTTTGTGCCGACGGTATCGGGCTACTACACCGATTCCAAAACCGGCCACCTGCTAAGCCAGCCGTTTAACAGCTCAACGCCGGTGCTGTACTACAACAAAGACGCGTTCAAAAAGGCCGGATTAAATCCGGACCAGCCACCGAAAACCTGGCAGGACCTGGCGGACTACACCGCGAAGCTGAAAGCGGCAGGCATGAAGTGCGGCTACGCCAGCGGCTGGCAGGGTTGGATCCAGCTGGAAAACTTCAGCGCCTGGAACGGCCTGCCGTTTGCGACCAAAAACAATGGCTTTGACGGCACCGACGCGGTACTGGAATTCAACAAGCCGGAGCAGGTGAAGCACATTGCGATGCTGGAAGCGCTGAACAAGAAGGGTGATTTCAGCTACTTCGGGCGAAAAGATGAGTCCACCGAAAAGTTCTACAACGGTGACTGCGCCATTACCACCGCCTCTTCCGGGTCGCTGGCGGACATTCGTCAGTACGCCAAATTTAACTACGGCGTGGGCATGATGCCGTACGACGCTGACGCCAAAGGTGCGCCGCAGAACGCCATTATCGGCGGAGCCAGTCTGTGGGTAATGCAGGGCAAAGACAAAGAGACCTACAAAGGCGTGGCGGAGTTCCTCGACTTCCTGACCAAACCGGAAATCGCTGCCGAATGGCACCAGAAAACCGGCTATCTGCCGATCACGACCGCGGCCTACGATCTGACCCGTCAGCAGGGTTTCTACGACAAGAACCCGGGGGCGGATATCGCCACGCGTCAGATGATGAACAAGCCGCCGTTGCCATTCACCAAAGGTCTGCGTCTGGGCAATATGCCGCAGATTCGCACTATTGTGGATGAAGAACTGGAATCGGTATGGACCGGCAAGAAAACCCCGCAACAGGCGCTTGATGCCGCCGTCGAGCGTGGGAATCAGCTGCTGCGACGCTTCGAGAAATCAACGAAATCGTAATGAATGAAATGCCCGGTGGCGCTGCGCTTACCGGGCCTACGCACGGCCTCGTGTAGGCCGGGTAAGGCAACGCCGCCACCCGGTATTTTTTGGAAAAGAGTCTATCTATGTCCTCATCTCGTCCGGTATTTCGCTCGCGCTGGCTGCCCTATCTGCTGGTCGCGCCGCAGCTCGCCATTACCGTCATTTTCTTTATCTGGCCTGCGGGCGAAGCGCTGTGGTATTCGCTGCAGAACGTCGATCCGTTCGGGCTTTCCAGTGAATTTGTCGGCTTCGATAATTTTATCGCTCTGTTCCACGACAGCTACTACCTCGACGCATTCTGGACCACCCTGAAATTCAGCGGTATGGTCACTATTAGCGGCCTGATGGTGTCGCTGTTTTTCGCCGCGCTGGTTGATTATGTGGTGCGCGGCAGCCGTATATACCAAACCCTGATGCTGCTGCCCTACGCCGTCGCCCCGGCCATCGCCGTGGTGCTGTGGATTTTCCTCTTCAACCCCGGTCGCGGGCTGATCACCCACTGGCTGGATATGGTGGGCTATAACTGGAACCACGCGCAAAACAGCGGCCAGGCGATGTTCCTGGTGGTGTTCGCCTCGGTGTGGAAGCAAATCAGTTACAACTTCCTGTTCTTTTTTGCCGCATTGCAATCCATTCCTCGCTCGCTGGTGGAAGCCGCCGCCATTGACGGCGCAGGCCCGGTGCGCCGCTTCTTTGCGATTGCGCTGCCGCTGATTGCCCCGGTAAGTTTCTTTCTGCTGGTGGTCAATCTGGTGTACGCCTTCTTCGACACCTTCCCGGTGATTGATGCGGCGACGGCGGGCGGCCCGGTACAGGCCACCACCACGCTTATCTACAAAATTTACCGCGAAGGCTTTGCCGGGCTGGACCTGTCCGCGTCGGCGGCGCAGTCGGTAGTGCTGATGGGGCTGGTGATCGGGTTAACGGTGGTTCAGTTCCGTTACGTAGAAAGTAAGGTGCGCTATCAATGATTGAACATCGTCGCGGGCTGACCTGGTTCAGCCACATCATGTTGATTCTGGGGATTGCAGTGATCCTGTTCCCGCTGTACGTCGCGTTTGTCGCGGCCACGCTGGATGACAAAGCCGTTTTCGCCACACCGATGACGCTTATCCCCGGCTCGCATCTGCTCGAGAACATGAAAACCATCTGGCTACAGGGCGTCGGGGCCAACAGCGCGCCATTCTGGCTACTGTTGCTCAACAGCTTCGTCATGGCCTTCACCATCACGGTGGGCAAAATCGCGGTGTCGATGCTTTCAGCCTTTGCCATCGTCTGGTTTCGCTTTCCGCTGCGTAACCTGTTCTTCTGGATGATTTTTATCACCCTGATGCTGCCGGTTGAAGTGCGAATTTTCCCGACGGTGGAAGTGATAGCCAACCTCAAATTGCTCGACAGCTATACCGGCCTGACGCTGCCGCTGATGGCCTCGGCAACCGCCACTTTCCTGTTCCGCCAGTTCTTTATGACGCTGCCGGATGAACTGATGGAAGCGGCCCGAATCGACGGCGCGTCGCCGATGCGCTTTTTCCGCGACATCGTGCTGCCGCTGTCGAAAACCAATCTGGCGGCGCTGTTCGTCATCACCTTTATCTATGGCTGGAACCAGTATCTGTGGCCGTTGCTGATCATCACCGATGTGAATCTCGGCACGGCGGTGGCGGGTATCAAAGGGATGATAGCCACCGGGGAAGGCACCACGGCGTGGAATCAGGTGATGGCGGCGATGCTGCTGACGCTTGCCCCGCCCGTTATTATCGTATTAGCCATGCAGCGTGCGTTCGTGCGTGGTTTAGTGGACAGTGAGAAATAAGATGGCTGGACTGAAACTACAGGCTGTAACCAAGAGCTGGGACAACGGCAAAACTCAGGTGATCCAGCCGCTGACGCTGGACGTGTCCGACGGCGAGTTTATTGTGATGGTTGGCCCGTCAGGCTGCGGCAAATCGACGCTGCTGCGCATGGTGGCCGGGCTGGAGCGCGTTTCCGGCGGGGATATCTGGATTGACCGCCAGCGCGTGACCGAGCTGGAACCAAAAGAGCGTGGCATCGCGATGGTGTTCCAGAACTACGCCCTGTATCCGCACATGAGCGTGGAAGAAAACATGGCCTGGGGCCTGAAAATTCGCGGCATGGGCAAAAGCCATATCGCCGAACGCGTGAAGGAGGCGGCACGTATTCTGGAACTGGATGCGTTACTCAAACGCCGTCCGCGCGAGCTGTCAGGCGGGCAGCGCCAGCGCGTGGCGATGGGGCGCGCTATCGTGCGCGATCCGGCGGTGTTCCTGTTTGATGAACCGCTGTCTAATCTCGATGCCAAACTCCGCGTGCAGATGCGCCTCGAGCTGCAACAATTGCACCGTCGTCTGAATACGACGTCGCTGTATGTAACGCACGATCAGGTGGAAGCGATGACCCTCGCCCAGCGGGTGCTGGTGATGAACAAAGGCATTGCCGAGCAAATTGGCACCCCGGTTGAAGTGTATGAAAAGCCTGCCAGCCGCTTTGTGGCGAGCTTTATCGGCAGCCCGGCGATGAACCTGCTCGACGGGCGCGTGAGCCCATCGGGCACGCATTTTGAACTCGAGAGCGGCATGGCACTGCCCTTGAACTGGCTGTATCGCGGCAACGCCGGACGCAGCATGACGCTGGGTATCCGTCCGGAACATATTGCGCTAAGCTCGCAGGCTGAAGGTGGCGTACCGCTGGTGATGGATACGCTGGAAATTTTGGGTGCAGATAACCTCGCGCATGGTCGCTGGGGTGAGCAAAAAATGGTGGTGCGTTTACCGCATCAGCAGCGCCCGACGGCAGGCACCACGCTGTGGCTGCATCTGCCGGAAAATCATCTGCACCTGTTTGATGGTGAAACAGGACAACGAGTATGAGCAACTGGCCTTATCCCCGCATCGTCGCCCACCGTGGCGGCGGTAAACGGGCTCCGGAAAACACCCTTGCGGCGATTGACGTGGGCGCGCGCTACGGCCACATGATGATCGAGTTTGACGCTAAGCTGTCAAAAGATGGGCAGATTTTCCTGCTGCATGACGACAATCTCGAGCGCACCAGCAACGGCTGGGGCGTGGCGGGTGAACTTGAGTGGAACAAACTGCTGCACGTTGATGCCGGAAGCTGGTTTAGTCACGAGTTTAAAGGTGAGCCGCTGCCGCTGCTGTCGCAGGTGGCGGAGCGCTGCCGTGAGCACGGCATGATGGCCAATATCGAAATCAAACCCACCACCGGCACTGGGCCGCTGACCGGTAAAATGGTCGCCCTGGCGGCGCGTGAGCTGTGGGCAGGCATGACGCCGCCGCTACTCTCATCGTTTGATATCGACGCGCTGGAAGCCGCACAAGACACGGCACCTGAACTGCCTCGCGGACTGTTACTCGATGACTGGCGCGACGACTGGCAGGCATTGACCACGCGGCTGGGATGCGTGTCGATTCACGTTTTTCACAAGTTGCTGGATGAGGCGCGGGTGAAGATGTTGAAAGCGGCGGGGCTGCACATTCTGGTGTATACAGTGAACAAACCCCAGCGGGCATCAGAACTGCTGCGCTGGGGCGTGGATTGCATCTGCACCGATGCAATTGACGTTATCGGGCCTGACTTCCGTTAAGCCCACTCACTGTTAACGAGAAAGAGGCTGCGGGTTAGACGGTGTACTCAGCAGGTCACCGTTCTGAGTCTGCGGCAGCATGTGCTGCTGCGAACTGTTCAGTGTTCTGTCACTGTTGCTTAACATCCCGCCGCGGGTATTCGGCAGCACCTGCTCCCCCGGCTGGCCGTTCAGGACCCGCTGCTGGTTGCTGTTCATCTGCGTTTGCAAATGCTGCTGCTGAACTTGGTTTTGGTTCTGTAGCTGCTGGTTCAACATCCCTTTCTGCTGTTGCTGCTGCGTATTCATTTCAGTCTGCATCCGCTGCTGGCTCGGGATCACATACCCCGGCTGGTTGGGGTTGTTGGTCGTATTGATTGGCTGTGCTAAAACGGCAAACGGCATGAGTGCCGCAAGAAAGAATAACCTGTTCATTGTGTCCTCCTCCCCGAAAGGGGCTTCCCTTAAGTTTACCTCCAATTGTCCATTTCGATGATTTTTTAGGAATTCTGCACCCGGCTGAGCGGGCGTATAAAGTTCTGGTGACCAGCATGTGGAAGGCGGTATCGGGCGTGGTTTTACGCTGTTGACGCCTCTTTGCCCACCCTTTAGCAATACTTCTTCGGCATTAAAAAACTCCTGAACATGACTGATAATATTCCATTAATTATATTGTATCTTCCCTTTTTGATGTTTATAAAATCCATCAACAATAGATTACAGACTACTGATTATTAAACTTGGAAACGGAGATGTTTTTATTGATAAATTAAGGTGGTTTCTGTACATGTCATCTTCATATAAATGTGGTGGAATATCTTCCAGCTTAAAAATGGTTTTTGTTGACCATCCGTACGGTCTGATTTGTCGATGTATTTTAGCGAAGGCTGCTTTGGGTGGAGATAAAATGATAATGGTTGATTGGGCGCAGCGGAGATAATTAAGGTTACTATACAGGGTGGGGTCTTCATAGACTGGTGATGGCAAACATTCTAAAAGAATATATTTGTATTTTCTAAATAATGAGTGATTCATGACTGAGTCAGTAATGCTTCCCTTAATATCTGGATTCATTTTTGGATCGGTGTCTACTGTGTCAGTCTGGGCATGAACACCGCAATGATTATGGTTTAAGCCACATCCAATAATAAGTCTATTCCTACGGGGCAATACACGATTTAATATCCACATAACTTTCTGTGAAGCCTCTTTTTAATGTTCTCGGTGAAATTCTAAAATGACAATCGAAGGCGTGTGTAATAAACCCCTTTCAATATTTAGCTGCGGATGATGTACAAAAAAATTATCACCTTCATCGTGATCCAAATCAAGGTGTATTTTTTGTCCATAGAATGAATTAATCATTTAATAAAATGCTCATTGAAGACATTGAAATTTTTCCAGATAAGTGGGTTAGATGACTTATCATGATAAATCCCTTTTATTTTAATTGGTTTTCATTTTCTAACAGTATTGTCTATAACAATGATTTTTTAGACATTTTGCACCAGGCTTAAGCGGGAACACAACACACAACACCCATCACCTGGAGAATAACAATGACAGAAACGCGTTTTTGGCGCGGGGCGGCGATTGCTGCTCTGCTGGCAGGAGGGACGTTCAGCGTGGCGGCGACCGAGCCGTCGCCCGCTGCACCGCCGGTGTCTTACGGCGTGGAAGAGGACGTTTTCCACCCGGTAACGGCCCAGAAGGGTATGGTCGCATCGGTGGATGAAACGGCGACGAAAGTCGGCGTGGAGATACTGAAACAGGGCGGGAATGCGGTGGATGCCGCAGTCGCCGTGGGTTATGCGCTGGCGGTCACGCACCCGCAGGCAGGGAACCTAGGCGGCGGTGGCTTTATGCTGCTGCGCACTAAAGACGGCAAAACCACATCGATCGACTTCCGTGAAATGGCCCCCGCGCAGGCCACTCGCGATATGTTCCTCGACGATCAGGGCAACCCCGACAGCAAAAAATCGCTGACTTCACACCTGGCATCCGGCACACCGGGCACCGTGGCCGGTTTCTCGCTGGCATTGAAAGAGTACGGCACTATGCCGCTCAACAAAGTGGTGCGCCCGGCCATCAAGCTCGCGAAAGAGGGCTTTATCGTTAACGATGCGCTGGCGGGTGACCTGAAAACCTACGGGCCTGAAGTCATTCCTCAACACGAAAACAGCAAAGCCATTTTCTGGAAAGACGGCGAGCCGCTGAAAAAAGGTGACAAGCTGGTGCAGGCCAATCTGGCGAAAAGCCTGGAGATGATTGCTGAAAACGGGCCGGACGCGTTTTATAAAGGGGCAATTGCCGATCAGATTGCCGATGAAATGAAAAAGAACGGCGGGCTGATAACCAAAGAGGACCTGGCGAATTACAAAGCGGTGGAGCGTGAGCCCATCAGCGGCGACTACCGCGGCTATCAGGTGTTCTCCATGCCGCCGCCGTCTTCCGGGGGCATTCATATCGTTGAAATTCTGAATATTCTGGAAAACTTCGATATGCATAAATACGGCTTCGGTAGCGCCGATGCGATGCAAATCATGGCGGAAGCCGAGAAACATGCTTACGCCGATCGTTCGGAATACCTCGGCGATCCGGATTTCGTCAAAGTGCCGTGGCAGGCGCTGACCAGCAAAGCCTATGCAAAATCCATTGCTGATGAAATCGACATCAACAAAGCCAAACCGTCGAGCCAGATCCGTCCGGGGAAACTCGCGCCGTATGAAAGCAACCAGACCACCCATTTCTCGGTGGTGGACAAAGACGGCAACGCGGTGGCGGTGACGTATACGCTCAACACGACCTTTGGCACTGGCATCGTGGCGGGCAATACCGGCATCCTGATGAACAACCAGATGGACGACTTCTCAGCCAAACCGGGCGTGCCGAACGTGTACGGCCTTGTCGGCGGGGATGCGAACGCCGTCGGCCCGCATAAGCGCCCGCTGTCCTCGATGTCACCGACTATCGTCGTGAAAGACGGTAAAACCTGGCTGGTAACCGGCAGCCCGGGTGGTAGCCGCATTATCACCACTGTGCTGCAAATGGTGGTGAATTCTATCGACTTTGGGATGAACGTCGCCGAAGCGACTAACGCGCCGCGTTTCCATCACCAATGGCTGCCGGATGAGCTATGGGTGGAGAAGGGCTTTAGCCCGGATACACTGAAGCTGCTGGCGGATAAAGGTCAGAAGGTGGCGGTGAAAGAAGCGATGGGCAGCACCCAGAGCATCATGGTTGGCCCGGACGGCACACTGTACGGTGCGTCGGACCCGCGTTCCGTGGATGATTTAACGGCAGGGTACTGATTTACGTTGTGGCCCGATAAATAACGGTCGGGCCACATTTGTTATTTTAATTAATTTCGTGACTGTCATTTTCTTGATTACTATTACCGATTAATCTAATAAAAATAAAATCAATAATCGCGCTCATTATTTATATCGGGAGGGATAAAACACGCCTATTATCCCTGTATTGATAGTGGTCATTTAAAACCATAACAAGCCAGGGATGCCAGGATGAGTGATATTATTTATTTAACCCTTGAAGGAGAGTTTCAAGGAAAAATATCTGCAGGCTGTGGCACGGCGGCCTCAATAGGAAACCGTTATCAGCACGGACATGAAGATCAGATATTTGTGTTTAGTTTGTCAGGGACGATGGTTAACACCGGGATGGGCGTCAATCACCAGGGCATTCGCTTCTGTAAAACGCTGGATAAATGCACCCCGCTGCTGATGAATGCCATTAACAATAATGAAAGCCTGAAAATGGTATTCGATATTTACCGAATCAATAGAACCGGCCATTGGGAAAAGTATTATCGTATTGAATTACGGGGGGCCAGGCTCCAGGGTATCCATACCCGAATTGTCGTAAATGATATGGATTATGAATATATTTCGCTGAGCTATGACTATATTTTTTGCCAACATATTATAAGCGGAACCGAATTCAGTTATCTGGTGACGCCGGATAACTACAACGCTCTGTTCCCGGTGGCGCTGAAAATTGTGGCGCCGCCGGAACCACCCGTTCGCCATATCACGCTGGCGATCGGCGTTTTCTTTGATGGTACCGGCAATAACGCGGTGAATACCCGAAATATGCAGGCCGCCTTTACCGCACAGCATTTTGATCTCAACAGCCCGGATGCACAAAGCATTCTTATGAGGAATGCATCCGAACAAATGGGCGTCAGCGGAACCGGGGCGACGAGCTATCTGGGCGATTACTCGAATATTCACTGGTTGAATGAGTTGTATCAGCATGAATTCCCATCTGAGAGCTGTGACCTTCAAGGTAAAATTTATGTGGAGGGTATTGGTACGCGGGCGGGTGAGCCGGATGATTTGATGGGGTTGGTGTTTGGCACCGCGGATACAGGGGTGATCGCTAAAACCGATGACGCGGTGGCACAACTGGCTGCGAAAATCACGACAGCACTGGCTCTATTTGAAGGCAAATTCATCGTCGACACATTGCTGTTTGATATTTTTGGCTTTAGCCGTGGGGCGGCGGCAGCCCGGCACTTCGCCAATCGGATCCAGTCTGAGGATCGCGGCATCATCAACGCCATCGCCGCAGGGATGAAAGATGTCACCTATAGCGGGCCTGCCGCAGGGCAGACCCGCTTTATCGGCCTGTTTGATACCGTCGCGGCGATTGGCACGCCAACCAATGGGTTGAACCCCCATAGCGCCGACACCGGGGAGGTTAATCTCCGCCTGCGTCCAGGCGTGGCGCAGAAGGTGTTTCAAATCACCGCACAGCATGAGTGCCGCTATAACTTTGCCCTCAACAGTGTCGCCCCGGCCTGGCCGGAGCTGGCGCTGCCGGGTGTACACTCCGATATCGGCGGCGGCTATTTACCGCAGGTGCGTGAAGACCTGTTTATCACCCGCCCTCAGGTGGAAACCCTACCCTTGAACCAGCCGGGCGAGCAGTCGCGTACTTACCATCAGACGATGGCGCAACTGCGGGTGATGGAGAACTCCCCATCAATTATGCCAATCATTCGCACCAACCCTATTACGCCAGACATTTGGGCTGACAACAATGTGCCAACCGATCGCTATGGGCAGATGCAAAAACGCAGTTTTGCCGCACTGACGCTGCGCCAGCGGGTGGTCAAAAGCGACTGGTCGAAGGTGGTACTGCGGGTGATGCTCGACGCGGCGAAAGACGCGGGGGCGAGGTTTGATGATATTGCGCAGATTAAAACACTGGAGGTCCCAGCTGAACTAGCGCTGTCTGGTGAACGTGCGCAGCAGATGGGGAAAGCGGCTCGTTTTAGGCAGTCAGTAAATGGGTTTAGTGCTGAGGAAATCGATGCGATCGCCAAAGACTATATCCACTGTTCGGCACACTGGAATGCCGTCACCCTCAACGAATCGGGAGAGCTGCAGGGCGGGACATCCGCTTCTGAGCTGATTGGGTTTGTTAATCGACCGGAAGAAGGGTGGCTTCGAACAATCTATAACATGGACGGTAAAAAAAGATGAAATTACGAAAAACTCTGATCGTTACGTTACTGTTTGCCGCTGCCGGTTGCAGTGGCCCCAAAACGTACCCCTTACAGTCAAAACAGGCGGCCAGCGGCGACTGGACGTTACCCTATGGCGAATGGGTGTTTTCTTTTGAAACCCCGGCTAACCTGCCAGCTCAAGTATCCCATGCCCGGGTCATTGATACCGATGGTTATCTTTACACTTTCAACACGCTTGATAGTACGGGCGAAGATCCCGATTCTGTAGGAAAATGGGCAAATATGAGGCGTAATGGAGGTGCAAATTTCAATAAAGTCAAAAAACCACCGCAGTATATGGTGTTCTGCTGGGATTCGTTGATTGATAAAAAAACCTATGAAACCAGCGTGGTGTTTTCGCCTGAGACCTGGCAGCGTATGAAAACCCCGGTCGCTCAAAGCGATGGCGGGAGACACTCCGACTGGTATGACTTTATGGTTTTTGGTCTGGCTCCGGAAGGAAAAGTCAGGATTGGTTTGCCTGATACTGCTAATTACCCCACCCCCCTGATCAAGCCGATCAACCTGCAAACCCGTTCTGGCGCAGATCTGACTCTCTGTAAGGGGAAAACCAGACACCCGGACGGTTATGATGACATCGAGTCCATTCAGAATTTTATTAAGGGGAAAACTTATCCCTATGGAGATTGGGATTAATTCCGGCGACTTGCCGGGTGTTTGACGCCCGGCGATCTTCGTTCCAATGGATCACTTCATCCGTGCCATAAAATACGCATCCACATACTCACCATCACGAAGCGCATATTGTTTCCCGGTGCCTTCCACCTCGAAACCGAACTTGCGATACAGACCAATGGCTAACGGATTATCGACGAACACCGTCAATTCAATCCGTTCAACGCGCAGCCAGTTATCACACAGATTCACCATCTCACGTACCAGCGCGCTGCCAACCCCGCGATTCTGGAACTCCGATGCAATGCTAATCCCAAACGTCGCCACGTGACTGCGACGCGGGTTTTCCATGACATCCAACACCAGATGACCCACCACGCGCTCATCAATGCACGCCACGAGCTGGCGTCTGCCTGGTTTACGTGCCACGCGTTCGTGCCACATCTCCATCGATGGATGAGGAAATTGTAGCGTCGAGTGATAAACATCCGCATGCGTATGCATCTGATGTAAAGCTGCGGCGTCGGTGGCTTCAACGTGGCGGACGATTATCTCACTCGTGTTCATTCCTCTTCTCCTTTGTGTTTCCCCGTCATACTTCGAGCTGCAGATGTGTTGGCTGCACCTGTTCGCCCCAGTCACTTACTTCAGTAAGCTCCTGGGGCCTCTCAGGCTTGCCGCCTTTCTGCAACTCGAATTATTTAGGGGAATATTGATTTTCTCTTTCAACATCCCTGAATGAAAAAATTTCGTCAACCGCTGTTTTTTATCAAAAATGGGTAGACAAGTGCGAATGATAATGATTATTATTGCCATGCGTTCAGGGAGATCCCTTACGGAGAACCTGAAAGCACGACATTGCTCACATTGCTTCCAGTTTTGTAGCCAGCCTTGCGCTGGCTTTTTTTTATTTTTAACCTGGCTCACTTGCCATTTTGTCCACGGGAAGTGCTCGGGCTCCTCACGTACATTAAGTACGCTCCGGGCCCTGCGCGCTTTCCGGGAACAAACTGTCTGCGCCGCCGACGGTTAAAAGGATATGTCTGCTTTCCTCGTATTCCAGTATGGTAGGGGTAATTCAAAGTCAAAAAGGACTGAGCCATGACCCTACATTGTGCATTTATTGGTTTCGGAAAAAGCACCACTCGCTATCACCTCCCGTACGTCCTTAACCGCAAAAACAGCTGGCATGTGGCGCATATTTATCGTCGCAGTCCGAAGCCGGAAGAGCAGCATCCGCAATATCAGCACATTCATTTCACCAGCGACCTGAACGACGTTTTGAACGATCCGCAGGTCAAGCTGGTGGTGGTCTGTACGCATGCCGACAGCCATTTTGATTATGCGAAACGGGCGCTGGAAGCCGGGAAAAACGTGCTGGTGGAAAAACCGTTCACCCCGACGCTCGCCGAGGCGAAAGCGCTGTTTGCGTTGGCAAAAGAAAAAGGGCTGACGGTCACGCCGTACCAGAACCGTCGCTTTGACTCCTGCTTCCTGACCGCGAAAAAGGTGATTGAGAGCGGCAAACTCGGCGAGTTGGTTGAAATTGAGAGCCATTTCGACATGTACCGTCCGGTAGCGGAAACCAAACCGGGACTGCCGCAGGACGGCGCGTTTTACGGCCTGGGCGTGCACACCATGGACCAGATAATCTCCCTGTTTGGTCGCCCAAATAACGTTGCCTACGACATCCGCAGCCTGCGCAATAAAGCTAACCCGGACGATACCTTTGAAGCGCAGCTGTTCTACGGCGACCTGAAAGCCATCGTCAAAACCAGCCATCTGGTGAAAATCGATTACCCGAAATTTATCGTCCACGGCACCAAAGGTTCGTACCTGAAATACGGCATTGACCAGCAGGAAACCAGCCTCAAGGCCAACATCATGCCGGGTGAACCAGACTTTGGCGCAGATGACAGCATCGGACAGATCGAGTACATGAACGCTGAAGGCGTCAGCGTGCGTGAAGAGGTGAAACCGGAAACTGGCGACTATGGCCGGGTCTACGACGCGCTGTACGACACGCTTAAAAACGGTGCACCGAATTACGTCAAGGAAACTGACGTTCTCACCAACCTTGAGATCCTCGAACGGGCCTTCGAGCAGGCTTCTCCTGCCACAATAACCCTCGCAAAATAAGCGGACTTGGCTCCTCTGAAGTTGTTCATAAATTTTGAACAGAGGAGTCAATTTTCACCCACTATCATCCTTAACGGTTCCGGTCCACACTCACTCCATCGAAACGAACACGGAGTTAGACATCATGATTTTCTTACGCAAAGCAAACGAACGTGGCCATGCAAATCACGGCTGGCTGGACTCCTGGCATACCTTCTCGTTCGCCAATTATTACGACGCGAATTTCATGGGCTTCTCTGCGCTTCGTGTCATTAACGACGATGTGATTGATGCCGGTCAGGGCTTCGGCACTCACCCGCACAAAGATATGGAAATCCTGACCTACGTGCTGGAAGGGGCCGTGGAGCACGAAGACAGCATGGGCAACAAAGAGCAGGTGCCCGCCGGTGAATTCCAGATAATGAGCGCCGGGACCGGCGTGCGTCATTCGGAGTATAACCCGAGTAAAACGGACAAATTGCACCTGTATCAAATCTGGATTATTCCGCAAGAAACCGGCATAACGCCGCGCTATGAGCAGCGTCGTTTTGACGCCGAGCAAGGCAAACAGCTGGTGCTGTCGCCAGATGCGCGTGACGGTTCCCTGAAAGTGAACCAGGACATGGAACTCTATCGCTGGGCGCTGCTGAAAGATGAGCAGTCGGTGCATCAGATTTTGGCTGACCGTCGGGTGTGGATTCAGGTTGTGAAAGGTGAAGTGTCTATTAACGGCACCAAAGCGACCACTGCCGATGGCCTGGCCATCTGGGATGAGCAGGCAATTTCGGTCCATGCCGACAGTGATGCTGAAATTTTGCTGTTCGATCTGCCGCCGGTATGATCCTGATTAAATAAATTTCAGAACCTTTCCCCAAGGGGGGAAGGTTCTGCTGCGTCCATGATAAACTGAGGAAATGTTCCCCCTTTATCAGCCTCTGGACGATGAAAAAGAAAAGACCCGTACTTCAGGATGTTGCCGATCGCGTCGGCGTGACCAAAATGACGGTCAGTCGTTTTCTGCGTAACCCGGAACAGGTTTCCGAGGCGCTGCGCGGCAAAATTGCTATCGCTCTTGATGAACTGGGTTACATCCCCAACCGCGCCCCGGACATTTTGTCCAACTCGACCAGCCGCGCGATTGGTGTCCTTCTTCCTTCACTGACCAACCAGGTTTTCGCGGAAGTGCTAAAAGGCATTGAAAGCGTGACCGATGCCTATGGCTACCAGGCCATGCTCGCCCACTACGGCTACAAACCGGAAATGGAAGAGGAGCGTCTGGAGTCGATGCTCTCCTGGAACATCGACGGGCTGATCCTTTCTGAGCGCACCCACACTGCGCGCACCCGCAAAATGATTGAAGTGTCCGGCATTCCAGTGGTTGAACTGATGGACAGCCAGTCGCCGTGCATCGATATCGCCGTCGGTTTCGATAACTTCGAAGCCGCCCGCCAGATGACTGCCACCATCATTTCGCGCGGTCATCGTCATATCGCCTATCTTGGCGCACGCCTCGATGAACGCACCATCATCAAACAGCAGGGCTACGAGCAAGCGATGAACGAAGCGGGCCTCACGCCGTACAGCGTGATGGTTGAGCAATCGTCATCGTACTCCTCCGGGATTGAGCTGATGCGCCAGGCGCGTCGTGAATATCCGCAGCTCGACGGTATTTTCTGCACCAACGATGACCTTGCGGTCGGTGCGGCGTTTGAATGTCAGCGCCTGGGCTTAAAAATCCCCGACGACATGGCGATTGCCGGTTTCCACGGCCACGATATCGGCCAGGTGATGGAGCCGCGCCTGGCGAGCGTATTGACCCCGCGTGAACGCATGGGCCGCATCGGCGCTGAGCGCCTGCTGGCGCGCATTCGTGGTGAAATTGTTACGCCTAAGATGTTAGATTTAGGTTTCACATTGTCACCAGGCGGATCAATTTAAACTGACAAGTTTGAAGTAGATCACACAACGCAGTTTATCGTCCGGATGGTTATTGCTTATCCACAAGCCCGGCAGGACAATGTTACCGATAACAGTTACCCGTAACAAATCGACCTGTGGGAGCAACGCTTTGAGCACGACTAACCATGATCACCATGTCTACGTTTTGATGGGCGTCTCTGGTAGCGGTAAATCCGCCGTCGCCAGCGAAGTGGCCTATCAGCTGCACGCCGCGTTTCTTGATGGCGACTTTCTCCATCCGCGTAGCAATATCGTCAAAATGTCCTCCGGCGAAGCGCTGAACGACGACGACCGCAAACCGTGGCTGCAGGCCCTGAACGACGCCGCTTTCGCGATGCAGCGCACCAATAAAGTGTCGCTGGTAGTCTGTTCAGCCCTGAAAAAAACCTACCGCGACCTGCTGCGCGAAGGCAATCCGAACCTCTCCTTTATCTACATGAAGGGTGATTTCGACGTTATCGAAAGCCGCCTGAAAGCGCGTAAAGGTCACTTCTTCAAAACCCAAATGCTGGTCACGCAGTTTGAAACGCTGCAAGAGCCGGGCGCGGACGAAGCCGACGTGTTGGTGGTTGATATCGATCAGCCGCTGGAAGGCGTTGTCGCCAGTACCATTGAGTTAATCAACAAAGGCAGTAAGTCGTGACTACATTAACGCTTGTTTTAACGGCAGTCGGCTCGGTATTGCTGCTGCTGTTTTTAGTCATGAAGGCCCGTATGCACGCCTTCGTTGCTTTGATGGTGGTGTCTATTGGTGCAGGGCTTTTCTCGGGGATGCCGCTCGATAAAATCGCTGACACTATGCAAAAAGGGATGGGCGGCACGCTCGGCTTCCTCGCGATCGTGGTCGCGCTGGGGGCCATGTTTGGCAAGATTCTGCACGAGACCGGCGCGGTCGATCAGATTGCCGTCAAAATGCTGAAGTCCTTCGGGCACAGTCGGGCGCATTACGCGATAGGCCTCGCAGGGCTTATCTGTGCGCTGCCGCTGTTCTTCGAAGTGGCTATCGTGCTGCTGATTAGCGTCGCGTTTTCCATGGCGCGTCACACCGGAACCAACCTGGTGAAACTGGTGATTCCTCTGTTTGCGGGCGTGGCTGCAGCTGCGGCGTTCCTGCTGCCTGGGCCCGCGCCGATGCTGCTGGCTTCGCAAATGCACGCTGATTTTGGCTGGATGATTTTGATTGGCCTGTGTGCGGCCATCCCTGGGATGATCATCGCCGGGCCGCTGTGGGGTAATTTCATCAGCCGTCACGTTGAGCTGCACATTCCGGACGATATCTCCGAGCCGCATCTGGGCGAAGGTAAAATGCCGAGCTTTGGTTTCAGCCTCGCGCTGATCCTGCTGCCGCTGGTGCTGGTTGGCCTGAAAACCATTGCGGCTCACTTTGTGCCGCAAGGTTCTACGGCGTATGAGTGGTTCGAGTTTATCGGTCATCCGTTTACCGCAATCCTCGTCGCGTGTCTGGTGGCGATTTACGGTCTGGCGATGCGTCAGGGCATGCCGAAAGACCGGGTGATGGAAATCTGCGGTGCGGCGCTGCAACCGGCGGGTATTATTCTGCTGGTGATCGGTGCGGGCGGCGTGTTCAAACAGGTACTGGTGGATTCCGGTGTAGGTCCGGCGCTCGGTGAAGCGTTGACCGGCATGGGCCTGCCGATTGCCATTACCTGCTTCGTACTGGCGGCCGCGGTGCGCATCATTCAGGGTTCCGCTACCGTTGCGTGTCTGACGGCGGTCGGTCTGGTGATGCCTGTCATTGAGCAGCTGCATTACAGCGGTGCGCAGATGGCCGCTCTGTCTATCTGTATCGCGGGCGGTTCAATCGTTGTGAGCCACGTAAACGACGCGGGCTTCTGGCTGTTCGGTAAGTTTACCGGCGCGACCGAAGCACAAACGCTGAAAACATGGACGTTGATGGAAACCATTCTGGGGACCGTGGGTGCGATTGTCGGGATGATTGCGTTTACGCTGTTGAGCTAAGTGGCGAACATTTGCCCGGCGGCGCTGAAGCTTGCCGGGCCTACGCTTTTCTCCCTCGCCCCTTTGGGGGGAGGGGATTTAGCCCTTCATCCACACCCGAATGCCGTCGAGGAACATCTGGGTCGCCAGCATCACCAGAATCAACCCCATCAGTCGTTCCAGCGCATTCACGCCTTTCTCGCCAAGCAGGCGTAAAAACAGCCCTGACTGCAGCAAAATCGCCACCGTGCCGCCCCAGGCGAGCATCAGCGCGAGCACCAAATGGCTCATCTTATTGGGATACTGATGCGACAGCAGCATCAGCGTCGCCAGCAAAGACGGCCCGGCAACTAACGGAATAGCCAGCGGGACGATAAACGGTTCTTCCCCCGCCGGTAAGCCGTTACTGCCGCCCTCGTTGCCGGGAAAAATCATCTTTATGGCAATCAGGAACAAAATGATGCCGCCAGAAATAGAAACGGTCTCCGCGCTTAGGTTCAGGAACGCGAGGATTTTCTCTCCTGCGAACAGGAAAATGAGCATGATAAGCAGGGCGATTAATAGCTCACGTATCATGATCGCTCGACGGCGCTTAGGCTCTGTATGCTTCAGCACCGACATAAAAATCGGCAGGTTCCCCAGTGGATCCATAATCAGGATCAACAGCACCGCCGCGGAAAGAATTTCACTCATTGCATAGTTCCCTGATAATCGTGTTTTACACGGTAGATACGCGTTTAAAATTAACGCGTTAAATAAGTTATGTTACTTAATCATGACCCATTATTGATTTTTTTCACTTGCGACTTTGGCTGCATTTTGTAATGTGAGGGATACCCTGCCTTCTTTTGATAGAAACGGGGTCAGCACAACAGCACACACCTCTGCAGGAACACACGCTATGAAAAATGTTGGTTTTATCGGCTGGCGCGGAATGGTCGGCTCTGTACTCATGCAACGCATGGTAGAAGAGCGCGATTTTGACGCCATCCGCCCGGTCTTCTTCTCCACCTCTCAGTTCGGTCAGGCTGCGCCTGCATTCGGCACTCAGCCTGCCGGCACGCTGCAGGATGCTTTCGACCTGGAGGCACTGAAGGCGCTCGACATCATTGTCACCTGCCAGGGCGGCGATTATACCAACGAAATCTATCCAAAGCTGCGTGAAAGCGGCTGGCAGGGTTACTGGATTGATGCGGCCTCTTCGCTGCGCATGAATGACGACGCCATTATTATTCTGGATCCGGTTAACCAGGCTGTCATTACCGACGGCCTCAATAACGGCGTAAAAACGTTTGTTGGTGGAAACTGTACCGTCAGCCTGATGCTGATGTCCCTCGGCGGCCTGTTCGCAGAAGATCTGGTGGAGTGGGCGTCTGTCGCCACCTATCAGGCTGCCTCCGGCGGCGGCGCGCGTCATATGCGTGAACTGCTGAGCCAAATGGGCGCGCTGCACCACTACGTTGCGGATGAACTGGCTAACCCGGCGTCGGCCATTCTGGATATCGAACGCAAAGTCACGGCACTTTCCCGCAGCGGCGACCTGCCTGTCGACAACTTCGGCGTACCGCTGGCCGGGAGCCTGATCCCGTGGATCGACAAACAGCTCGATAACGGCCAGAGCCGCGAAGAGTGGAAAGGGCAGGCTGAGACCAACAAAATTCTTGCGACCCAGAACGTGATTCCAGTTGATGGTCTGTGCGTGCGTATCGGCGCGCTGCGCTGTCACAGCCAGGCCTTCACCCTCAAACTGAAGAAAGACGTGTCGATCCCGACCGTGGAAGAACTGCTGGCGGCGCACAATCCGTGGGCCAAAGTGGTGCCAAACGATCGCGACATCACTATGCGCGAACTGACTCCAGCGGCGGTCACCGGCACATTGAGCACGCCGGTCGGGCGGTTGCGTAAACTGAATATGGGGCCGGAGTATCTCTCCGCTTTCACCGTCGGCGATCAGCTCCTCTGGGGCGCCGCCGAGCCGCTACGCCGCATGTTGAGGCAATTAGCGTAACGAAATGAAAAAAGGGGTGCTGAGTCACCCCTTTTTTGTGCCTGTCGCTTTATACGTATTACGTATTTCCTTCATTTTTACCAGGAGTCAGATAAAGCCTTGGCTATGCTTTAAGGGAGAGGTTTTTCCCTGAGGGTGGGATGGCGCAGAAGAGGACGCTTACGGGCTGCGTTGTTCAGGTCAAAAAAAGTCGCTACAGGTACTGGAAACAGCGGCACCTATAACAGGATGAATAGCATGTCCGATCGTATTGAGAAAGACGTGATTAATGCCCTTATTGCTGGCCATTTTGCGGATCCGTTTTCCGTGCTTGGCATGCATTGCACCGATGCGGGACTGGAAGTCCGGGCCCTGTTACCTGACGCCACCGAGGTGTGGGTTGTCGAACCGAAAACCGGACGCAAGATAGGGCAGCTCGACTGCCTTGATTCGCGCGGTTTCTTCTGCGGCGTCATGCCGCGCCGTAAAAACACCTTCCGCTACCAACTGGCTGTGCTTTGGCACGGGCAGCAAAATCTCATTGATGACCCGTACAGTTTCGGCCCGCTACTGCAGGAGATGGATGCCTGGCTGCTGTCGGAAGGCACGCATTTGCGGCCCTACGAAACATTGGGGGCGCATGCCGCGACGATGGACGGCGTAACCGGTACGCGTTTTTCCGTCTGGGCACCGAATGCACGGCGCGTGTCGGTGGTCGGGCAGTTCAACTACTGGGACGGTCGCCGCCATCCGATGCGCCTGCGGGCGGAGTCGGGCATCTGGGAGCTGTTCATTCCCGGGGCGCATAACGGTCAGCTGTATAAATTCGAAATGATCGATGCCCACGGCGAGTTGCGGATCAAAGCCGACCCGTACGCCTTCGAAGCGCAAATGCGCCCGGAAACGGCGTCGTTGATTTGTGGGTTGCCAGAAAAAATCGAGCAGCCGGAATCCCGCCGGAATGCGAATAATTTTGATGCGCCGATTGCCATTTATGAAGTGCATCTCGGTTCCTGGCGTCGTCACACCGACAACAACTTCTGGCTGAGCTACCGCGAGCTGGCGGACCAGTTGGTGCCGTACGCCAAATGGATGGGCTTCACCCATCTGGAACTGTTACCGATTAACGAGCATCCGTTCGACGGCAGCTGGGGTTATCAGCCCACCGGGTTGTATGCGCCCACGCGTCGATTCGGCACGCGGGAAGATTTCCGCTACTTCATCAACGCGGCGCACAACGCCGGGCTGAACGTCATTCTTGACTGGGTGCC
Source organism: Scandinavium hiltneri (assembly GCF_024764835.1). Taxonomy (GTDB): domain Bacteria; phylum Pseudomonadota; class Gammaproteobacteria; order Enterobacterales; family Enterobacteriaceae; genus Scandinavium; species Scandinavium hiltneri. The sequence goes on along the minus strand of NZ_JALIGE010000074.1, from coordinate 108,746 downwards.
GGGCCATTTCCCATCCGATGATTTTGCGCTGGCGAAATTTGACGGCACCGAGCTGTACGAGCACAGCGATCCGCGCGAAGGCTACCATCAGGACTGGAACACCCTGATATATAACTATGGCCGTCGCGAAGTGCAGAATTTCTTAGTCGGCAACGCGCTGTACTGGATTGAGCGTTTCGGCATTGATGCTCTGCGCGTCGACGCCGTCGCCTCGATGATTTACCGTGACTACAGCCGAAAAGCGGGCGAATGGGTGCCGAACGAACACGGCGGGCGCGAAAACCTCGAAGCCATCGAATTCTTGCGCAGCACCAACCGCATTCTCGGGGAACAGGTGCCGGGCGCGGTGAGCATGGCAGAAGAGTCCACCGACTTTGCGGGTGTCTCACGTCCACCGGACATGGGCGGGCTGGGTTTCTGGTACAAATGGAACCTGGGCTGGATGCACGACACCCTCGACTACATGAAGCTCGACCCGGTATACCGCAAACATCATCACGACAAACTGACCTTCGGCATGTTGTACAACGGCACCGAAAACTTCGTGCTGCCGCTGTCGCACGACGAAGTGGTCCACGGTAAAAAATCGATTCTCGACCGCATGCCGGGCGACGCGTGGCAGAAGTTTGCCAACCTGCGCGCCTACTACGGCTGGCTGTACGCTTTCCCGGGTAAAAAGCTGCTGTTTATGGGTAATGAGTTTGCTCAGGGGCGTGAATGGAATCACGACGCCAGTCTCGACTGGCATCTGCTGAGCGGCGGCGACAACTGGCATCACGGCGTGCAGCGGCTGGTGCGCGACCTCAACCTGACCTATCGCCATCACAAGGCGATGCATGAACGGGATTACGACAGCTACGGCTTTGAATGGCTGGTGGTGGACGACCACGAGCGCTCGGTGTTTGTGTTCGTGCGCCGTGACCGGCAGGGCAACGAAATCATCGTCGCCAGCAACTTCACCCCGGTTCCGCGCCACGAATACCGGTTTGGCATCAACCAGCCAGGGCGCTGGCGCGAAGTGATGAACACCGATTCGATGCACTATCACGGCAGCAATGCAGGGAATGCGGGCGGCGTTCATAGCGATGAGATTACCAGCCATAACCGTCAGCACTCGCTATCACTGACGCTGCCGCCGCTGTCGACTATCTGGCTGGTGCGGGAGGGGGAATGACTAAGCTCACGGCGGGGAAACCGGCGCCGCTTGGCGCACGTTACGACGGCAACGGCGTGAACTTCACGCTTTTCTCCGCGCATGCTCAGCGGGTTGAGCTCTGTGTGTTTGACGAGGATGGAAACGAGCGGCGTGAGGATTTACCGGGCCGTGATGGCGACGTGTGGCACGGTTACCTGGCCGATGGGCATCCGGGGCTGCGTTACGGTTTCCGCATTCACGGGCCGTGGGAGCCGTTGCAGGGGCACCGTTTTAACCCGGCGAAGCTGCTGCTGGATCCGTGCGCGCATCGCGTTGACGGTGAAGCCACGGACGATCCGCTGTTACACGGCGGACACGACAGCCCGGACAGCAGAGACAGCGCCGCAGTTGCGCCGCGATCGGTGGTGGTGGATTTGCACTACGACTGGGGCCACGACGTGTTCCCGCGCACGCCGTGGGGCAAGACTATTATCTACGAAGCGCACGTTAAAGGGCTGACGTATTTACACCCCGGTATTCCGAAAGATCTCGCGGGCACCTACGGCGCGCTCGCCCATCCGCTGATGATTGCCTACTTCAAAAAACTCGGTATCACCACGCTGGAGCTGCTGCCGGTGGCGCATTTCGCCAGCGAACCGCGTCTGCAACGGCTGGGGCTGTCGAATTACTGGGGCTACAACCCGTTGGCGATGTTCGCCGTTGACCCGCGCTATGCGATGTCGGCGAAGAACGCACTGAACGAATTTCGTGATGCGGTTAAAGCGCTGCACGCTGCGGGCATTGAAGTGATTCTCGATATTGTGCTGAACCACAGCGCGGAGATCGATCTCGACGGCCCGACCTTCTCCCTGCGCGGAATCGACAACCGTAGCTATTATTGGATAAGGGACGATGGCGATTACCACAACTGGACCGGCTGCGGAAACACGCTGAATCTCAGCACGCCGGGCTCGGTGGAATATGCGCGCCAGTGCCTGCGTTTTTGGGTCGATGAGTGTCACGTCGACGGTTTCCGTTTCGATCTCGCCTCGGTGATGGGCAGAACGCCCGAGTTTCGACAGGATGCGCCGCTGTTTGAGGCGATCAAAAACGATCCGCATTTGAGCGCGGTGAAGCTGATTGCTGAGCCGTGGGATATCGGTGACGGTGGTTACCAGGTGGGCAACTTCCCTCCGCTGTTTGCCGAATGGAACGATCATTTCCGGGATGCGACCCGGCGCTTTTGGTTACAGCAAAACCTGTCGCTTGGCGAGTTCGCCAGCCGCTTTGCCGCCTCCAGCGACGTGTTCCAGCGTAATGGTCGTCTGCCGTCCGCCTCGGTCAACCTGGTGACGGCGCATGATGGTTTCACCCTGCGCGACTGCGTCTGTTTCAATCAGAAACACAATGAGGCAAACGGTGAAGAAAACCGCGACGGGACCAACAATAACCATAGCTTTAACCATGGTATAGAAGGGTTAGACGGCAGTCTCGATGTAATTGAGCGGCGACGCGCCAGCGTCCATGCCCTGATGGCCTCACTGCTCTTATCACAAGGGACACCGATGATACTGGCCGGGGATGAACACGGTCATAGCCAGCACGGTAACAACAACGCGTACTGTCAGGACAACGCCTTAACCTGGCTGGACTGGGAAAAGGCTAACGCTGGCATGACGAAATTCACTGCTGCACTCATTCACCTGCGTCAGAAAATCCCGGCGCTGACTGACGATCGTTGGTGGCAGGAGGGCGATGGCAGCGTTCGCTGGCTTAACAAGGACGCGCAGCCGCTGAGTGCGGATGAGTGGCAGCACGGTATTCCGCGGATGCAAATCCTGCTTTCGCAGAACTGGCTGATTACGCTCAACGCGTCGCAGGACGTTGCAGATATTGCATTACCGACAGGGGAGTGGCGCGCCATTCCTCCATTCGCCGGAGAGGATAATCCGGTCATCCTGGCTGTCTGGCATGGGCCCGCGCACGGAGTGTGCGTATTCGAAAAGGTCCGCTCGGACGTGTAGCGAGCGAGAAAAGGAGTTAATCATGGTTAGACTTGAAAATAACGATCCTCTGATGTTAGCGCGTCAATTGCCGATCAAATCGGTGGCGCTGATCCTCGCCGGTGGGCGCGGAACCCGACTCAAAGACCTGACGACGACTCGCGCCAAACCTGCGGTGCACTTCGGCGGTAAGTTCCGCATCATCGACTTCGCCCTCTCTAACTGTATTAATTCCGGTATTCGCCGCATCGGCGTGATTACCCAATACCAGTCGCACACGCTGGTGCAGCATATTCAGCGCGGCTGGTCGTTTTTCAGCGAAGAAATGAACGAGTTTGTCGACCTGCTTCCTGCTCAACAGCGCGTCAGCGGTGAAAACTGGTATCGCGGTACGGCAGATGCGGTCACCCAAAACCTCGACGTCATTCGCCGCTACAAAGCCGAATTCATCGTCATCCTCGCGGGCGACCATATCTACAAGCAGGACTACTCGCGGATGCTCATCGACCATGTCGAAAAAGGCGCACGTTGCACCGTGGGCTGTATTCCGGTGCCCATTGTTGAGGCAACGGCGTTTGGCGTGATGGCGGTGGATAACGGAGACAAGATTATCGACTTCGTTGAAAAACCCGCTAAACCGCCGACCATGCCGGGTGATGACACCAAAGCTCTCGCCAGCATGGGCATCTATATCTTTGATGCTGATTACCTTTATGAGCTGCTGGAAGATGACGACAAAGAAGCCAACTCCAGCCATGACTTCGGCAAAGATATCATCCCGAAAATCGTCAAAGCTGGCATGGCATATGCACATCCTTTCCCGTTGTCATGCGTGCAATCAGACCCGGATGCCGAACCGTACTGGCGCGATGTAGGGACCCTGGAAGCGTACTGGAAAGCCAACCTCGACCTCGCGTCGGTGACGCCTGAACTCGATATGTACGACCAGAACTGGCCGATTCGCACTCACATGGAATCTCTGCCGCCGGCGAAATTCGTGCAGGACCGTTCCGGCAGTCACGGAATGACGCTGAACTCGCTGGTGTCGGGCGGCTGCATTATCTCCGGTTCGGTGGTGGTGCAGTCGGTGCTGTTTCCACGCGTTCGGATCAACTCGTTTTGTAATATTGATTCGGCAGTCTTATTGCCGGATGTCTGGGTCGGGCGCTCGTGTCGCTTGCGCCGCTGCGTTATCGATCGTGCCTGCGTGATACCCGAAGGTATGGTCATTGGAGAGAATGCGGAAGAAGACGCTCGTCGTTTCTACCGTTCCGAGGAAGGTATTGTGCTGGTCACGCGTGAAATGCTGCGCAAACTGCAGGGCTGACAGGAGCGATAATGCAGGTTTTACATGTATGTTCAGAGATGTTCCCGCTGTTGAAAACCGGCGGTCTGGCGGATGTGATTGGCGCGTTACCTGCGGCCCAAATAGCCGATGGCGTGGATACACGCGTTTTGCTGCCAGCCTTTCCGGATCTTCTTCGCGGCGTGACGGATGCCCAGGTTGTGGCCCGTCGCGATACCTTTGCCGGACCGATTTCGCTGTTGTTCGGCCACTATAACGGCGTGGGCGTCTATCTGATTGATGCCCCGCACCTTTACGCGCGTCCGGGGAGTCCGTACCACGACACCAATCAGTTTGCGTACACCGATAACGTGCTGCGTTTTGCGTTGCTCGGGTGGGTGGGCTGCGAAATGGCCTGCGGACTGGACCCGTTCTGGCGGGCTGAAATTGTCCATGCGCACGACTGGCATGCGGGGCTGGTTCCGGCCTATCTGGCCGCGCGGGGCCATCCAGCAAAGTCCATCTTTACGGTGCACAACCTGGCCTACCAGGGGATGTTCTACGCGCATCATATGAATGAAATTGACCTGCCGTGGTCGTTCTACAACATGCACGGACTGGAGTTTAACGGCCAGATTTCGTTCCTGAAGGCCGGGCTGTTCTACGCCGATCACATCACGGCGGTGAGCCCGACCTATGCACGCGAAATTACCGAGCCGCAGTTTGCTTACGGCATGGAAGGGCTGCTGCGTCAGCGTCATCAGGAAGGCCGGCTGTCCGGCATTCTGAACGGCGTCGACCCGAAAATATGGAGCCCGGAAAACGACTTGCTGCTGACGGCGCGTTACAACCGTGATCAGCTTGAGGAAAAAGCAGAGAACAAGCGCCAGCTGCAAATTGCGATGGGGCTAAAAGTGAATGACAAGGTGCCGCTGTTTGCGGTGGTCAGCCGCCTGACCAGTCAGAAAGGGCTGGATTTGGTGCTGGAAGCGCTGCCGGGTTTACTCGAGCAGGGCGGCCAGTTGGCGCTGCTGGGCGCGGGCGATCCGGTGTTGCAGGAAGGTTTTCTCGCCGCTGCCGCTGAGCATCCGGGGCAGGTGGGCGTGCAGATTGGTTATCACGAAGCGTTCTCGCACCGCATCATGGGTGGGGCGGATGTGATTCTGGTGCCGAGCCGCTTTGAGCCCTGCGGGCTAACACAGCTTTATGGCCTGAAATACGGCACGCTGCCGTTGGTCAGACGCACCGGGGGCCTGGCAGACACCGTGTCCGACAGCTCCCTGGAAAACCTGGCGGACGGCATCGCCAGTGGTTTCGTCTTTGAAGACAGTAATGCCTGGTCGCTGCTAAGGGCTATCCGGCGTGCTTTCGTGTTGTGGTCGCGCCCTTCGCTCTGGCGATACGTTCAGCGTCAGGCGATGAGCATGGATTTTAGCTGGCAAGTCGCGGCGACGTCTTACCGCGAGCTTTATCAACGCTTGATGTAATCACAGGAACCATCGCTATGAATGCACCGATTACCTATGCTTCCCCCACACTCAGCGTTGAGGCATTGAAACACTCGATTGCCTACAAGCTGATGTTTACCGTCGGGAAAGATCCGGCTATCGCCAATAAACACGAATGGCTGAACGCGACGCTGTTTGCCGTGCGTGACCGCCTCGTCGAACGCTGGCTGCGCTCCAACCGCGCGCAGCTGTCCCAGGAAGTGAAGCAGGTTTACTACCTGTCGATGGAATTTTTGATTGGCCGCACCCTTTCCAATGCGTTGTTATCGCTCGGTATTTATGACGATGTCAAAAACGCGCTGGAAGGGATGGGGCTTGACCTCGAAGAGCTGATTGGCGAAGAGAATGACCCCGGCCTCGGTAACGGCGGTCTTGGCCGACTGGCGGCCTGTTTCCTCGATTCGCTGGCAACGCTCGGCCTGCCTGGCCGTGGTTACGGTATTCGCTACGACTACGGGATGTTCAAACAAAACATTGTCGACGGTCGGCAAAAAGAGTCCCCGGACTACTGGCTGGAATACGGCAACCCGTGGGAATTCAAGCGCCACAACACCCGTTATGCGGTGCGTTTCGGCGGCCGTATTCAGCAGGAAGGTAAAAAATCGCGCTGGGTCGAAACCGAAGAAATCCTGGCGGTCGCGTACGATCAAATTATTCCAGGCTATGACACCGATGCCACCAATACGCTGCGTCTATGGAACGCGCAGGCCAGCAGTGAAATTAACCTCGGTAAATTCAACCAGGGCGACTACTTCGCGGCGGTGGAAGATAAAAACCATTCCGAGAACGTATCCCGTGTTTTGTACCCGGATGATTCCACCTATTCCGGGCGCGAGCTGCGTCTGCGACAGGAGTATTTCCTCGTCTCGGCAACGGTGCAGGACATTCTGAGCCGTCACTATCAGCTGCATAAAACGTACAGCAATTTGGCGGGCAAAATTGCGATTCACCTTAACGATACGCACCCGGTGCTGTCGATCCCCGAGCTGATGCGCCTGCTTATCGACGAACACAAATTCACGTGGGATGAAGCATTCGAGGTGACCTGCCAGGTCTTCTCTTATACCAACCACACGCTGATGAGCGAAGCGCTGGAAACCTGGCCTGTGGATATGCTGGGCAAAATTCTGCCGCGTCATCTGCAAATCATCTTCGAGATTAACGACTATTTCCTGAAAACATTGCAGGAACAGTATCCGAACGACACCGGCTTGCTGAGCCGTACTTCAATCATCGACGAATCCGATGGTCGCCGCGTGCGCATGGCGTGGCTGGCAGTGGTTATCAGCCACAAGGTCAACGGCGTGTCGGAACTGCACTCCAACCTGATGGTGCAGTCGCTGTTTGCTGATTTCGCCAGTATTTTCCCGATGCGCTTTACCAACGTCACCAACGGCGTCACGCCGCGGCGCTGGCTGGCGCTGGCGAACCCGCCGCTATCCGAAGTGCTGGATGAAAACATTGGGCGTACCTGGCGCACCGATCTCAGCCAGCTCAGCGAACTGGAACAGCATTTGGATTATCCGTTGGTGAATCAGGCGGTGCATCACGCCAAGCTTGAGAACAAAAAGCGACTGGCGGACGTTATCGCTCAGCAGCTGAACGTGGTCGTCAATCCTAAGGCGTTGTTTGACGTACAGATTAAGCGCATTCACGAGTACAAGCGCCAACTGATGAACGTGATGCATGTGATAACCCGCTACAACCGTATCAAGGCCGATCCGAGCGCAGAGTGGGTGCCTCGCGTGAATATCTTCGCCGGGAAGGCCGCATCGGCGTATTACATGGCGAAGCACATCATTCATCTCATCAACGATGTGGCGAAGGTGATTAACAACGATCCGCAGATTGGCGACAAACTGAAAATCGTGTTTATCCCGAACTACAGCGTCAGCCTGGCGCAGGTGATCATTCCGGCGGCAGATCTTTCTGAACAGATTTCACTGGCCGGAACCGAGGCGTCGGGGACCAGTAACATGAAGTTTGCTCTCAACGGCGCACTGACCATCGGCACGCTGGACGGCGCCAACGTCGAAATGCTGGAGCACGTGGGTGCAGAGAATATCTTCATCTTTGGCAATACCGCCGAAGAAGTCGAAGCGCTACGCGCCAAAGGCTATAAGCCGCGTGATTACTACGACAAAGACGAAGAGTTGCATCAGGTGCTGACGCAAATCGCTACCGGCTTGTTCAGCCCTGAAGAGCCTGGGCGCTACCGTGACCTGGTGGATTCGCTGATTAACTTTGGTGACCACTACCAGGTACTGGCGGATTACCGTAGCTACGTGGACTGTCAGGACAGCGTGGATGAGCTGTATCGCAAACCGGAAGAGTGGACCAACAAAGCGATGCGCAACATCGCCAACATGGGCTACTTCTCGTCAGACAGAACGATTCAGGAGTACGCGGAACACATCTGGCACATCGATCCGGTACGGCTGTAGACTAAACCCCCCGGAAAACGGGGGGCAACTATGCAGATTTATTCTCTAATTCTTGAGCTCCTTAAATTCATATTCTCCTTCCCATGCATTAAAAAATTGTGGAAAAGCGATTTGTGGGCGAAAGAAAATATTTATCAGTAAATTTAATTCATTGTCTTTACGTATGGCTAAAAGTTTGCGTTGATCGTCTGGTGGGAGCGTCCGGATTGCAAGGATTACACTGCAGGTAATATAATTGTTGATATTCCCCACGGCGATAACATCGACAGGCATATATCTTCTTCGAATCCTTCTTATTGCAGGTTCTGAGAGGGTTATCGCTGATTCTGAGAGCGCTAATCTCTTGATGGTTTCCTCTGGACGGTTTATATTTTTAAAAAGATCATTCAGTATGATCAATGTGTTTTTGAATCTGCAATCATTGGTGACAGGAGTACGAAAAACTCGGCGACCAAATCGACTACTCGGTTTCTGAGTCTGTGTACCACATTCCAGCGAGAAAAAAACAAAGTCATCATTGCCAAAGCATGTTGAGTTCTGCTCTCTGGAACTTTCTACTTGTGGGTTTGTATTTATTGGAAGACCTGTTTTTCTAATGACATGTAGTGATTTTAGTTGAAGTTTTGGCGAGTTTTCTTTCCTCTCCTTGTTTGACATTTCTACACTTCTGGTTTTGGTTATATGAGTGCAAAATAAGGTAATACTCATCATGTTTTTGTAAAACGCAGATTCCTCCGGCGTTATGGAGGTTATCGTTTTTCCATAAGCGATTGTGTAATTTATTTTCGCTTTTGAATAAAGAGAGTGTGCCAGGGTTCCTACTGAATCTTTAATGCGTTGAGTGCGTTGTGACATCATTTTAAATCTAGCAAGCGCTTCATTATGTTGATCTGTTAATTCTTTTTGCCAGGCAATGCCATTCTCGTTCATTCGTGATACAGACTTAATGAGAAGCTTGTTCTTGTAGTTATTGGCTATGCGATTAACAACGAAGAGTAATAATTCTTTTTCACGCTCACTATATGCTTCAATGTCTAACATTATTGTACCCTCGATTGTGCAACAAATAGTTGCACGGAGTACCACAGATATTATTCCTTCACAGCTTAATAAGTTATTTAAGAATCAAGTTGTGAATAAGGCGGAGGTATTCAAGTCAAGAGGGCGTTATTACGTAAAATGCCAGGGTGAGGCATTTCATTGATAGCACATCCCCTGAGGACAGGAGATGTGCAGACATCGCTACGATGCTAACGACAGTTCACGCTTTCCCGCGTGTTGTACCAACCACTGTGCGACGCGAGATTGTTCTTCAGCATTGAGCCACATGCCCTGTTTGGTGCGGCGCCAGATGGCGTCGTCCAGGCGGCGGACCCACTCGTGTTCCACCAGATAGCGCAGTTCAGCTTCGTAAAACTCATGCCCGAAGTGCTCGCCTAAATCGGCAATCTCTTTTGCCTCGCCGAGGATCCACTCGCTGTTGCTGCCATAGGTGCGCGCGAAATGACGCGCCATCCCTTCACTGATAAACGGATAACGACGGCGCAGCTTCGCGGCGTAATCGTCCCGGTCATCGCCAATCTCACCGCCGGGCAGAATGGAGCCTTTGGTCCACGCCGGGCCGATGCCTTTGTAGTACGGCGTCAGTTTTTCCAGCGCGTGCTCTGCCAGCTTACGATAGGTCGTCAGTTTGCCGCCGAACACCGACAGCAGCGGCGCCTGGCCATTCACATCATGAATATCGAGCGTGTAATCGCGGGTGATTGCCTGCGGAGAATCTGACTCATCGTCGCAAAGCGGGCGCACGCCGGAATAGGTCCAGGCAATATCGTCCCGGCTGAGCTGTTTCTTAAAGTGCGCATTGTGCACTTTCAGCAGATAGTTGATTTCGCTCTCTTCGATTTCAACGTTTTTAGGATCGCCTTTGTACTCCACGTCGGTGGTGCCGATGATGGAAAACTCGTCCATCCACGGGATCACAAACACGATGCGCTTATCTTCGTTTTGCAGGATGTAGGCCTGCTTCTGAGTATGCACGCGCGGCACCACGATGTGGCTGCCTTTAATCAGGCGAATGCCGTACGGCGACGGCAGATGCATTCCGTCATCAAAGAACTGTTTCACCCACGGACCGGTGGCGTTCACCAGGCCACGCGCCTGCCAGCTGAACGTCTCGCCGGTATCGATATCTTCCGCTTCGACAATCCACAGACCGTTTTCACGGCGCGCAGACGTGGCACGGGTGCGGGTCAGTACTTCGCCGCCTTTCTTTACCACCATCTGGGCGTTGGCGAGCACCAGACGCGCATCGTCGACCCAGCAGTCGGAATATTCGAAACCGCGCACGATTTCCGGCTTCAACACCGACTCTGCGCCAAAACGCAATCCGGTTGAGCTCGGCAGGCTGGTGCGTTTACCGAGGTTATCGTACATGAACAGGCCGATGCGGATCATCCACGCTGGACGCAGGTGCGGGCGGTGCGGTAAACGAAAACGCATTGGGAAGGCGATGTGCGGGGCCATTTTCAGCAGCACTTCACGTTCGGCCAGTGCTTCGCTCACCAGGCGGAATTCGTAGTGTTCCAGGTAGCGCAGCCCGCCATGAATCAATTTGGAGCTGGCGCTCGAGGTGGCACAGGCTAAATCCTGCGCTTCCAGCATCAGCACGGACAAACCACGCCCTGCGGCGTCTGCCGCGATACCGGCACCGTTGATGCCACCGCCTATCACAATCAGATCTTTGGTTTCCATGCTGCGCCCTCGTACACTTTCGTTAAAGTTCATTAATGTTCGTTATCGCTCATATTAGCAAACAAACGCGCAGTTGGTAACATCAAAAAAACATTTCAGAGTGATGCATGTAACAAATTAGCGTTTCCCTGCCGTCACAAAGTACACTTGGCGGTAAACTTCTCCTCCCGGAATGAATGAAAGAGAGCACCATGGATCAATTTGAATGTATTAACGTAGAAGAAGCCCATCAGAAGCTGCATCAGGGACTGGCGGTGATGGTGGATATTCGCGATCCGCAGAGCTACGCGATGGGCCATACCCCGGGCGCGTTTCATCTGACCAACGACACGCTCGGCGCGTTTATGCAGAATAACGATTTCGAAACGTCGGTGATGGTGATGTGCTATCACGGCAACAGCAGCAAAGGTGCGGCGCAGTATCTGCTGCAACAGGGTTTTGACCAGGTCTACAGCGTGGACGGCGGCTTTGACGCCTGGCATCGCCATTTTCCCGCTGAAGTGGCACACGGTAACTGAGCGGGTATACTGTCCTCTTTTGTGTGGAATAAGCGACGCCCCGTATGTTGATGATTACCTCCTTTACTAACCCGCGCGTCGCCCAGGCGTTTGTGGACTACATGGCTACCCAGGGTATTGTGCTGACGGTTCAACAGCACACCCAAACCGACGTCTGGCTGGCTGACGAAAGCCAGGCTGCGCGGGTGCAAAACGAACTGGCTCGTTTTCTGGAAAACCCGGCCGACCCCCGTTATCTGGCGGCAAGCTGGGAATCCGGGCATACCAACAGCGGGCTGCACTACAATCGCTTTCCTTTTATCGCCACCCTGAAAAGCAATGCCGGGTGGTTGACCTGGCTCATTATGTGCGCCTGCATTCTGGTGTTTATTGTGATGAATGTGGTGGGCGACCAGGCGGTCATGTTGTGGCTGGCGTGGCCGTACGATCCCTCACAGCAGTTCGAGCTGTGGCGCTATTTTACCCACGCGTTTATGCACTTCTCGGTGATGCATATCCTCTTCAACCTGTTATGGTGGTGGTATCTCGGCGGGATGGTGGAAAAGCGCATCGGCAGTGGAAAACTGCTGGTGATAACGGTAATCAGCGCCCTGTTAAGCGGCTTCATTCAGCATAAATTCAGCGGCCCTTGGTTCGGCGGTTTATCTGGCGTGGTGTATGCGCTGATGGGGTATGCCTGGCTGCGCGGTGAGCGCGACCCGGAAAGCGGAATTTATCTTCAGCGCGGGCTGATTATCTTTTCGGTTCTGTGGCTGATCGTGGGCTGGTTGGATCTTTTCGGTATGTCGATTGCCAATGGCGCGCACGTAACGGGCCTGGCAGTAGGGCTGGCGATGGCGTTTGCCGATACGCAGAATGTGCGAAAACGAACATAATAATTCCTGGGATCTTGCATGAAACAAACACAACGTCATGACGCGATTATCGAGCTGGTAAAGAAACAGGGTTATGTCAGTACGGAAGAGTTAGTCGAGCAGTTTGCCGTCAGCCCGCAGACGATTCGTCGCGATCTCAATGACCTGGCGGAGCAGAAGATGATCCTGCGCCACCACGGTGGGGCGGCCTTGCCGTCCAGCGCGGTGAACACGTCATGGCAGGACCGACGCGCCACGCAGGCGGCGGAAAAAGAGCGTATTGCCCGCAAAGTGGCGAGCCAAATCCCTAACGGTGCGGCGCTGTTTATTGATATCGGCACGACGCCAGAAGCCGTGGCTCATGCGCTGATGGAACATTCAGACCTGCGCATCGTGACCAACAACCTTAACGTCGCGAATACGTTGATGGTGAAAGAGGATTTCCGCGTGATCCTGGCCGGCGGTGAATTACGCAGCCGCGACGGCGGTATCATCGGCGAGGCGACCCTCGATTTCATCTCCCAGTTCCGCCTGGATTACGGCATTCTCGGCATCAGCGGGATCGACAGCGACGGTTCGCTGCTGGAGTTTGATTATCACGAAGTGCGCACCAAGCGCGCGATCATTGAGAACTCGCGTCATGTGATGCTGGTGGTGGATCACTCGAAGTTTGGCCGTAATGCGATGGTAAATATGGGCAGCATCAGTCTGGTTGATGCGGTCTACACCGACGTAATGCCGCCAGCGGGTGTGATGCAGGTGATTGTTGATAATAATATTCAGCTGGAGCTGTGCTGATATTAGCGGTGAGCCGCTTGCTTTCTGTCAGTGCAGTATAAAATCTAGTGTGGAATTGTTCCGTTCACCAGATGTTCAGCAGGTTCCGCAACCCGAGCCGAACGTGAACGGGATAAGGGGAACACCACGTTCCCCTTATCAATCCCCGTGGCCCCTCCAGGGAGAGGGGCGGGGGATAGCGCATCACGCCGCAGAAATATACCCCATCATTTTCAACAGCTTCTGCGCATGCTGCACCGCATCCTGGCGATGCGCCACGCCGAGCTTCTGATATAAATTACGGATATGCGTCTTAATCGTGGTCGCCGCCACGTCAAGCTCACCGGCTATCTGGTCATTGCTGTAACCTGAATAAATCAGACCTAACACTTGCCATTCGCGCTGGGTCAGCGGGCTGGTGCGGATAAGCTCCGGCACTTCCGGGTGAGTCAGCAAACGTTCCACGAAGTTCTCATCAAAATGTGCAAACTTGTGGCGATGGTGCTGATTAATTTCACGCAAAATTCGCTGGGCGCGATGCTGTTCAAGCTCCGGCAGCATATTGAGTTGCAGCAGCTGACGCAGCTGTTGCGCCATCGCTTCACCTTCAATCACGAAATGACTGATAAACCCCGTGCGGTTGGACAGCGTCAGGGCTTCCATCAACACGCGCTGAGCGTCATTTTTCTTATTCGACAGCCAGTACAGCTGGTTGAGCAACAGCAGGTTGCGGTTGAGATCGCTCATCAGACGCAGGGTCCGCGCGTTCTCGTTGAGTTCTTCCAGCACCATTTCCGCCGAGTCGAATTCGCCAAGCAGGATTTGCGCCCGGGCGATGTTGCGCCATTGGCTTTGCAGGAAATGGTTATTGGCAAAGGCCGGTTTCGGCGTATGGCGCAGCCAGTTGGCCGCTGATTTTTTATCGCCAATCATCTGCCAGTAAATCACCCGGACTTTATCGGCGTTCGATACCCAATCGCTGTGGTACTGCCCGTTGCCGAGCAGGTTTTCAAGGCGATTCAGGTGATTGCGGGCATTGTCCAAATCACCGCGCGCCAGCGAACTTTGCACCAGCAGCGCGAGGCACTGTAATTGTTGTTGTGGCTGATAGGTCGCCAGCACGTCCATTCCGTGACGAGCGCTCTGCTCGGCTTCATCGAGACGTGCCCAGGCCCACAGCAGCTGCGCGCGAATGCGCAACAGGAATTCGTGCATCGGCAGCTGTTCCAGGTGCTGTTCGCGGATCAGCTGGAACGCTTTTTCCTGAGTTTCCCAGGCGGCCTGTAAAAAGCCCTGCGCAAACAGAATCTCACTTTGCTGGATAAGGCTCCACAGCGCGTAATGCCAGACTTCGTGGCGACGTGCCATTTGTTCGGTTTGCTGCATCACTGCCAGCGATTTGCTGAGTTTGCCCTGACAGTGCAGCACTTCCCCGTGAACGGAGGTCGCCACGATGCGGCTGTAGAAGCTCGCCAGCGGCAATTGGTCGAGTGCTACCATTGCCAGGCGTTCGGCTTCGTCCGGATCACCGTCGTTGATCGCCACTTGCGCCCGCAGCGCGTTGAAATCTGCGTGCAGCGTGGCGTCCATTTCGGCACTCATCTCTTCTTCGGCACGGGCGAGCAGGGTGTTCACTTCGCTGTAGCGATGCTGACTCTGCATCAGCCACGCCTGTAGCAGCACCAGGCGCGGATTTTCCAATAGGCTGTCCCATGGCAGAGCGGCCAGGGATTCTTCCAGCAGCGCCAGTTCACTGTGATGGAACAGGCCCCAGGCGTGATTAAGCAGAATATCGCGCAGCATATTGGCATCACCTGCCGACAACGCGTGGTGAATGGCTTCGCTCGGGAAGCCCTGCGCCATCCAGCTTTCCGCCGCGCTGCGGTGAATATCAGGCAGCTCGGTGGCGAGCTCCCACTGACAGCGCTGGCGCAGGAAACTGCCGAACAGCGGGTGGAAGCTAAACCATTCGCCGGTATTGTCCATGCGTTGCAGGAACAAGCCCTGACGTTCAATTTCTTCCAGCCGCATCTGGCCGTTTTCTTCGCCGGTCACACGCACGATCAGCGCATCGTTCATCGAACGCAGCAGCGAGCTTTTCAGCAGAAAATGACGGGTGGTGATGTCGACGTTATCCAGCACTTCATCCACCAGATAATCGGACAAATGACTGGCGTTAATTCCGGCCAGACGGCGCGCGGAATGGTGCGCGGCACTGTTATTCTGTCGTGCTGAGAGGGCGATAAGCTGCAACGCCGTGGCCCAACCGGCAACGTCGTCACACATGCGGCTGCTTTCGGTGGCTTCAATCGGTGAGGTCAGGCGACAGTCGAAAAACTGCTTCGCTTCCTGATGATTGAACGCCAGTTGCTGGCTGCCAATCTCCAGCAGCTGATCGCGCACGCGCAGATTGGCAATGCCGAGCTGCGGTAAATTGCGCGACAGCACCACCAGCGTCATATTTTCCGGCTGATGGCGCAGGAAAAATCGCATCGCGTCGTGAATAACCGGATTGCTTATCAGATGATAATCATCAATGACCAGCAGCAGCGGGCGCAGCCAGGCATTGAGTTCGATAAACAGCTGGGCGAACAGCGAGGTCAGGCTGGCATATTGCCGCTTCTGCACCATGGTTTCGCTGGTCGTGCAATGACCGCCTGTCGCCTGCTGAACGGCGGCAATCAGATAGCTTGCAAAACGTTCTTGCTGGTTGTCTCCGTCATCCAGAGAAAACCAACCGAGATCGCTTTTCCCTGCTGCCCACTGTGAAATGAGAGTGGTTTTCCCGTAACCAGCTGGGCTTGTTACCAGCGCAAGACGGTAATTGTTCGCGCCGGAAAGTTTCGCCAGTAGCCGGTCGCGAACCACGGTGTGTTCAAGACGGACGGGACGACTTAATTTGGACGGAATCAACATAGGTATATCACTTCACTGTGAGAGTAAGAGTTTGTTTTTTTTCGCGCTTCGTAATTAATGTCTACTAAGTTCGGACATATGCTTAATTATTGCAAGTTATGTCCGATTTTAATGCTTATGATTTTGCACTGTGTCACAAATCTTAATGAAGAATAATTATATCGACTGAAACCGGTGCCAGTGCGCGTGGAGACTGGGTTCCTCAGTTTGTTAAAAAGAGGCTAAAACTAATTTGTGTGAATGCGTTTTTCCCCATCCGGATAAATTTAAAGTCACGTTTTATCATTAAATTTGCATTTCGAATGAAGGTGATTTACGGAGTTATTATTACACGTAAGTAATCATTTCCACCCTTACATATAATTTGCAAAACGTCTTTTCACTTTCCAGGTCCCAACGGTGTAAAACTGAGCAGAACCGCTGTAAACGGCTACCGTTATAGTGGCGAAGATCACACTTTTTCGCTCATCCCTGCTACTCCTCCCCGGCTAATGCCCGCCGGGATGAGGACGTTAAACAGGTAGCCAGGCACACTAGCGCCAACGTTTTAGCTAACAGGATTGGATCCTTATGTCACAGCCGACCTTCGATAAAGCACAGTTTCAGGCTGCACTGACACGTCAGTGGCAGCGATACGGTTTGCAGGCCGCAAGCGAAATGACTCAGCATCAGTGGTGGCAAGCGGTGAGCGGCGCGCTGGCAGAACTGTTGTCGGCTCAGCCTGCAGCGAAACCAGAAAAAAAACAGCGTCACGTCAACTATATCTCGATGGAGTTTCTGATCGGTCGCCTGACCGGCAACAACCTCCTGAACCTCGGCTGGTATCAGGACGTGAGTGCCGTGCTGAAAGATCACGACGTCACGCTGACGGATCTGCTGGAGGAAGAGACGGACCCGGCGTTGGGTAACGGCGGCCTGGGGCGTCTGGCGGCCTGTTTCCTCGATTCCATGGCGACCGTCGGTCAGTCGGCAACAGG
Organism: Scandinavium hiltneri; assembly: GCF_024764835.1. Classification (GTDB taxonomy): domain Bacteria; phylum Pseudomonadota; class Gammaproteobacteria; order Enterobacterales; family Enterobacteriaceae; genus Scandinavium; species Scandinavium hiltneri. Next base: position 91,578 of record NZ_JALIGE010000074.1, on the reverse strand, counting down.
TTACGGCCTGAACTATCAATACGGTCTGTTCCGTCAGTCGTTTGCCGACGGCCAGCAGATGGAAGCCCCGGATGACTGGCATCGCAACAGCTATCCGTGGTTCCGCCACAATGCTGCGCTGGACGTGCAGGTTGGCATTGGCGGTAAAGTGGTGAAAGGCGACTGGCAGCCAGCGTTCACGCTGGTCGGTCAGGCGTGGGATCTGCCGGTGCTCGGTTACCGGAACGGCGTGGCACAACCGCTGCGTTTATGGCAGGCGACCCACGCGCACCCGTTCAACCTGACCAAATTCAACGACGGCGATTTCCTGCGTGCAGAGCAGCAAGGGATCGACGCCGAAAAACTGACTAAAGTGCTGTACCCGAACGACAACCATCTGGCAGGCAAAAAGCTGCGCCTGATGCAGCAGTATTTCCAGTGCGCCTGTTCGGTGGCGGATATTCTGCGTCGTCATCATCTGGCGGGCCGTAAAATTGCTGACCTGCCGAAGTTTGAGGTGATTCAGCTCAACGACACGCACCCGACAATTGCCATTCCTGAACTGCTGCGTGTGCTTCTCGATGAGCATCAGATGAGCTGGGACGATGCCTGGGCCATCACCAGCAAAACCTTCGCCTACACCAACCACACGTTGATGCCAGAAGCACTCGAATGCTGGGATGAGAAACTGGTGAAAGCGCTGCTGCCGCGTCACATGCAGATCATCAATGAGATCAACACCCGTTTCAAAACGCGGGTCGACAACACCTGGCCAGGCGACGCTGCGGTGTGGGCCAAACTCGCGGTGGTACACGACAAGCAGGTGCGCATGGCCAACATGTGCGTGGTGAGCGGCTTTGCGGTCAACGGCGTCGCGGCGCTGCACTCTGATTTGGTGGTGAAGGACCTGTTCCCGGAATATCACCAGTTGTGGCCGAACAAATTCCACAACGTCACCAACGGCATTACGCCACGTCGCTGGATCAAGCAGTGCAACCCGGCGCTGGCAGCGCTGTTCGATAAGCATCTGAAGAAAGAGTGGGCCAACGATCTCGACCAGCTGATCAACCTGGAAAAATACGCCGACGACGCCAAATTCCGCAAAACCTGGCGTGATATCAAGCTCGCCAACAAACAGCATTTGGCGGAGTTTGTGAAGCACCGTACCGGGATTGACATCAATCCGGCGGCGATTTTTGATATTCAGATCAAGCGCCTGCACGAATACAAACGTCAGCACCTGAACCTGCTGCACATTTTAGCGCTGTACAAAGAAATCCGAGAAAACCCGCAGGCAGACCGCGTCCCGCGCGTATTCCTGTTTGGCGCGAAAGCTGCCCCGGGCTACTACCTGGCGAAGAACATCATTTTTGCTATCAACAAAGTGGCCGACGTGGTGAATAATGACCCGAAAGTCGGCGACAAGCTGAAAGTAGTATTCCTTCCGGACTACTGCGTATCGGCGGCAGAAGTGATGATCCCCGCGGCGGACGTGTCTGAACAAATTTCTACCGCAGGCAAAGAGGCTTCCGGCACCGGCAACATGAAGCTGGCGCTGAACGGCGCGCTGACCGTCGGCACTCTCGATGGTGCGAACGTCGAAATTGCCGAGCAGGTTGGCGACGAAAATATCTTCATCTTCGGCCACACCGTCGAACAAGTGAAAGCGCTGAAGGCCAAAGGTTATGACCCGCTGAAATGGCGTAAGAAAGACAAAGTGCTGGATGCGGTGCTGAAAGAGTTAGAAAGCGGTAAATACAGCGACGGTGACAAGCACGCGTTTGACCAGATGCTGCACAGCATGGGCAAACAGGGCGGCGACCCGTATCTGGTGATGGCTGATTTCACGGCGTACGTTGACGCGCAGAAACAGGTGGATGTGCTGTACCGTGACCAGGAAGCCTGGACGCGCGCGGCGATTCTCAACTCTGCCCGCTGCGGGATGTTCAGTTCCGACCGTTCAATCCGTGATTATCAGAGCCGTATCTGGCAGGCAAAACGTTAAGGGAACGCAATGGAGAGCAAACGTCTGGACAACGCCGCGCAAGCGGCGGGCATCAGCCCAAGTTACATCAATGCCCACGGCAAACCGCAGTCAATTGGTGCAGAAACCAAGCGACGTTTGCTCGACGCAATGCATCACGGGGTCGCGGCCACGACAGTGGCGGTGACACCGGTTCCCAACGTGCAGGTGTTTACCCACGGTAAGAAAATGTCGCTGCCGGTGGAAGGCAGCGGCGAGTACCACTGGATGCTGACCACCGAAGAGGGGGAGCAGCATCAGGGCAAAGCGACGGCAGAGAAAGCGCTGAACTTGCCGACGCGTTTGCCGGAGGGGTATCACACTCTGACGCTTACCCAGAGCGACCATCGCTGGCACTGCCGGGTGATTGTCGCCCCGGAGCGTTGCTATGAGCCGCAGGCGCTTAAGCAGGGCAAAAAGCTGTGGGGCAGCTGCGTGCAGCTCTACACCCTGCGTTCTGAGCGTAATTGGGGTATCGGTGATTTTGGCGATTTAAAAGTGATGCTGCCGGAAATCGCCCGACGTGGCGGGTCGTTTATCGGCCTGAACCCGATTCACGCGCTTTACCCGGCGAACCCGGAAAGCGCCAGCCCGTATAGTCCTTCTTCACGCCGCTGGCTGAACGTCATTTATATTGACGTAAATGCGGTCGACGATTTCCGTGACAGCAAAGAGGCGCAGGCGTGGTGGACATTGCCGACTACGCAGCAGGCGCTGCAATCCGCACGTGATGCCGAATGGGTCGATTATTCCACCGTCACCGCGCTGAAAATTACCGCGTTGCGGATGGCGTGGAAACGCTTCTCCGTGCGCAGCGACGATCAAATGGCGGCGTTCCGCCAGTTTGCCCTGAACGAAGGCGAAAGCCTTTACTGGCAGGCGGCGTTCGACGCGCTGCATGCGTATCAGGTCAAAGAAGATGAACTGCGCTGGGGCTGGCCTGCCTGGCCTGCCGCGTATCAGGACATCGACAGCCCGGAAGTGAAGGCGTTTTGTACCCAACACGCCGATGAAGTTGATTTCTTCCTTTGGCTGCAATGGCTGGCGTATTGCCAGTTCGCCGCCTGCTGGAATGAATGCCAGGCGCATGACATGCCGATTGGCTTGTATCGCGACCTTGCTGTGGGCGTGGCGGAGGGGGGGGCGGAAACCTGGTGTGACCGCGAGCTGTATTGCCTGAAAGCCTCCGTGGGCGCGCCACCGGATATTCTTGGGCCGCTCGGGCAAAACTGGGGCCTGCCGCCGATGGACCCGCATATCATCGCCGCGCGTGCCTATGAACCGTTTATCGATTTGCTGCGTGCGAATATGCAGAACTGTGGCGCGCTGCGCATCGACCACGTGATGTCGGTCCTGCGCTTGTGGTGGATCCCGTACGGTGAAACGGCGGATCACGGTGCGTACGTGCATTACCCGGTGGACTCTCTGCTGTCGATTCTGGCACTGGAAAGCAAACGCCATCAGTGCATGGTCATTGGCGAAGATCTTGGCACCGTGCCGGTGGAAATCGTCGGAAAACTGCGTAAAAGCGGCGTCTATTCCTACAAAGTGCTCTATTTCGAAAGCGACCACGAAAAAACCTGGCGTTCGCCGAAAGCCTACCCGGAGCAGTCTATGGCGGTGGCGACCACTCATGATTTGCCGACGCTGCGTGGCTACTGGGAAAGCGGTGATTTGACGCTCGGCAAAACCCTGGGGTTGTATCCTGACGAGGTGATTTTGCGCGGACTGTACCAGGATCGTGAACGGGCGAAGCAGGGGCTGTTAGACGCGCTGCACAACTATGGCTGTCTGCCAAAACGCGCCGGGCATAAGGCGTCGCTGATGAACATGACCACCACCCTGAATCGCGGAATGCAGCGTTATATCGCCGACAGTAATAGTGCGTTGCTGGGGCTTCAGCCGGAAGACTGGCTGGATATGGCGGGGCCGGTGAATATTCCGGGCACCAGTTACCAGTACAAAAACTGGCGTCGCAAGCTGTCCACCACCATTGAAGCGATGTTTGCTGATGAGACGGTGAATAAACTGATTAAGGATTTGGATAAGCGCAGGAATGCGGTGGGGAAATAATGGATTTGCGGGCCACGAGATCCTCGTAGGCCCGCGTAAGCGAGGCGCCGCCGGGTGAAAATGCCGGATGGCGCTTTGCTTATCAGGCCTGCAGGGCTACGGGCCTGAACGTAAAATCAGTAGTAAGAGTGTTCACCGCGCTGGTGTTCGGTCAAATCGCGAACGCCTTTCAGCTCCGGGAATTCGTTCAGCAGCTGCTTCTCGATCCCTTCTTTCAGCGTCACGTCGACCATCGAACAACCGTTACAGCCGCCGCCAAACTGCAGAATGGCGAAACCTTCGTCGGTGATTTCCATCAACGACACGCGACCGCCGTGACCGGCGAGCTGCGGGTTAACCTGCGACTGAATCATGTACTCTACGCGCTCCATCAGCGGCGCATCGTCAGACACTTTACGCATTTTGGCGTTCGGCGCTTTCAGCGTCAGCTGGGAACCTAACTGGTCGGTCACGAAGTCGATGTCCGCATCGTCCAGATATGGCGCGCTCAGCTCATCAACATACGCGGTCAGCAGGTCAAATTTGAGGGCAGTGTCACTGGCTTCCACCGCATCCGGCGGGCAATAAGAAACACCACATTCAGCATTCGGGGTGCCGGGGTTAATCACAAATACGCGAATTTGTGTCCCTTCTTCCTGATTTGCCAGCAGTTTGGCAAAGTGCGCTTGTGCAGTATCGGAAATACGGATCATAGCTTTGGCCTAATAGTTGACTACTTTAGTCGGTTATAATACGCCCATCACAAAGGGTCTACAAGGTGCGACACAGGCACCATACCTGAACTGACGCGGCGCCGTTTTGCAAAAGCAGGCGGGAAAGTTCGGCCACAGTGCTGCCGGTCGTGACGACATCGTCCACAAGGGCGATATGGAGTCCGTGTACCGGGAATTCAAGACGAAACGCGTTTTTCAGGTTCTGTTTACGCAATCGCGCCGAAAGCTGATGCTGCGTGGCCGTTGGCCTGACGCGATGAATCGCCTCGGGCTGATAGCCAATCCCCAACCAGCGGGAAAGCGGGCGACAGAGTAAATCTGCCTGATTGTATCCGCGTCGCCAATGGCGGCGTTGCCAGAGCGGAACCGCGAGCAGCCGGTCCGGTTTTTGCCGCCCGATGCCCTGTTGCAGGCGTAGAAGCAGCAGTCGCGCCAGCGCGCAGGCCAGCTCCGGCCTGGCGTTGAACTTCCACGTTTTCACCAGCGTTGAAAGCGGCGGTCCGTAGTCATTCACCGCGACCAGGCTTTGCCACGGCGGCGCTTTTTGCAGGCAGCGGCCGCAGTCTGTCTGCCCGCCAGCGGCAGGCAAACCACAGCGTGGACAGACGGGCAGACGAGAACTCACGGCGCGGGCGCAGCGCGAGCAAACGCCCCAGTGGACCAACGTCAGCGGCATTTGGCATAGCCAGCACAAGCCGTGGGCTGTTAGCATCATTCCCCTCCCAATTCGAAGAATGAGAACAATAACTGATGAACGACATCTGGTGGCAAACCAAAGGCGAAGGAAATTGTCATCTTGTGCTGCTGCACGGATGGGGGCTGAACGCGGAAGTATGGGATTGCATTACGCCGGAACTGAGTTCGCAATTCACGCTTCATTTGGTGGACCTGCCGGGCTTTGGACGCAGCACGGGTTTTGGCGCGCTTTCGCTGGAAGAGATGACCGCACTGGTTCTGGCAAAAGCGCCGGAAAAAGCGGTTTGGCTCGGCTGGAGTCTCGGCGGACTGGTGGCCAGCCTGGCGGCGTTGACCACCCCGGAACGCGTGCAGGCGCTGGTGACCGTTGCGTCATCACCGTGTTTTTCCGCGCAGGCCGACTGGCCGGGCATCAAGCCGGAAGTGTTGTCCGGTTTCCAGCAGCAGCTGAGCGAAGATTTTCAGCGCACGGTGGAGCGTTTCCTCGCTCTGCAGACGCTTGGCACCGAGAGCGCCCGCCAGGATGCGCGTCGACTGAAAAGCACGGTGCTGGCGTTGCCCATGCCGACGACCGAAGTGCTTAACGGCGGGCTGGAAATCCTCAAAACGGCGGATTTACGCGAGCCGCTTGCTTCGCTTGAGATGCCGTTCCTGCGGCTTTACGGCCACCTCGACGGGCTCGTGCCGCGTAAGGTGGTCCCGCTGCTGGATGCGCGCTGGCCGAACAGCCAGTCATCTATTTTCAACAAAGCGGCACATGCCCCGTTCATCTCCCATCCGACGGAGTTTTGTCAGCAGTTGGTAGCGCTTAAGCAGGTGATAGTCTGATTTTTAAGGCAAACTGGCGAAATTTATATCAGCGACAATACTTAGAAGGTCGCTGCGTCAGCGCATTGCCTTTACGCGCGCAGCGCTCACATAAAATGGTCCTAAGGAGAGTACGGCTATGAAATATGTTACGGGTATGGTTACGGCACTGGTACTGGGTTCTTTGTCTTTCGGCGCGTTTGCAGCCAAAGAAATTCAGAAAGAGGACGTGGCGAAAATGCACCTCACCAAGATTGGTACGGTGACCACCTCGCGCACCACATCGCCAATGGATGCCAAACACGATCTGTCGAAAAAAGCCGATGAAAAAGGTGCAACTTACTTCGTGGTGATTGCAGGCGAGAAGAACGAGAAAACCGTTCACGCGAATGCTGATATCTACAAATAAGTAAAAAGCGGGCCAGTGGCCCGCTTCTTCGTTTGATACATCAATGAGTCGTTACTGTAAAATCCACCATTCACGCAAACAGGCTTTCCCTTCCGGGCAGCTCTTACAGCTTCCACTCAGACAATCCGCCGGTTCCTCTGCAATGCGCTTCGCTTTACCCATCGCTTCCATTCGCATCAGCATCGCGTCAACCATCGGCTGTGGCGTATGCAGCGCGCGGCTCAGCTGCTGAGCCTCCATTCGGCCCTGCAATGCCAGCATGTTACGCAGTTCAATCATTGATGCCATGATTTCGTCCTTAGTGACAGTCGCCCGCCGGGCTGTTACAACAGCTGTCGACGGTTTTCCTGGTCGCCAGCAGGTTGACGTTGACCCGGCTGCGAGCGCGGCGTAACAGGCCCAGCACCACCACGTTAAACAGGACCACGGACAGAATGCAGGTCAGGCTGTAGCGCGGGTGCTGGCTGTAGCTGGCAACCTGATAGAACAGCGTTGACAGCGAGTAGGCGATGTTCAGCCCCCACAGTACCGAGAAGCCCATCCAGCCGCGGCTTGATTCGCGGGCGATGGCGCCCATCACCGAGATGCATGGAATGTAGAGCAGGACGAAAATCAGGTAGCTGTATGCGGCGGCTGCGCTGCCGAATTTGCTGCTCATTACGCCCATCGCGCCGGTTGCCATTTCACCGTCGCCTTTGCTGGCTTCGATGGGGTTGGCCAGTACGCTCAGGCTGAAGGTGTCTTTCAGGCTCTGCCAGGTTTCCCCCGCGGCGGCGCCCAACTCATCCAACAGATTGAAATCGGCCGGGTTGAACGCTTCCTGCTGGATATTTTCTGCGGTGTAGAGGGTGTTGAGCGTTCCTACCACCACTTCTTTTGCCATCGCACCGGTGAACAGGCCCACGGTGGCCTGCCAGTTGTCTTCGTGCACACCAATCGGTTTGAACAGCGGGGTGATTACGCGGCTGACGGACGCCAGCGCCGAATCGTTGATGTTGTCCGCTGCCTGGCCGCTCAGCGTGAAGCTATTCAGCGCGCTGAGGAAAATACTGACAATCACAATTACTTTACCGGCACGGAGAACGAAGCCTTTCAGGCGCTGCCAGGTCTGGATAATCAAACTTTTCAGATGCGGCACGTGATACACCGGCAGCTCCATCACGAACGGCGATGCTTCGCCACGCATAATGGTGTGTTTGAGCATCAGGCCGGTGAGGATAGCCATCACGATGCCGAGCACGTACAGCGAGAACACCGCCAGCGCGCCTTCCTGACCGAAGAAAGCGGCGGCAAAGACCGCGAAAATCGCCAGCCGCGCGCCACAGGACATAAACGGCGCCATCATGATGGTCATCAGGCGTTCACGCGGAGCGTCCAGCGTACGCGCGCCCATTACCGACGGCACGTTGCAGCCAAAGCCGACAATCAGCGGCACGAATGATTTACCCGGCAGCCCGAGGGATTGCATCAGGCGGTCCATCACAAACGCCGCGCGGGCCATGTAACCGGAGTCTTCGAGGAACGACAGGAACAGGTACATCATGCCAATCTGCGGTACCAGCGGCAGCACGGTGTTGATCCCGCCGCCAATCCCCTGCGCGAGGAAAATAGTCAGCCATTCAGGGAAGTGCAGGGTGGCACCAATCCACTGAATACCATGAATAAAGATAGCCACTGAACCTGCATCGAAAATCGGTTGCAGCGCGCCGCCGATGTTAATCGCCAGCAGGAACATCAGGTACATCACGAACAGGAATACCGGCAAGCCGAGGAAACGGTTGAGGATAATTCGGTCCACCGCGGCAGTGAAACGGCTCGGTTCGGCGGTCAGGGTGTTACTCACCACATCACACACGGCGGCGATGGACTGATAACGCGCATCGGCGATGTGCAGGGCCGGGTCATCCATTTCAGTTTGCAGGCGTTGCAAGGTGGAATCGAGCTGCTGTTGGGCGCGTTCCCCGGCAAATCCAAGGCTGTAAATATCGCCCTCGAGCATTTGCAGCCCCAACCAGCGACGCTGTTTGAGCGGCATCTCTGGCGGCATCGCCTGCGCCAGTGAATCGGCTTCACGCAGCAATGGTTGCGCATAATGTACCAGTTCTAAATCGTCATTGGCCTGATGGCGGTCGATGGACATTTTCAGCGCTTCGATTCCGCGCCCACGCGTAGAGACCAGCGGGATAACCGGGCAGCCGAGGCGTTTTGCCAACGCGTCGACTTCGATGCGTATTTGCTGTTTCTCCGCGATATCCAGCATGTTCAGCGCCACCACGCACGGAATGCCGAGTTCCAGTAATTGCAGCGTCAGATACAGGTTTCGCTCAAGGTTAGAGGCATCGACCACGTTGATCAGCAGGTCGGCATCGCCGCTCAGAATATAGTGGCAGGCAATCTGCTCATCAAGCGACGTTTGCGAGGAGATAGTGGTCAGCGAATAGGTGCCTGGCAGGTCCACCAGCGTCACCTGATTATCGGTGGTGGTGAACTGGCCTTCTTTGCGCTCAACCGTTACGCCGGACCAGTTGCCCACGCGCTGACGCGCTCCGGTCAACTGATTAAATAACGTCGTTTTCCCGGAATTAGGATTGCCAATTAAGCCAATGGTTAATTTCTTCATTTTACTGGACTCGCTGTGTCTGGCAGGAATTAACGGGTAAGCGCTTCGATTTCAATTAACGCCAGGTCTTTTTTGCGTAATACCAGGCTGACGCGACGGGTTTCAATATGAACCGGATCGCCGAGTGGCGCGACGCGCACGACATGAAAAGAAGAGCCAGGCAGCATGCCAAGCGAAAGTAATTTCTGCCGATAAGCCGGGCTAATTTCACGTGAGAACCCGGTTATCTTCCACGTACTGTCAGGAGTGAATTGCATAAGACCTGCTTGAATCGCTAATTGAAAATCCCTTCATACGCACGCAATGGCGTAAGAAACCAAGGATGGTGCCAACAGGAAAGGGTAAAATATCAACAGTGACGATGATAATGAGAATGGTTTCTGTCTTCAATCCATAAAATGTGAACGGATGTTCGTTTACCGAATAATTGACGCAAATTTGATGTGGCTCAATATTTATTACAGGAAAGGATGTTTGCGAAATAGAAGAGTTGTTATCAGGGTGAAAATAATAATGCGAAGAATTAACGAAAGGTAAAAAGGCGTGTCTGAATAATGTCGCGATACATCAGGCCCGCTTATATACCCGTCATACTTCAAGTTGCATGTGCGTCGGCAGCGCCTGCTCACCCCAGTCACTTACTTGAGTAAGCTCCAGGGGATTCTCAGCCTTGCCGCCTTCCTGCAACTCGAATTATTTAGGGTATAAATAAACGGGCCTGATGGGCACAGTCTTATTTTTTCTTCATCGCCGCGGCCAGCGCATCCATCATGGCGCTATTTCCGGCAGGCGTGGCCTCACGACCGCGCGGTTTTGCCGCTTTGGCTGCCGGGCGCGCATTCTGCTCACGACCGCCCCCACCGCCACGACGGCTGTTGGTGTCGCCAGGCTGCTCGTCCAGACGCATGGTCAGCGCGATACGCTTACGCTGCATATCCACTTCCAGCACTTTGACCTTCACGATATCGCCCGCTTTCACCACGGTGTGTGGATCTTCGACGAATTTATCGGCAAGGGACGAGATGTGAACCAGGCCATCCTGGTGCACGCCGATATCCACGAACGCGCCGAAGTTGGTGACGTTGGTTACCGCACCTTCCAGTACCATGCCTGGTAGCAGGTCGTTCATGGTTTCCACGCCGTCGGCAAACTTCGCAGTTTTGAACTCAGGACGCGGGTCACGGCCCGGTTTTTCAAGCTCTTTGATGATGTCAGTCACCGTCGGCAGACCAAAACGTTCATCGGTAAAATCGACCGCTTTCACGTTACGCAACTCGCTGCTGTTGCCCATCAGCGCTTTCAGCGCCTGTTGGGTCACCGCCAGAATGCGTTCCACGACAGGATACGCTTCCGGGTGAACGGTTGAGGCATCGAGCGGATTGTCGCCGTGGTTGATACGCAGGAAGCCCGCGCACTGTTCGAAGGCTTTCGGCCCCAGACGGCTCACTTTGAGCAGCTGTTGACGGTTCTGGAACTGACCGTTCTCATCACGCCAGGTCACGATGTTCTGCGCCATCATGCGCGTCAGGCCCGCGACACGGGTCAACAGCGGCACGGAGGCGGTATTAAGGTCAACGCCGACGGCGTTCACACAGTCTTCCACTACCGCGTCCAGTTTGCGCGCCAGCTGGCTCTGGCTGACGTCGTGCTGGTATTGGCCGACACCGATAGATTTCGGGTCGATTTTCACCAGCTCCGCCAGCGGATCCTGCAAGCGACGGGCGATAGACACCGCCCCACGAATAGACACGTCGAGATCCGGGAATTCGAGCGCTGCGAGTTCGGAGGCGGAATACACCGACGCCCCGGCTTCGCTGACGATCACTTTTTCAGCCGTTACTTTTGGGAACTGCTTCTGCACGTCGAGGTAGAAACGCTCGGTTTCGCGTGAGGCGGTACCGTTGCCAATTGCCACCAGCTCGACATTGTATTTTTCGCACAGCGCTGCCACGGCAACCGCCGATTTCGCCGCCTGACCGGTGTGTGGATAAATGGTGTCGGTGGCGACCAGTTTGCCGGTGCCATCAACCACTGCCACTTTCACGCCGGTACGCAGACCCGGATCGAGACCCATGGTCGCACGCAGACCCGCCGGAGCGGCCATCAGCAGATCGTGCAGGTTGCGGGCGAAGACGTTAATCGCTTCGTCTTCTGCACGTTCGCGCACGGTGCCCATCAGTTCGGTTTCAAGGTGCATCAGCACTTTGATGCGCCACGTCCAGCTCACCACGCCTTTACGCCAGCTGTCTGCCGGGGCGTTATTCAGACGCAGATTGAGATGGTCGATGATGATTTGTTCGCAATGGCTCTCTTTTGGCGGCTCATCGAACTGCGGATCGGCGTTCAGGGAGAGTTGCAAAATGCCTTCGTTGCGGCCACGGAACATCGCCAGCGCACGGTGAGATGGCGCGGTAGCAATCGGCTCGTGGTGATCGAAGTAATCACGGAATTTCGCGCCTTCCTCCTCTTTGCCGCTGACCACAACGGCGACGAGATGGGCGTTTTTCCACAGATAGTTACGCACTTTCGCCAGCAGTTGGGCGTCTTCGGCGAAGCGTTCCATCAGGATATAGCGTGCGCCATCGAGGGCCGCTTTCGTGTCGGCTACGCCGTTATCAGCATTGATGTATTTCGCGGCTTCGTCTTCCGGTACGTGCGATGGCTCGTTCCACAGCAAATCGGCCAGCGGCTCGAGGCCTGCTTCAATCGCGATTTGCCCGCGGGTACGGCGCTTAGGCTTATACGGCAGGTACAAATCTTCGAGCTCGGTTTTGCTCAGCGTGCCGTTGATGGCTTTCGCCAGTTCGTCGCTCAGTTTGCCCTGATCGTTGATGGACTTGAGGATCGACTGGCGGCGTTCTTCCAGCTCACGCAAATAGCCAAGACGGGTTTCCAGGTTACGCAGCTGGGTGTCGTCCAGACCGCCGGTGACTTCCTTACGATAACGTGCGATAAACGGCACGGTGTTCCCTTCATCAAGCAGACGAACGGCAGCAGTAACCTGTTCGTTTCTGGCCTGAAGTTCACCCGCAATAATGCGGCAGAGCGAATCATTCATCATGGCTTTATTTCATCTGTAGGATCGAAAAACAGGGGATAGTTATACGGATTGGCCAGCCAAAATACCAGCCGGACCTATCCGTAATCAGAGTGTTCCAGGTGCGTTATTTCACATACTCGATCTCATTGACATACCAACTGGCATCACCCGCCGGAGTCTGCACAATGGCGAGGTCGCCGACCTCTTTTTTCAGCAGCGCGCGGGCCATCGGTGAATCGATGGAGATGTAATCTTTACGCCCGAAAATTTCGTCATAACCGACAATACGAAAGCGTTTGGTGTCGCCATTGTCATTTTCGATTTCCACCCACGCGCCGAAGAAGACTTTGCCTTCCTGCTGCGGGGAGTAATCGACGATTTTTAAATTTTCCAGACATTTGGTCAGATAGCGAACCCGGCGATCAATTTCACGCAGACGCTTTTTGTTGTACTGATAATCGGCGTTTTCGCTGCGATCTCCAAGGCTTGCGGCCCAGGTGACTTTTTTCGTCACCTCTGGGCGGTCTTCGCGCCAAAGATAATCCAGCTCTTTCTTCAACTTCTCATACCCTTCACGGGTAATTAGCGGCGTTTTCATTGTGGTGCTACCTTGTGACTACTTGTGCTTGCGCACATTTTGCCTCATAGATTACGTCAATTGGTTAAAAAATAGTTTTCTGTGATGAATTGTACAGATAAGCTGCTGTAAAATATGCTTTGTAACAATTTCGGCTAGAATTTATACCAGATTTAGCTGGAGCCTGGCGTACGCTTTTTTGAGAATACGTACTCATAATTGTTACGAACCTTCTGGGAGTAAAAACAATGCAAGAGAATTATAAGATTCTTGTTGTGGATGACGACATGCGCCTGCGTGCGCTTCTTGAGCGTTATCTGACCGAGCAAGGCTTCCAGGTTCGAAGCGTCGCCAACGCCGAACAGATGGATCGCCTGCTGACCCGTGAATCCTTCCACCTGATGGTGCTGGATTTAATGCTGCCTGGCGAAGATGGTCTCTCCATTTGTCGTCGCCTGCGCAGCCAAAGTAACCCGATGCCAATCATCATGGTGACGGCGAAAGGCGAAGAGGTTGACCGAATCGTGGGTCTGGAAATTGGTGCCGACGACTACATTCCAAAACCGTTCAACCCGCGTGAGCTGCTGGCCCGTATCCGTGCCGTGCTGCGTCGTCAGGCGAACGAACTGCCAGGTGCACCGTCGCAGGAAGAAGCCGTTATCGCATTCGGTAAGTTCAAGCTGAACCTCGGTACGCGCGAAATGTTCCGCGAAGACGAACCTATGCCACTGACCAGCGGTGAATTTGCGGTACTCAAAGCGCTGGTGAGCCATCCGCGTGAGCCGTTGTCCCGTGACAAGCTGATGAACCTGGCGCGTGGCCGTGAATATTCCGCGATGGAGCGTTCCATCGACGTGCAGATTTCCCGTCTGCGCCGCATGGTGGAAGAAGATCCGGCGCACCCGCGCTACATTCAGACCGTGTGGGGCCTGGGTTACGTGTTTGTGCCGGACGGTTCTAAAGCATGAGGCGAATGCGCTTCTCACCACGAAGTTCATTTGCCCGCACGTTGCTTCTCATCGTCACCTTGCTGTTCGTCAGCCTGGTGACGACCTATCTTGTGGTCCTGAACTTCGCGATTTTGCCGAGCCTTCAGCAGTTCAATAAAGTACTGGCCTACGAAGTCCGTATGCTAATGACCGATAAACTGCAGCTTGAGGATGGCACCCAACTGGTGGTGCCTCCGGCATTTCGACGTGAGATTTACCGCGAGCTTGGCATTTCGCTCTATTCCGATGAAGCGGCGGAAGATGCCGGACTACGCTGGGCGCAGCACTATGAATTCTTAAGTCAGCAGATGGCTCAGCAGCTGGGTGGCCCGACAGAAGTTCGTGTTGAGGTCAACAAAAGCTCGCCGGTTGTGTGGCTGAAAACTTGGCTGTCGCCCAACATTTGGGTGCGCGTGCCGCTGACTGAAATCCATCAGGGCGACTTCTCGCCGCTGTTCCGCTATACCCTGGCCATAATGTTGCTGGCGATAGGCGGTGCATGGCTGTTTATTCGTATTCAGAACCGACCCTTGGTCGATCTTGAACACGCGGCTTTGCAGGTTGGTAAAGGGATCATTCCGCCTCCTCTGCGCGAGTATGGCGCGTCGGAAGTGCGATCCGTGACCCGAGCCTTTAACCATATGGCGGCAGGCGTTAAGCAGCTCGCTGACGACCGTACGCTGCTGATGGCGGGTGTGAGTCACGATTTACGTACGCCGTTGACGCGTATCCGTCTGGCGACGGAGATGATGGGCGAAGAAGACGGTTACCTTGCCGAATCCATCAACAAGGATATCGAAGAGTGTAACGCCATCATCGAGCAGTTCATCGACTACCTGCGTACAGGCCAGGAAATGCCGATGGAGCTCGGCGACCTGAATTCGGTGCTCGGCGAAGTCGTGGCGGCAGAAAGCGGCTACGAGCGTGAGATTGAAACGGACATGCAGGCCGGAGAAATCCCGGTGCGGATGCACCCGCTGTCGATCAAGCGCGCGCTGGCCAATATGGTGGTGAATGCCGCTCGCTATGGAAATGGTTGGATCAAAGTCAGCAGTGGCAGCGAGCCAAACCGTGTCTGGTTCCAGGTGGAAGATAATGGCCCGGGTATCAAACCTGAACAACGTAAACACCTGTTCCAGCCGTTCGTGCGTGGCGACAGTGCGCGCAGCACCAGCGGCACCGGGCTGGGTCTGGCCATCGTGCAGCGTATCATCGACAACCATAACGGCTTGCTGGAGATTGATACCAGCGAGAAGGGCGGATTGTTGATTCGGGCGTGGCTGCCAGTGCCGGTCGTGCGAACGTCCAGTACCAAAGAAAGCTAAAAAAAGGCCCGACACGATGATGTGTCGGGCCTTTTACTTTGGATGAAGGGCGGCGTAGCGCCACCCAGCAGTCTGTTACAGCTTCGGACCTGCCTCAACCAGCGCCGCACCCGCAGGGGTGTCGGTGTACTTCTCAAAGTTTTCCACGAACAGATTCGCCAGCGCTTTGGCTTTTTCCTGCCACTGCTCCGGTGATGCGTAGGTATTACGCGGGTCCAGAATGTGCGTATCCACACCTGGCAGTTCAGTTGGGATCTGCAAATTGAACATCGGCAGCGTGAAGGTTTCAGTGTTATCCAGCGTACCGTCGAGAATGGCGTCGATAATGGCGCGCGTATCTTTAATCGAGATACGTTTGCCAGTGCCGTTCCAGCCGGTATTGACCAGATACGCCTGCGCGCCGGAAGCCTGCATACGTTTCACCAGCACTTCTGCGTACTGCGTCGGGTGCAGCGACAGGAATGCTGCACCAAAGCAGGAGGAGAAAGTTGGCGTTGGTTCGGTTACGCCACGCTCGGTACCCGCCAGTTTGGCGGTAAAACCAGACAGGAAGTGGTACTGCGTCTGGTTAGCCGTCAGTCGAGAAACTGGCGGCAGCACGCCGAAGGCGTCGGCGGTCAGGAAGATAACTTTGGTTGCATGGCCCGCTTTCGACACCGGTTTCACGATATTGTCGATGTGGTAAATCGGGTAGGAGACGCGGGTGTTTTCGGTTTTCGACGCATCGTTGAAATCGATGGTGCCGTCGGCCAGCACGCTGACGTTTTCCAGCAGCGCGTCGCGGCGAATGGCGTGATAGATATCCGGCTCGGCTTCTTCTGACAGGCGAATGGTTTTCGCGTAGCAGCCGCCTTCAAAGTTAAACACACCATCGTCGTCCCAGCCGTGCTCATCATCGCCAATCAGGCGGCGTTTCGGATCGGTGGAGAGAGTGGTTTTTCCTGTGCCGGACAGGCCAAAGAATACTGCCACATCGCCTTTTTCGCCGACGTTCGCTGAACAGTGCATCGAAGCTATGCCCTTCAGCGGCAGCAGGTAGTTCATGATAGAGAACATCCCTTTCTTCATTTCGCCGCCGTACCAGGTGCCGCCAATCAGCTGCACGCGTTCGGTCAGGTTGAAGGCCACGAAGTTTTCGGAGTTCAGACCCTGCTGTTTCCAGTTCGGATTGGTGCATTTCGCGCCGTTCATCACCACGAAGTCAGGCTTAAAGGTTGCCAGCTCGTCGTCCGTTGGGCGGATAAACATGTTTTTCACGAAGTGCGCCTGCCAGGCTACTTCGGTAATAAAGCGTACGCACAGGCGAGTGTCGGCGTTAGCGCCACAGTAAGCATCGATGATAAACAGACGCTTACCAGAAAGTTGTTGGGTGACGAGTCCTTTGAGTTGCTGCCAGGTTTCCGGGGAGAGCGGTTTGTTGTCGTTCTTGCCTTTGCCTTTATCAGCCCACCACACGGTATCGCGGGTGGTGTCATCACGGACAATGTATTTATCTTTCGGCGACCGGCCGGTAAAAATACCGGTATCGACAGCAATCGCACCGAGATTTGTCAGAATACCGCGCTCATAGCCTTCCAGAGTGGGGTTGAGCTCTTCCTCAAATAACGTGTCGTAATCGGGGTTGTAGACGATGTCCTGGGCGTCGTTGATTCCATAAGCCTTGAGATCCTGCGGGGTTATACCTTTAACACGCATGTCACTGCTCCTTAGCCAATATGTACTGCCAATGATTTTAGGGTTGTTTGAGGGTTATTGACCGCGACCAGGCTCATAGATTTGCGTATCCGGACTCTCGTCAAACTAACGGAAAACACGGTGACTCCTGTCACGAGGCGACACAGATTATGGCAGGAAACGTTTTTTAGTGGGGGGAAATGTTCCTAAACCGTCAACAAATGGTTTTATGAACTGATGGAATGTGAATGTAATCGCATTCCTGAAAATAAGTTACGGAAGAGTTACAGAAAAAATCGATTCACTTCTCGCAAGTTCCTCACCCAAACCCTTTGCCCATAGGAGCGAGGACCGGAGTGAGGGGACAAGCGATGACTAAATCAATGAACCTGGGGATCCGCCGGGGAGGCGTTGTTGCGGATCTCGGCAATATCCATCGCGTTAAACACGTAATGGCTGCCGCAGTAATCGCAGTTCATATCGATTTCACCGTCATCGGCCAGAATGCTGTCAACTTCTTCATCTGGCAGCGTTCTCAGCGCATCGGCACAGCGCTCACGGGAACAGGTGCACTTGAATTCGACCGTTTGCGGATCGTAAACCGTCACTTCTTCTTCGTGATACAGACGCCACAGCACGTCGTTCGCCGGCAGGCCAAACAGCTCTTCCGCTTTGATAGTGTCGGTCAGCGTCGCCAGGTGCTCGAAATCAGTGGTCTGTGCGTTTTGCGCTGGCATCACCTGCAGCAAAATACCACCTGCCGCCATTTTGCCGTCGTGCTCACCGGTACGGATGATAAGACGCGTCGGCAGCTGCTCGGAGCGCAGGAAATAGTCTTCCAGACACGCCGCCAGCGTATCGCCTTCCAGGCCCACCACGCCCTGATAGCGCTCACCTTCTTCCGGCGCAATGGTGATAACCAGATAACCATTACCGACCAGCGTTTTCAGATCCGCGTTTTCCGGGATATCGCCCTGTACTCGCGCCACACCGCGCAGCTGTTGATTGTTGTTGCCGTTAATCACTGCCAGCGACATGGGGCCATCACCCTGCAGCTGCACGGTGATATCACCGGCAAACTTCAGCGTTGCGGTCAGCAGACTGGTTGCCACCAGCAGCTCGGCCAGCACGTTTTTTACCGGCTGCGGATAACTGTGATTCGCGAGAACCTGCTCCAGCGTTTCGGAGACGGTGACCAGTTCGCCGCGTACGGCCACGTTTTCAAACAGATAGCGATGTAATTGATCGTGTTGAATCATCATTTTCTCTCTTAAGGGAACGGCTACTCACTGTTCCCATGTTTAAATCTCATCAGGTCGCGGCGCTCTTTTTTGTCAGGGCGACGGTCCGGGTGCGGCATGGTCAACGCGTTGAGCTTGCGGGCCACGGCCATTTTTTCCCGTTTTTCGATACTTTCGGCAGTTTCTTCGTACAGCAGCGTGGCTTCGGTGGCCGGGCGTCGCTGCTCGGTAATGCCTTTAATCATCACCGTCCGTTCGTCGTTGCCCTGACGCAGCGTCAGCATGGCGTTCATCTCCACCACTTTGCTGGGTTTGCTGCGCTGTCCGTTGTAATGCACTTTACCGCCTTCTACCATTTCGCGTGCAACCGCGCGAGTTTTGTAGAAGCGGGCCGCCCAGAGCCACTTATCCAGCCGTACGGCGGCTTCGGTGAGTTTCTCTTTCATGGCTTCTCCTTCACCGGATCCCAGGGATCAGGCGACGATAATCATTCAATGCCGGGTGGCGCTGATACTGTTTTTCCGCAATGCCGGAGTCGGGATTAGTGACGCCCAGGCAGTAGCGAATACCGAATAACGCAGCGGCATCGAGGATGGGTTCACTGTCGTCAATGAACAGCGTCTTATGCGCATCCAGTGTGGTTTCTTCGGCAACAGCCTGCCACAAACGCTGATCTTCTTTCGGATAACCAAATGTGTGGGTGGAAAGTAATAAATCAAGGTGTGACGCCAGACCGGTATGTTCCAGCTTCACCGCCAGGTTATGCGGATGCGCGTTGGTCAGTAATATGCGGCGCTTGCCGCTGGCTTGCAGAGCATCCAGGAACGGCACGGTGTCATCACGCAGCACGGCATACGGACCTTGCGCGGTCGTCATGGCGCAGATATCCAGCCCCAGGCGCTCGCTCCAGTAATCCAGACAGTACCAGTTTAGCGTATGCTGCACGGCGTGATATTCCTGGCTGATACGTTCCCGCGCTTCCTGCGGGCTGATACCGTTTTGCGCGCCGTAAGTTTCCGGGACCAGCTGCTGCCAGAAATAATTGTCGAATGCGAGATCGAGAAGCGTACCGTCCATATCCAGCAGAACGGTGTCGACCTCGTTCCAGTCGATGTCAAAATGCATGTTGCGTCTCCAGCCGGAAGAATGCGCGACAGGTTATCACACCGGTCGCGCAAGCGGGAGCAGGGCGGTTTAGCTGTCTGTGGGATCCTGATGCAGCAGGTCAGGCGAGGTCAGCAGCATGGGGTTAAGGCTGCTTTCGTAGTATTTATGAATTTCCGCCATGCGCATGCCGTGACGATGGTAGCGGCGAATGGCCTGAATCCCGTTCCAGGCAAAGCAGGCCAGCATCGCCAGCATCAGCAGCGTAATGCTGACGTAGCGCCACAAGCCAGAGCTGTCCGGTATACGGTGCAGATTGATGTGTTTGGTGCCATTGGCGTCGGTGTAGAGATTGGTGACAATCCCTTCGGCGTTGAACGGCGTATGCATCAGCATACCGGCGAGGCGCTGGAATTCGGTCCACTGTTCGTGTGCCGGGTAGTCGTACAGGCTGACCGACGGCCACGGCTGCGATACCAGATCGCTGCCTTCATCACTGGCAATCAGGAAGCCGCCAGGCGCCGGGCTGTTTAAGGCCTGCGCCGCGCGTGAGGTTTCACGCATCACAAACGGTGCGGTTGAGGTTGTCACCAGGTTATCCAGTGATTCCGCGCTGACCGGGCGCAACAGTACGTTGACGCCATCCAGTTTTCCGGCGCTGGCCCGTTTGGTCAGCGTTTCCCAGTCGCGGGTATTACCGAGGTTGACCAGCGCATTCTTCAGGCGCGCACAGTCATCTTCGGCAGAGCACAAATCTTGCGTTTTCAGCACGATATCGGCGAAGTCATCTAACAATACCATCCCGGATTTCTGAATGGCTGATCGCAGAGCCGGGCTGACGCGAGAGCTGTCATCCGGGCTAGGATGCAGTTGGCGATTTACCGCCTGCATCAGCGCCGTGGCTTTGGTGACGATATCGGATTCCGGCAGCGGCAGCGGCGGGGCGTCATTCCAGATAATTTGCGAGCAGTCAAAAGGCATAAACGGCGAGTTATCCTGCGCGGTCCACGTGCCCTGCGAATGGATATTGCACATGCCGGTGCCGGAAATATGCAGCGTATCGCCAACACGCACGCCAGCCTGATCGAGCTGGTTAACGGTGGTGGCTTCAATAGTTTGCGCGCCTTTCAACCACGATATCGTAAATTTAAACGGCATCCCGAGCGGAACACTCATCCACAGCATCATCACAATCAGCAGCGCACCACCGGCAATAATGGCGCTGCGAAGCCAGTGCTGGAGCGGGAAGTGCTTCACTTCATTATGCAGCGACAAAAAGCGGCCCTGACGCACGACGTGGCGATCGAGGTAAATGTCGATATCGGTTTGCTGGCCGAGATCCTGCGTGATAAACGGCTGCCAATGGCGCGGGTAAATCAGGTCGATAATACCGAGCGAAATGTTGTTGATGTGCTCCTGGTCGTTTTCACCGAACAGACCCCAGCGTTTCGGGGTGCCTCGCAGGCAGTGAATTTCGCGCAGCGCGGTTTTCGACGGCGGAGCAAACAGGCCCCACAGGCCAAACGCCAGCAGCAATATCGCACCACCGGTGACCCACGGGACAAACACTTCCGGCACCATCAGGGCGCAGAAAAACAGCAGGAATGAGCCGACAATCAGCAGCGCTTCACGCAGGCCGTCCGGGCGACTCAGGGCATATTCCTCGTGGCTTTCCTGGCGAATATTCAGCAGTTCAATCTGCTCGCTTTCTTCCCCGCGAATGGATGCCTGGGTCGATGGCACTTGCTCCAGCGCGTAGCCTCGCGCTTCCTGCTTATGGTCGCGCAGCGTATGGCCGTTGAGTGAAATGACCAGCGGCAGGGAATCGGTGTGAATCAGTTCAACTTCGTTCTCGTCATTGATGTACTGCTCCCAAAAAGGCGGCAGATGGATTTCAAGGGAGTCGAGGAAGTAGCGCCACTTGTTCGGATCTTCCGTGGTGATGCCGTAGCGGGTGATCGACTGAGTGACAATATAGACGATGTTGCTCTGGGCATTAAGCGTCAGCACGGACGGTGCCACGGTGGCTCCGGATGCAGGAACTTCCAGCGTTCGGCCCAGGCTTTCGACATAACTTTCGACGGCACTGCGTTCTTCGCTGGACAGCTTACGCGTAGTCGCGCCGGTAAATGTATGCAGCCGGGGAATACGCCGGTGCTGTGAGCGCTGTCGATAGAACCACCCTGCAAGCAATGCGCAGGCCAGCATAGCAGCGAAAAGAATCAAAAAGGTGCCCATGCTTTTCCCATCATACTTATTCTTACAGGTTTCGTCGGTTGCCCATTAACACAGAACGTGAGCCCGTAGTTAGCTATCGGCACGTATCACCCAGAACTTGAAAGATTTATTACGTTCTGACGCAACTTTTGAGCATATCAGAGGTCAACGCAAGCGAATATCAGCAAATTCTCAAATCCATTGCAAGGTCTTGACTTTTTGTTTAAAAAAGTGAATCACGCTGAAAGTTACACAAATGTAAATATGTGAAGTCGGGAATTGCCTAAACTGTGCGGTATATCGCACAATTACCCTGTTATCACAGCAAACACAGGTCACCATGGATAAACCCTTAACAAAACCCACCATCCATAAAGTTGAAACGGTAGCGCGTTCTCGACTGTTTAATGTGGAGAGCGTGGACCTGGAATTCAGCAACGGCGAGCGCCGCGTGTATGAACGGATGCGTCCTTCCACACGTGAAGCGGTGATGATAGTCCCCATTGTTGACGACCATCTCATTCTGATCCGCGAATACGCCGTGGGTACGGAATCGTATGAGCTCGGGTTTTCGAAAGGGCTTATCGATGCGGGGGAAACCGTGTTTGAAGCCGCCAACCGCGAGCTGAAAGAGGAAGTGGGATTCGGTGCCAATAACCTGACGTTTCTGAAGAAACTCGGGATGGCGCCGTCGTACTTCTCCAGCAAAATGAATATCGTAGTAGCGGAAGATCTTTATCCGGAATCATTGCCGGGTGACGAACCTGAACCGCTGCCGCAGGTGCGCTGGCCACTGGCTCAGATGCTGACGTTGCTGGAAGACCCTGATTTCAACGAAGCCCGTAACGTGAGCGCGCTGTTCCTGGTGCGTGAATGGCTGAAAGCGCAGGGCCGTTTGGGCGAGTAGGCCTGGTAAGCGTAGCGCCACCGGGCAAAAGCCTCATGAGCTTTATTTAGATCAGTAAAAAGGCGCCAGAGGCGCCTTTTTTGTCAGAACAGTTCGTGAGTTTCGCCGTTATCCATCAGCGTGGTGCCCACTTCGCGCACCGCCTGTTGGGTCGGTTGCGTACCCTCGATAAAGTACTCTTCGCGACTGCTGCCCCCGCTTGCCAGCTGCCCGGTGCTACGGTCGATGTTGACCGTCACCACGCCCGCTGGCGGCGTAAATGGCTGTTCAGGCACGCCTTCCAGCGCCGATTTCATGTACAGGTCCCAGGCGGGCTGTGCGCTCTTCGCGCCGCCTTCGTAGCCGGAAATCTGATCTTTAATCGCGCCGGAAGCGGTAGTGCGGCCGAGGTCACGGCGATGATCGTCAAAGCCAATCCACACCGATGTTACCACCCCTGGACCGTAACCTGAGAACCACGCATCTTTCGAGCTGTTGGTAGTCCCGGTTTTACCGCCGATATCATGTCGCTTCAGGTCACGGCCTGCACGCCAGCCTGTACCTTGCCAGCC
Organism: Scandinavium hiltneri; assembly: GCF_024764835.1. Taxonomy (GTDB): domain Bacteria; phylum Pseudomonadota; class Gammaproteobacteria; order Enterobacterales; family Enterobacteriaceae; genus Scandinavium; species Scandinavium hiltneri. The sequence continues at coordinate 68,633 of NZ_JALIGE010000074.1, read as the reverse complement.
CGGTTCGCCAAAGATATTGGTATTCAGCGCGCTCTTAATCAGGAAGGAGAGCTGGGTGCTGATAACATGTGGCGCATATTCCTGACCGCCGCTGCGGGCAACCAGCGCCTGGTTCGCTTGTTCAAGGCTAGGCATTGGTACCGTGGAGTTTTTAGGTTCCAGGGACGTGGCCACGTCTTCAACGTCTTTGTTTTCCAGCACGTCGGACTTCGGCGTATCCCCGTAAATCACCGGAATATCGCAATCGCCACAGGCAATTTTCGGTTTGGCTTCGAAAAGCGTTCCGCCCGCGTCATTCTCAATTTTACTGATGAAGTAAGGGTCAATCAGGAAGCCGCCGTTGGCCATCACCGAGTAACCACGCGCTACCTGAAGCGGCGTAAAGGAGGCTGAGCCGAGCGCTAACGATTCTGTCCGCACAATGTTATTGGCCGGGAAACCAAAGCGCTGCAGGTATTCTGCGGCGTAATCCACGCCCATCGCACGCATAGCGCGTACCATCACCACGTTTTTCGACTGGCCGAGACCCTGGCGCAGACGAATCGGACCGGCGTACTGCGGCGGTGAGTTTTTCGGACTCCAATCGGAACCGGCACCGGCATCCCAACGGGAAATCGGCACATCGTTCAGAATGCTCGCCAGCGTCAGACCTTTGTCCATCGCCGCGGTATAAAGGAACGGTTTGATGTTAGAACCGACCTGACGCAGCGCCTGGGTGGCACGGTTAAATTTGCTCTGATTGAAATCAAAGCCACCCACCAGCGCAATAATGGCGCCGTTTTGCGGATTGATGGACACCAGCGCGGAGTTCACATCCGGAACCTGTGCCAGCCACCAACTCTCATTTACCTGGCGAACCCAGATTTGCTGGCCGGTCTGGACAACGTCGGTGACTTTACGCGGCGTTGAACCCTGCTGGGTATCGGAGCGGTACGGACGCGCCCAACGCATTCCGTCCATGTTCAGTTGCACCGATGTGCCGTCGGCGGTCATCGCCATGGCTTGCTGAGGATCTGCCGATGTGACCACTGCAGGCTCAAGCGGCCCGTAGGTCGGCAAACTCTTCAGCGTATCGGTGATTTTTTTGCTGTCCCACGGGGTTTCGCCCACTTTCCACAGCACGTTGGCCGGGCCGCGATAGCCGTGACGCATATCGTAATCCATCACGTTGGTACGCAATGCGTTCTGCGCCGCCAGCTGATCTTTACGACCGATAGTAGTGTAAACGCGATAACCGTCTTCGTAGGCCTGGTCGCCGTAACGGCTGACCATTTCCTGGCGCACCATTTCTGTCAGGTACGGCGCGGAGAAAGCAATTTCCGGCGCATGGTAGCTGGCATCAATCGGTTCGCGGACCGCTGAATCGTACTGCGCCTGGGTGATGTAGTTTTCACTCAGCATACGCGACAGCACCACGTTACGACGGGCGGTCGCTCTGTTCATCGAATACAGCGGGTTAAAGGTTGACGGCGCCTTCGGCAGACCGGCAATTACCGCCATTTCGCTCAGCGTCAGCTGATCAATCGACTTGCCAAAATAGACCTGCGCGGCAGCACCGACGCCGTAAGCGCGATAGCCGAGGTAAATCTTGTTCAGGTACAGCTCAAGAATTTCATCTTTGCTGAGCAACTGCTCAATGCGGATCGCCAGGAACGCTTCTTTAATTTTACGCGTCAGCGTTTTTTCCGGGCTGAGGAAGAAGTTACGCGCCAGCTGCTGAGTAATAGTACTCGCACCCTGAGAGGCGTGGCCGGAGAACAGCGCCACGCTTGCCGCACGGAAAATCCCCACAGGGTCAATCCCGTGATGCTCGTAGAAACGGCTGTCTTCTGTCGCAATAAAGGCTTTCGTCAGCTCTGGCGGCATTTGGCTCAGGGTGACCGGAATACGACGTTTTTCACCGTACTGGGCAATAAGCTCGCCATCGGCGCTGAAGACTTGCATTGGGATCTGCAGGCGCACATCTCTGAGCGTGGCTACGTCGGGTAGCTGGGGCTCAATAAATTTGTAGAGGCCATATATCGAGCCTGCTCCCAGCAGAATGCAACAGACTGCAAGGATGAATAAATACTTTACGAACTTCACCGGAGATTTCCCATTTAGAGGTAATTGGGCAGTTTATAAACAAACGCGCGGTAGTATAAAGGCAAGCCTGAAGCATTGATATACCCGTCATATTTCAAACTGTATGGGCGTTGGCTGCATTCGTTCACCCTCAAGTAAGTTCTTGGGGACTCACTGACTTGCCGCCTTCCTACAGTTCGAACTATTTAGGGAATCGCTCTAATGGGTTGATGGATAAGGAGATCGTAAGAATGGCTTACAGTCAATGGCAGGCTGGATTGCACTTTCAGCAGGATAGCATCGTCTGCGTTGCGCTACAGAAAACACGTTTAGGGCGTGCATTACGCCGCTGGTGGCAACTGCCGCTGGAGGATGAACGTTGCGATAAAAGTATGGCGGCGGCGCTGCGCCGAATTCAGCGTGAAATGCCCCGCTTTCATCGTGTTGCGGTCGCACTTCCCGCCTCAGACACGCTACAAATTCAGCTGCCACCGCCGCAGATGACGCTACGTGAAAGCGAGCTGGCGCAGTGGGTGGCCAGCACGGTGGCAAAACAGCTCGAAATGCCGGCTGAAAGTCTCATCTTCGACTACCAAAACGCTGACACGAATAGTTACAGCGTGACCGCCGCCAGAAAGCGCGATATTGAACAGTTGCAGCAGCGCCTGCGCGTGGCGGGCCTGAATCTCTCCGCGGTCACTCCGGATGCCAGCGCCTTACAACATTTTCTGCCGTGGATGGACAGCGACATTCCGGGGATCTGCTGGCGCGGCAAAGACCAATGGTTGTGGGCAACGCGCACCGCCTGGGGCTGCAACGCAGAACAGCCCGACGGATTGATGGAGTGCACCACGCAGTCCGCTGGCGGGCAATGTTTTAATCCGTGGTTTCCCTTGAACCAGCTCCAGCCTCCGCTGCCGGAATGCGGTGACGCGTTCGCCATTGCCCTGGCACTCGCCCTGGGAGTGAACTGAGATGCGCCGGCAGGTGAACTTACTGTGCTGGCGCGAACAGCGCCGACGTGAGTGTTTGCGCTTATGGGGCGCGATGTTTATCGGCGTTTTGTTGATAACGCTGGCGCTGATTATTGCCGGTCGCGCCCGGCAGTCGCAGCAGCATACCTGGCTGGCTTTGCGACAGGAGAGCGACCAGGCGGTGCGCCAGATGCTGACTCAACAGGAGCGGCGGCTTCACGTGGAGCACGCGCGTGCGCGGGTCGTAAAACGGCGTGAGCAGCAGCGGCTGTTGACGCTTCGCTGGCAAACAACGCTGCTGACACTGGCGGAAAAAATGCCCGCACAGGCGTGGCTCACCGCACTGGAGTGGCAGGGCGATGCATTACGCTTTACGGGGCTGGCAAACCGCTTCCCCACATTGACTCAGGTTGAGCTCGTGGCACGAAGCCTGCCGGGCTTTGGCACTGTCACACCGGGCGCAACGCGTCGCGATGAGCAAGGGCGCTGGCAGTTTAGCTATCAGCTGCAGACGGAGGCCGTTGATGCAGAGGTTCGCTGACCGCTGGTGTGATTTTTCACCGCGGGTACGGCTCGGCATCGGGTTAATGATGCTGGGAGTGCTGGTTGTTGCCGGGCATTTTTGCAGCCGTGAACCGTCCATTGAGCCAGACCTGTCTCCACTCAATGCGCAGTGGCAGAAAATTATGCCGCTGCTGCCTGTCGCGCCTCGCGAATCGCCCGCTCTGACGAAACCTTTTTCGGCGCTCGATATGGATAGCCCTGGCACCCGTGTTGTGAGTTGGCAACCGGCGGGCAGCGGGGGAGAGCTCACGCTGGAGGCGAACTGGCCGGGCATTCCGCCTCTTTTTAATCAGTTGGCCGAGCGGGGTCGCGCCATTCGGGGGTTTAGTATCCAGCCGGAACAGCAGTATTTGCGGCTGACGCTGCTGATTGAGGCTAACGGCGATGACTGACTGGCGGGTGCTATTAATGCTTTCGCTGCCGTGTCTGCTCGGCATGCGCGACCCGTTCCAACGGGTAGAAGACCCCTGCGCCACATCGCAGCAGACGCTCTGGCATTACCGCGGCTCTGTAAGCCACGGCGAGCAGCGAACGGGCATCGTTCAGGTACCCGGTGGTAAATGGCGACGCCTGAATCAAGGGCAGCGGCTGGAAAATGGCTGGACGGTCGCAGACGTTCAATCCGGCTACATGGACATCACTGCCGGCCTGGATTGCGACCCGTCGCAGTGGCGCTGGATGAAAGAGGGAACGAAACATGATTCGAAGGATGCTTCTGGGCTTATTACTGATGGCCTTCGCGGTATCGGGCAAGGAAAAGGCGGTCTCCCTGATGGTGGATGAGGTGCCTGTTGCGCAGGTCTTACAGGCCATTGCCGGGTTAGGTGATCGGAATATCGTTATCGCTCCTGATGTCAGCGGGCAAATATCGCTCCAGTTCAATAATCTGCCCTGGATGCAGGCTCTGCAGACGGTGGTGAGCAGTGCGGGGCTGGCGCTGGAAAGGCAGGGTAGCGTGCTGTTCGTACATACCAAAGCATGGCTGGCCGAAAAACAGGCCCAACGCGAAGCTGAGACCCAACGGCGCTTATCGACGGTACCGTTGAAAGGCCAAAGCGTCTCTCTGCAATATGCCGATGCCGCAGAGCTTGCGAAAGCCGGGGAGAAACTACTGAGCAGTCGCGGAGCGATGACGGTCGATAAACGTTCTAATCGCTTGCTTATTCGCGATGACACACAGCACCTTACCGATTTGCTCGCCTGGGTTAACGAGATGGATTTACCGATAGGCCAGATTGAATTAACTGCTCATATCGTAACAATTAATGAGAAGAGCCTGCGTGAACTGGGCGTGAAATGGAGTCTGGCCGATGCCGACGGCAGCGTAGGTTTGGGCAAGATAACCACGTTGGGCAGTGACCTTTCGGTGGCAAACGCGACCACCCATGCCGGGTTTAACATCGGCAAAATCAGCGGAAGGCTGCTGGAGCTGGAGCTCTCAGCGCTGGAACAAAAACAGCAACTGGAGATTATCGCCAGCCCGCATCTGCTGGCGTCGCACTTGCAACCGGCGAGTATCAAGCAGGGCACGGAAATCCCGTATCAGGTCTCCAGCGGGGAAAGCGGTGCGACGTCGGTGGAATTTAAAGAAGCGGTTCTGGGCATGGAGGTGACGCCAACGGTGCTGCAAAATAACCGCGTGCGGCTCAAACTGAAAATCACCGAAGACATGCCCGGGCAGGTTTTACAGCAAGCGGAAGGGGAAGTTCTGGCGATAGATAAGCAGGAGATCGAGACGCAGGTTGAGGTGAAAAGTGGTGAAACGCTGGCACTGGGTGGGATATTTTCGCAAAAGAATAAGACAGCGCGAGACAGTATCCCGGTGCTGGGCGACATCCCTTGGCTGGGTCAGTTGTTCCGTCATGATGGAAAAGACAGCGAACGGCGAGAGCTGGTTGTGTTCATCACACCGCGTATTATTTCTGTGCAATAAAGGATTTACTGACATTCTTTTCGTACTGAACACGTTTCAGGTGTTTGACGTGAGACCGGATTTAGCATACAAGGAGTACCGATTTGAGAGTCGGTGCCCTGCAAAATCTGGTAATTATTAGAGTTGCCAAACCTGCCGGTATATTGAGATAATTTTCGGTCTGACTCTCGCACTATCGCATATGAGGTTTCAGTTCATGCCTGGCGTCGCCGTTGTGGTTCGCGTCGCGGGTTTATTATTAACGAAATAGTCTTAGTAGTACCGAAAAAATGGCAGAGAAACGCAATATCTTTCTGGTTGGGCCTATGGGTGCCGGCAAAAGCACTATTGGGCGCCAGTTAGCTCAACAGCTCAATATGGAATTTTACGATTCTGATCAAGAGATTGAGAAACGCACTGGCGCTGACGTGGGCTGGGTCTTTGATGTCGAAGGCGAAGACGGTTTCCGTGACCGCGAAGAAAAAATCATCAATGAATTGACGGAAAAGCAGGGAATTGTGCTGGCAACTGGCGGCGGCTCTGTGAAATCCCGTGAAACGCGCAATCGTCTCTCCGCTCGCGGCGTTGTGGTGTACCTCGAAACCACAATTGAGAAGCAATTGGCGCGTACGCAACGTGATAAAAAGCGTCCGCTGCTGCAGGTTGAAACGCCACCGCGTGAAGTCCTGGAAGCGTTGGCAGGCGAGCGTAATCCTTTATACGAAGAAATTGCCGATGTCACAATCCGCACTGACGATCAGAGCGCGAAAGTGGTGGCAAACCAGATTATTAATATGCTGGAAAGTAACTGATTCTGGTCAACGCTATACGAAATCGTTCAAGCTGCATCATGGCGGCAACGGCGTGAACTCTTGCTGACATCTGTCAGCAATCGGGGAGCGAAAGCAACCGACCAGCGAGCAGCCTGAAGGATTACGTGTAGATAGCCAGTAAATGCTAGTAACCAAGGTGGACGTCGCGTTATGGAGAGGATCACAGTAACTCTCGGGGAACGTAGTTACCCGATTACCATCGCGGCTGGTTTGTTTAACGATCCAGCTTCTTTCCTGCCACTGAAGTCGGGCGATCAGGCAATGCTGGTCACCAACGAAACGCTGGCACCAGTCTATCTGGACAAGGTACGTTCAGTGCTTGAACAGGCTGGCGTGAAAGTCGACAGCGTTATCATTCCTGATGGCGAGAAGTACAAGACGCTGGCAGTGATGGAAACGGTCTTCACCGCGTTACTGCAAAAGCCTCATGGTCGTGATACTACACTGGTTGCCCTCGGTGGCGGCGTGGTAGGCGATCTCACCGGATTTGCGGCTGCAAGCTATCAGCGCGGCGTGCGCTTTATCCAGGTGCCGACCACGTTATTGTCACAGGTCGATTCCTCTGTTGGCGGAAAAACAGCCGTTAACCATCCCCTCGGTAAAAACATGATTGGCGCCTTCTGGCAGCCGGTGAATGTAGTTATCGATCTTGATTGCCTGAAAACGCTCCCTGCGCGTGAACTTTCCTCCGGCCTGGCCGAGGTTATCAAGTACGGCATCATTCTGGATGCAGAATTCTTCTCCTGGCTCGAAAACAACATCGATGCAGTGATGGCCCTTGATGAAAAAGCAATGGCCTACTGTATTCGTCGCTGTTGTGAGCTGAAAGCCGAAGTTGTTGCCGCAGACGAGCGCGAAACCGGCTTACGTGCTTTACTCAATCTGGGGCACACCTTTGGTCACGCTATCGAAGCCGAAATGGGTTACGGTAACTGGCTTCACGGTGAGGCGGTCGCGGCCGGAATGGTCATGGCGGCACACGCTTCGGAGCGCCTCGGTCAGTTTGAGGCAAAAGATACACAGCGGATTATTGCCCTGCTCGAACGGGCAAAGTTGCCGGTCTCCGGCCCGCGTGAAATGTCTCCCGACGCGTACCTTCCGCACATGATGCGGGATAAAAAGGTACTCGCCGGCGAGATGCGTTTGGTTTTGCCGCTTTCGATTGGCAAAAGTGAGGTGCGTGGCGGTGTTGCGCACGATGTAGTTCTTGGCGCCATTGCTGATTGCCAGCAGGCGTAACTAATAAGAAAGGTCATGCCGCAATAGCGGCGTTTAACTTCAGGTGATGTGCAAGTGTCGTTGGCATAAGCCTTTTAGTGGGGTGTTAAATGGATGAATTCAAACCAGAAGACGATCTGAAGCCCGATCCCAGCGATCGTCGTGCTGGTCGTTCCCGTCAATCTTCCGATCGTGAAAACGATCAGCAGATTAACTTCGATGACGTCGATCTCGACGCCGACGAACGCCGCCCGTCGCGTACCCGTAAGGTACGTGAAGAGCGCGAGGAACAAGATGAAGAAGCGTATTACGACGAGTCTGAAGAAGATCTCGACGCGGAAGAGCCTGTAGAGCAACGCCCGCGTAAACGCAAAAAAAAGCCAGCCAGTAAACCGGCTTCCCGACAGTACATCATGATGGGTGTGGGTATTCTGGTTCTGCTGCTGCTGATTGTTGGGATTGGCTCTGCGCTGAAAGCGCCGTCATCTTCCAGCGAGCAAGCTTCTACTGATGCGAAGAGCATCGATCTGGCCGCGAACAACGGAGCACCAGCCGATCAGGCTAATGGCGCTCAGCCTGCCCCTGGCACTGCGCCAGTGGATCCGAATGCCGCGAATTCCCAGCAGGACGTTTCTCTGCCGCCAATCTCTTCTACCCCAACTCAGGGTCAGAATACTGCTGCGCCGCAAGGCCAACAGCGTGTCGAAGTGCAGGGTGACCTGAACAATGCGCTGACTCAACAGCAGGGCCAGATTGACGGTGCCGTTGCAAACTCCACACTGCCGACAGAACCAGCAACCGTTGCGCCAGTGCGTAATGGTAGTGCTTCACGTCAGGCAACCAACACCGCAGAAAGCGCACCTGCTGCTACGACCCGTCCAGAGCGTAAACACGCTGTGATCGAGCCGAAGCCGCAGAGCAAACCACAGGCGACAGCGAAAGCCGTAGAGCCTAAGCCGGTTGCGCAGCCTAAGCACACTGAAACTGCGGCGACCAGCACGCCAGCAAAATCTACCGCACCAGTGGTAGAGCCGGCTAAGCCTGCTGCAACCAGCACCGCAAAACCGGCAGCAACGACCACCGCGCCAGCCGCAGCAGCGCCAGCCGCAGCAGCGACTGCAACGGCAGCGACTGCGGCCGCAGCGGGTAAAGAAACCGGTGATGTTGGCTCGCTCAAAACTGCTCCGGGTTCGCAGTACACCCTGCAGCTCAGCAGCTCGTCAAACTATGACAACCTGAACAACTGGGCGAAGAAAGAGAACATCCAGAAGTACGTGGTCTACCAGACGACCCGTAACGGTCAGCCTTGGTATGTGCTGGTCAGTGGTATGTATGCGACAAAAGACGATGCGAAACGTGCCGTTGCTGCGCTGCCTGCCAATGTCCAGGCGAAAAACCCATGGGCGAAACCGTTGCATCAGGTTCAGTCCGACCTGAAACAATAGCAGTACATGACACAGCGCCTTCAGTCTGCATTTGCGGGCTGAAGGCGAATGTGTTTTTAAGCGCAGGATGCTGCAGGAGCTTTTCTCCTCAGCCGGAGAAAGTGTAAGTAGCCAGACAGCATGAAAAAAAATCGCGCTTTTTTGAAATGGGCAGGGGGTAAATATCCTCTGCTGAACGATATTGAAAAACATCTGCCACAAGGCGAATGTTTGATCGAGCCCTTCGTCGGGGCCGGTTCCGTATTCCTGAATACCCGCTATTCCCGCTATATTCTCGCTGATATCAACAGCGATCTGATTGATCTCTATAACATTGTCAAAATGCAGACCGCTGAGTACATCTCTGCCGCGCAGGCGATGTTTGTCCCAGCGAATAACAATGCTGAAATCTATTACCAGCTGCGGACCGAGTTCAATCAATGCCGGGAGCCGCTGCGTCGTGCGGTGCTGTTTTTGTATCTGAACCGTCATGGCTACAACGGCTTATGCCGCTATAACATGAAGGGCGAGTTCAACGTACCGTTTGGCCGTTATAAAAAGCCGTACTTCCCGGAAGCCGAGTTAAACCATTTTGCGCACAAGGCGCAGAACGCAGAATTCCACTGCATGTCCTACGAGGACTGTATGGCGATGGCGGACAAAGACTCCGTGGTGTACTGCGATCCGCCGTACGCGCCGCTGTCCGCGACCGCCAATTTTACCGCCTACCACACCAACAGCTTTAGCCCGGCGCAGCAAGCGCACTTGGCCGAAATGGCGGAAAAACTGGTCAGCAACCAAATTCCGGTGTTAATTTCGAACCATGACACGCCCGATACGCGTGAGTGGTACAAAGCAGCAAAACAATTTCAGGTTAAAGTCCGGCGCAGCATCAGCAGCAATGGTGGCACGCGCAAAAAGGTGGATGAACTGCTGGCGCTGTATCGCCCGGCAAAACCATAATCGTTTTCAAGGAGATGCGGATGAAACAGTATTTGATTGCCCCTTCGATTCTGTCGGCCGACTTTGCCCGTCTGGGTGAAGATACCGCGAAGGCTCTGGCGGCAGGTGGCGATGTTGTTCACTTCGACGTGATGGACAACCATTACGTACCCAATCTGACGATGGGCCCGATGGTGCTCAAAGCCCTGCGCAAATACGGTATCACCGCTCCGATTGACGTGCATCTGATGGTCAAACCCGTCGACCGCATCATTCCTGATTTCGCTGCTGCAGGCGCCAGCATTATCACTTTCCATCCGGAAGCCTCTGAACACGTCGATCGTTCTTTGCAGCTGATTAAAGAGCATGGCTGTAAAGCGGGCCTGGTGCTCAATCCGGCGACGCCACTGAGCTACCTCGACCACGTGATGGATAAGCTCGATGTTATCCTGCTGATGTCCGTTAACCCGGGCTTCGGCGGCCAGTCCTTTATTCCGCACACGCTTGAGAAGCTGCGTGAAGTACGCCGTCGGATTGACGTCTCCGGTTTCGACATTCGCCTGGAAGTCGACGGTGGCGTGAAAGCCAATAACATTGGTGAGATTGCTGCGGCAGGTGCCGATATGTTTGTCGCCGGCTCGGCCATTTTCGACCAGCCGGACTACAAAAAAGTGATTGATGAAATGCGCAGTGAACTGGTAAAGGTAAGTCATGAGTAAATTAGAAACCATTCAGGGCGTTGCGTTTGATCTCGACGGCACGTTAGTGGATAGCGCGCCAGGCTTAACGGCAGCGGTAGACAACGCGCTGTATGCCCTGGAATTGCCGACCGCTGGCGAAGAGCGAGTGATAACCTGGATTGGTAACGGCGCCGATGTCCTAATGGAACGCGCGCTGACCTGGGCGCGCCAGGAGCGTGCCAGCCTGCGTAAAACGCAGGGCAAACCGTCGGTTGACCACAGCGATATTCCGCAAGAAGAGCAGCTACGCGTGCTACGCAAACTCTTCGACCGTTACTACGCAGAATTCGCCGAAGAGGGCAGCTATCTGTTCCCGGCGGTGGCGGAAACGTTAAGCGCGCTGCATGCCAAAGGCCTCCCGTTGGGGCTGGTAACCAACAAGCCTTCGCCGTTCGTCGCGCCAATCCTTGACGCGTTAGGTATCGCCAAATATTTCTCCGTCGTGATCGGTGGGGATGACGTGGAAAACAAAAAACCGCACCCCGATCCGCTGCTGCTGGTGGCGAAGAAACTGGGCGTGGCCCCGGAAGCGCTGCTGTTTGTTGGCGATTCCCGCAATGATATTCTCGCGGCTCAGGCCGCTGGTTGCTGTTCCATTGGCCTGACCTATGGCTACAACTATGGCGAAGCCATTGCCGACAGCAATCCCGATTTTGTTTTTGACAGCTTTAACGATTTGTTGCCCGCGCTCGGGCTCCCGCACAGTGAAATTCAGGAAGTGAAAAATGACTAAGCCCATCGTATTTAGTGGCGCACAGCCCTCAGGTGAACTGACCATTGGCAACTATATGGGTGCGCTGCGTCAGTGGGTGAATATGCAGGACGATTACCATTGCATCTACTGCATTGTTGACCTGCATGCCATTACGGCCCGCCAGGACCCTGAGAAGCTGCGTAAAGCTACCCTCGACACCCTGGCGCTTTACCTCGCCTGTGGTATCGATCCGGAGAAAAGTACCATCTTCGTGCAGTCTCACGTGCCAGAACATGCCCAGCTCGGTTGGGCGCTGAACTGCTACACCTATTTCGGCGAGCTGAGCCGCATGACCCAGTTCAAAGACAAGTCAGCGCGCTACGCTGAGAATATCAATGCCGGTCTGTTCGATTATCCGGTGCTGATGGCGGCAGACATTCTGCTGTATCAGACTAATCAGGTGCCGGTAGGTGAAGACCAGAAACAGCATCTGGAACTGAGCCGTGATATCGCCCAGCGCTTTAACGCGATTTACGGTGATGTGTTCAAAGTGCCTGAGCCATTCATTCCAAAATCCGGTGCGCGTGTAATGTCGCTGCTGGAGCCGACCAAGAAGATGTCTAAGTCTGACGATAACCGCAACAACGTTATCGGCCTGCTGGAAGATCCGAAATCGGTTGTGAAGAAAATCAAACGTGCGATGACCGACTCCGAAGAGCCGCCGGTCATCCGCTATGACGTGCAGAACAAAGCGGGCGTCTCCAACCTGCTGGATATCCTCTCCGGCGTGACCGGTCAGAGCGTTCAGGATCTGGAACAGCACTTCGAAGGCAAAATGTATGGTCACCTGAAAGGTGAAGTTGCCGAGGCGGTGTCTGGCATGCTGACCGACCTGCAGGAGCGTTATAACCGCTTCCGTAACGACAATGAACTGTTGCAGAAGATTATGCGTGAAGGTGCGCAGAAGGCGAGCGCTCAGGCGGCTGAAACATTAAAAGCGGTGTACGAAGCCATTGGTTTTGTTGCCAGGCCGTAAGCATATTAGAAAATAATAAAAACCGGGATAAAGTTCCCGGTTTTTATTTTATGGACAGTGTTGATGATTAATATTCTGCCGGGCCACAGCCGCCAATAATGCGTGAAATAGAAATGGCAGGATGCAGAAGATAATCATAGCCACAGCTTTTACTTTTGTTTTCAACGTGCCCGGAGCAGGCGGTAAGCGTGCCGACTGCGGCCAGTAAGGCTACAATTTTTATCATTCTTTTCATGAAGTAATCCCTTAACTATACAAAGTGAGTTGCAGCGTGATGATGCTTAAACGAGGCGCGTCTATTATCATCGGCAGCGAGTGAATTTAAGGAATTATGCGGGTGGCGACAACGATTATTGTTATTTTGACGGGTCTGTATCTGGACATAATATTACTGTGAATATCATGGGTGGGAAGTATCATTTTAATAAAGGTGTTCAGGATGCCGAATACATTTTTTGTTTACAATATTCGGCATCCGGCAGGCTATTTAGTGATTCGAATACCAGTTTAATTTTTCACGCAGTTCCACAACCCGGCCGACGATGATCAGCGCCGGACTGGCAACCTGCTGTGCCAATTCGCTCAACTGCGCCAGGTCACCGCTGACCACGCGCTGGTTCACGGCGGTACCGTTTTCTACCAGCGCGACAGGCATATTGAGCGGCATTCCGTGTTCGGTGAGTTTCGCTTGAATGGTCGCCGCCTGGTTTAGTCCCATATAAAACACCAGCGTTTGCTTCTCCGCCGCCAGATTATGCCAGTCGAGTTCGCTTCCGGATTTGAGATGGCCCGTTACCAGGCGCACGCTTTGAGCGTAATCACGATGGGTCAGCGGAATGCCCGCATAGGCAGAGCAACCGGAGGCTGCCGTAATACCTGGAACCACAGAGAACGGGATCCCGGCGTTACACAGGGTTTCCAGCTCTTCGCCACCGCGACCAAAGATAAACGGATCGCCGCCTTTCAGTCGTACGACGCGTTTACCCTTTTGCGCTTCACGCAGCAGAATTTGATTAATTTCTTCCTGCGGCACGCAGTGATATCCCGCGCGTTTACCGACGAAAACGCGATCGGCATCGCGGCGAACCAGATTCATGATGTCGTCCGATACCAGACGGTCATAGACCACGATGTCAGCCTGCTGAATCTGTTGCAGGCCTTTTAGCGTCAGCAGCCCGGCATCACCCGGTCCGGCACCGACCAGTACCACTTCACCGCGATTATCCAGCGGCTCGCTGAGCAGGCGTTCGGTGGTTTCCGCGACCGCTTTTTCATCCTGATTCGCCAGTGACTGCGCCAGACGGTCATTCACAAACAGTTTTTCCCAGAAACGGCGACGCTCGCCGACGCTGGCAAACTGCTTTTTCACCCGCCCGCGAAGCTGGCCCGCAAACCGGGCAACCTGGCCGAGATGCTGCGGCAACAGAGATTCCAGCTTTTCACGCAGCAGGCGCGCCAGCACCGGTGACGTTCCACCGGAAGAGACGGCGACCATCAGCGGCGAGCGATCGATAATCGATGGCATGATGAAGCTGGCCTGTTTCGGTGCATCGACCACGTTACAGAAAATACGGCGTTGCTCTGCTTCTGTACTGACGCGCGCATTAACCGCATCGTTATCGGTGGCAGCAATCGCCAGCCAACAGGTGTCGAGCAGCGCTGAATCAAATTCACCTTTTACCAGCGTCAGCATGCCGGCTTCGGCCCACACGCGGAACTGGGGTTCGAAGTCGAGCGCGTTAACGGTCAGGCGTGCGCCCGCGTCGAGCAGCAGGCGGGCTTTACGCTCGGCTACGTCGCCGCCGCCGACTAACAGACAGTCACGGCCACGCAGCTGGCAGAAAATGGGTAAGTGATCCATGGGCGTCTCGCTAAGTACAGGGGAAACAAATCCGGCGGCAGAACGCCGCCGGAAGGGTCATCAGGCTTTCAATTGTACCTGACCGTCTTTCACGCGCACCTCAAAATGTGCAATGGAGTGGCTTTCATCTTCCATGCACAGGCCGTCACTGAGACGGAAGCGCTGTTTTTTCAGCGGGCTGGCGACCCACAGCTCACCGTTGTGTTCCGCGATAAGACCGCGAGACAGGACGCTTGAACCGAAAAACGGGTCGATGTTGCTGATAGCGAAAACCTGCTGGTCATGATGCGGACGGAAAATCGCGACCTGCTCCCGGCCTAATAAGGCGCAGACGCCGGTGGCAGGCAGGATGGCGTCGATGTTGCAGATATTTACCCACTGGCTCATACGTTTTCCTCCACCAGAGTTACCGGGATACGCTCGTACGGCGTGGCCGGGCGATGCTGTTCACGTTCAGGGACAATCTGTACGTTTGGATCGCGCTGCTGGCTGTTGACGAAATGCTTGAAGCGGCCCTGTGCTGCCGGGTCGTTGACGGTTTCGGTCCATTCGCAGGCGAACATTGCGCGCAGGCGGCTCATCTCTTCTTCCAGATGATCGTTGAGGCCGAGTTTATCGTCGATGATTACCGCTTTCAGGTAGTCGATGCCACCTTCCAGGTTATCCAGCCACGGCGCGGTACGGGTCAGTTTGTCTGCGGTGCGGATGTAGAACATCATGAAACGGTCGAGGTATTTCACCAGCGTTTCAGCGTCGAGATCGGCTGCCAGCAGATCGGCGTGGCGTGGTTTCATCCCGCCATTACCACAGACGTACAGGTTCCAGCCTTTTTCGGTGGCGATGATGCCGACGTCTTTACCCTGGGCTTCCGCACATTCACGGGTACAGCCGGAAACGCCAAACTTCATTTTATGCGGGGTGCGGATGCCTTTGTAACGGTTTTCCAGCTGAACGCCGAAGCCAACGCTGTCGCCCACGCCATAACGACACCAGGTGCTGCCGACGCAGGTTTTCGCCATACGCAGCGCCTTCGCATAGGCGTGACCGGTTTCAAAGCCTGCATCAATCAGCTGACGCCAGATTTCCGGCAGGTCATCTTTCTGCGCACCGAAAAGGCCGATACGCTGGGAGCCGGTGATTTTGGTGTAGAGATTAAATTCTTGTGCGATACGGCCGACCGCCATCAGCCCGTCCGGGGTGATTTCGCCGCCAGCAGAACGTGGGATCACCGAGTAGGTGCCGTCTTTCTGAATGTTGGCGAGGAAGTTGTCGTTGGTGTCCTGCAACGGCGTGTGCTGCGGCTTGAGGATGTACTCATTCCAGCAGGAAGCCAGCAGGGAGCCGACGGTTGGCTTACACACTTCGCAGCCGTAGCCTTTGCCATATTTTTTCAGCAGTTCGTCGAAGGTTTTAATGCCTTCCACGCGGATCAGGTGGTACAGCTCCTGACGGGAGAACGCGAAGTGTTCGCAGAGGTTGTTGTTCACCTCGATGCCCTGTTTCGCCAGTTCAGCGTTCAGGACCTGTGTCACCAGCGGAATACAGCCGCCGCAGCCGGTTCCGGCCTTGGTTTCTGCCTTCAGAGCGGCAACGGTGTGGCAGCCCTTATTGATGGCGCTGACCAGGTCACCTTTGGTGACGTCGAAGCAGGAACAAATCTGTGCGCTGTCCGGGAGTTTGTCGACGCCAATCGCCGGTTTGCCGTTCGCCGCATGAGCAGGCAGGATCAGCGCGTCCGGGTTTTCCGGCAGTTCGATGGCGTTCAGTACCAGCTGCAGCAGGTTGCCAAAGTCGCTGGTATCACCGACCAGTACCGCGCCGAGCAAGGTTTTGTTGTCAGGGCTGACAATCAGGCGTTTGTAGACTTCTTTGCTTTCGTCGAGATAAACATAGCTACGTGCGCCTGGCGTACGGCCGTGTGCGTCACCGATCCCGCCGACGTCTACGCCGAGCAGTTTCAGCTTGGCGCTGAGGTCCGCGCCTTCAAAGACATTTTCTTTGCCGAGGATGTGATCGACGGCGACCTGAGCCATTTTGTAGCCCGGTGCAACCAGACCATAGACACGGTTGTTCCAGCTGGCGCATTCGCCGATAGCGTAGATATCCGGGTCGGACGTCTGACAGGTGTCATTCACCATGATCCCGCCGCGCTGGCCGGTAGCCAGGCCGCATTGCGTCGCCAGTTTGTCGCGTGGACGAATACCGGTGGAGAAAACGATGAAATCGATTTCGAGCTCGCTACCGTCGGCGAAGCGCATGGTCTTACGCCCTTCAGTGCCTTCCTGGACGATCTCTTTGGTATTTTTGCTGGTGTGGACTTTTACGCCGAGGCTTTCGATTTTGCGCTTCAGCTGGTCGCCGCCCATTGGATCAAGCTGTTCCGCCATCAGCATCGGGGCAAATTCGATAACGTGGGTTTCGACGCCGAGATTTTTCAGTGCGCCAGCGGCTTCCAGACCAAGCAGGCCGCCGCCGACCACTGCGCCACGCTTGCTGCGACGGGCGCAGGCTTCGATGGCGTTGAGGTCTTCGATGGTGCGGTAAACAAAGCAATCCTGCGTTTCAGAGCCTTTGATCGGGGGAATCCACGGGTAAGAACCCGTCGCCATGATCAATTTGTCGTAAAACACCGAACGACCCGCACTTGAGTGAATCACCTTTTCCTGACGGTTTATGGTGATAGCGCGTTCGCCAAGCAGAACTTTAACGCCATGTTTCTCATAATATCCTTCACGTACCAGCGAAAGTTCTTCCGCAGTATGGTGAGAGAAGTAAGATGAAAGATGGACGCGGTCGTAGGCGATACGGGGTTCTTCACAGAAGATGGTAATCTCAAACTGGTCCGCCGGGGCTTTATCGAGAAGATCCTCAATAAAGCGGTGACCGACCATGCCGTTACCGATAATAGCGAGTCTGACTTTGCTCATTTTTGCCTCGATTTCTTTTCTATTACCACCTACCTTAACGATTCAGCATGGTTACTTATTGATGTGAATCAAATACGCCTTTACCTACCCCTTAATGGGTAGTTAATTGATTTGTCAGGATTTTTATAAGTAACGGAAATGACAGAGTTTTCTTGGTTGCTGAAATAATGTACAAAAAATGCGGGTTTTAACCTAAAAATGAATCAGGGCGTTCACCGCGCCGATTCGGGAGAATGAAGATGGGCACGACACCGTTATGGCTGATTGAGAACGTGCGTTTGCCAGAGCGCGAAGGATTGTGGCAACTGAGTATCGAGGATGGACGTTTCCAGGCGATTACTCCTATGGGTGAGTCCCGTCACGACAGTATCGAAGTTCTCAATGCGCGCGGTGGCCTGGCTCTTCCGCCGTTTATCGAACCGCATATTCATCTGGATACCACCCAAACTGCCGGGGAGCCAGGCTGGAACCAGTCCGGCACGCTGTTTGAAGGCATTGAGCGCTGGGCCGAACGTAAGGCGATGCTCACCCATGACGACGTAAAAACCCGGGCGTGGAAGACGTTGAAATGGCAAATCGCCAACGGGATCCAGTTCGTGCGCACTCATGTTGATGTCTCCGACCCGACGTTGACGGCGCTGAAAGCGATGCTGGAAGTGAAGAAAGACGTCGCGCCGTGGGTTGAGCTGCAGATTGTCGCGTTTCCGCAGGAAGGGATTTTGTCCTACCCCGACGGCGTGGCGCTGCTGGAGAAAGCCTTGCAGCTTGGAGCGGATGTGGTCGGCGCCATCCCGCATTTTGAATTTACCCGCGAATACGGCGTAGAGTCGCTGCACATCGCCTTCGCGCTGGCGAAGAAATACGATCGACCACTGGATATTCACTGTGATGAAATCGACGACGAACAGTCCCGCTTTGTCGAAACTGTGGCGGCACTGGCTCTGAAAGAGGGTATCGGCCCACGTGTTACCGCCAGTCACACCACGGCGATGCATTCGTATAACGGGGCATATACCTCGCGGCTGTTTCGTTTGCTGAAGATGTCAGGCATTAACTTTGTGGCTAACCCGCTGGTGAACATTCATCTGCAAGGCCGTTTCGACGACTATCCGAAACGTCGCGGCATCACGCGAGTGAAAGAGCTGCTCGGCGCGGGCATCAACGTCTGCTTTGGCCATGATGATGTGTTTGACCCGTGGTATCCGCTCGGCACCGGCAACATGCTGCAGGTGCTGCATATGGGCCTGCATGTATGTCAGATGATGGGCTATCAGCAGATTAACGACGGGCTGAATTTGATTACCCATAATAGCGCCCGTACTTTCGGTGTGGTGGATTATGGTATCGACGTAGGCAAGGTGGCGAATCTGATTATTCTGCCTGCCGAGAACGGCTTTGAGGCGGTGCGGTGTCAGGTTCCGGTGCGCTGGTCCATTCGTCAGGGCAGAGTCATTGCGACGACGCAGCTGGCGCAAACCTGGGTACAGACCGATATCGGGGGTGAGGAGTTGTCTTTTACGAAAAATAGCCCCTTCGCTGAGCGCAAAGGGGCGTAATAACAGAGCTTAGTGGCTGGCTGCCGCCGTGTTGTGCTGACGGTGGCGGCTGACAAAGCCCAGAACCACACACATCACGAACACCACTGCATACAGGCCATTTGCGGTGTGCAGCGCTGCCAGAGGGCCGCTGTGTGCCACAATCGGGCCGGTGACCACGAAGGTCAGCATGGTGCCGATAGTGCCGCAGGTCAGGACGAAGTTCACCAGCTTCGGTGACGCCACTTTGGTTTGCTGCGAGCCAAGGGTAATAATTGAGGTGTAAATGGCGCTGGAGAAGAAGCCCAGGGTCAGAATGAACCACGGCATGTGCTCCGGCGAACCGTTGATGAACAGATACATCAGCACGGTTGCCATGCCAGCCAGCACCATCAGAATGCGTTGCAGGTCGAAGAAACGCAGGATGAAGCTAAACGCCCACATGCCGAACATGTAAGACATCCAGAAATCACTCACCAGCTGGCCCGCATCACTCAGGCTCATGCCCAGGCTTTTCGCGTATTCCGGCACCCAGGAGATAAAGCCCAACTGGCCGAGGATGTAGCACAGCGCCGCCACGGACAGAAACAGAACGCCAATGCCCCATTTTTCTTTAGCGACCGGCTGCGCGCTTTGCCCGGCTTTTTTACCCAGAACCGGGAAGTCACAGCCGAAAGTCAGGACGAAAATCGCGACGTACACCAGACCGATGCAGGCGTACACCCAATACCATTCAATGCTTCGCGCCAGCAGCCACGCGGCAACCATCGGGAAAATCATCCCCGCCATGCTGAAGAAGGAGTCGGTAAACAGCAGGCGTGCGCCACGCTGACGGCCTTCGTACATGTGAGTGATGAGGAATGTCCCGATAGACATAGTAATACCGCTGACCAGCCCCAGAACGAACATTGAGGCAGAGAACAATGCGAGGCTATGGCTGGTCATCAGACCGGCGACAGCAAGAACCATCAGGATAAAGCCGAAACGCAGCTGCGTTTTCAGCGGTACGATTTCCATCAGCCAGGCGTTCAGGAAGATAGAAATCAGGATCCCGGCGTTCAGGAAAGTGAAGGTGTTGCTCATGCTGGAAACCGGCAGGTGGAAATAATCGGCGATATTTCCCATCACCATTCCGGTGACGATCACCAACGCGCCGGTAAGCGCGTAGGAGAAAAAGCTGATCCATGTGAGCTTGATGCGATTGCTGTTAGTCATGTCTGGCCTGTGAATAGAACTGTAAAACGCATTGACAATGCGCGGGGTGGACAGATTTTATGCGTTACAGTGACCGAGGCAAATATTTATTCTGAAAACGATGAAATAATTAATAATACAATGTGATGTTTGTCACAATTTCACATTGCCTCTTACACTCCTCACCAGGTTACAACTGTGTCTGTTGAGTAAACTTTAGTAAAAGGCTGGTCTGCGAGTCGAGAGCCTTTTAGAATCAAGCGATTCGCAGGCTCTCTCGTTCCCGCTTAAGGAATTCACATGCTCAAATCTACTCTGGCTGCCGTCGCGGCTGTATTTGCAATTTCGGCAATCTCACCTGCAGCCATGGCGGCAAAAGCAGATCCGCACGTATTGCTGACCACCTCCGCCGGTAATATTGAGCTGGAGCTGAACAGCCAGAAAGCCCCGATTTCCGTTGAGAACTTCGTGAGCTACGTGAACAGCGGTTTCTATAACAACACGACGTTCCACCGTGTTATCCCGGGCTTTATGATCCAGGGCGGCGGTTTCACCGAGCAGATGCAGCAGAAACAGCCTAATCCACCTATCAAAAACGAAGGCGACAACGGCCTGCGTAACACCCGCGGCACCGTTTCCATGGCGCGTACTGCCGACAAAGACAGCGCAACCAGCCAGTTCTTCATCAACGTCGCAGACAATGCGTTCCTCGACCACGGCCAGCGTGATTTTGGATATGCAGTGTTTGGTAAAGTTGTGAAAGGCATGGACGTAGCCGACAAAATTTCCCAGGTGGCTTCCCATGACGTCGGTCCTTACCAGAATGTGCCGACAAAACCGGTCGTTATCCTCTCTGCGAAAGTCCTGCCGTAATCCTTCCAGACGCGGGCCGCTCAGCCCGCGTTATGCTGGCCTTCCTGCATAACCCGAAATTGCTGCTTATACTTGTGGCAAAAGGGGAACCGTCAGGGAGGTCCAGATGAAAAAGCTCACCGATAAGCAAAAAATCCGACTGTGGGAACAGCGGCGTGGTCGCTCGTTTGAGGCCAGCTGTCGGCTGGACGTGCCTGAACCCCACGCGCAAGACGCGCTCTTTGCACAGCGAGTCGCCACGCTTGAGCTTGGCCCGCTACATCGCGGTCTGCCATGGTTATGCGCCATTCACCAGCAGCTTTTCCAGGATGCCTGGGATTGGGCAGGAGAACTGCGTGAGGTTGATATTTCCAAGGGCGATACCCGTTTCTGCCATTTGGAGTACATCGAAAACGAAGGCAACGACCTGATGCAGGCGCTGGAAGACGAGCATTACCTCGTCGCACTTCCCAAAGAAGAGTTCATTAAGCGCCTGGCGCACTATTACTGTGAAATTAATGTGTTGCATCCGTTCTTCGTCGGCAGTGGCCGGGCGCAGCGCGTGTTCTTCGAGCAGTTGGCGATCCACGCGGGCTATGTGCTGGACTGGAGTGTCGTCGACCCGCAAACCTGGAGTCAGGCGAACCAGAGCGGGACGCTGGGGGATTTACAGCCGCTGATGACGCTGTTCACTAAAGTGGTGAGCGAAGCGCAGGAAACTGAGTAGAATAGCGCGGTTTGCTGTCACCGGAGCCGCTATGATCCTGCTTATTGATAACTACGATTCGTTCACCTGGAACCTTTACCAGTACTTTTGCGAGCTGGGTGCCGAGGTGCGGGTCAGGCGTAACGATGACATCACGCTGGATGAAATCGCCCGGTTGTCTCCGGCTAAAATCGTGATTTCCCCTGGCCCCTGCACGCCGGACGAGTCCGGGATTTCACTTGAGGTGATTCGCCGTTACGCGGGTAAAACCCCCATTCTCGGCGTTTGCCTCGGTCATCAGGCCATCGCGCAGGTCTTCGGCGCCACCATCGTGCGGGCGGCAAAAGTCATGCATGGCAAAACCTCCCCGGTGACGCACACTGGCACTGGCGTATTCGCCGGACTGAATAATCCTCTCACCGTTACGCGCTATCACTCTCTGGTCATTGACCCACCTACGCTGCCTGCAGAATTTGAAATTACCGCGCTGAGCGAAACCGGTGAAATTATGGGGATTCGCCATCGCGAATGGGACCTGGAAGGGGTGCAGTTTCACCCGGAAAGTATCCTTAGCGAGCAGGGGCATCAACTTCTAAAAAACTTCCTCAAGCGATAATTCATCTTGCCATGAAGTGATTTATTATGCATATTTTGTGATTATTATTTCATAATCATTACTGCGTAAGAGGATTGTCATGGCGACTGAACAGGCTGCAATTACCCGTGCCACATTTGATGAAGTGATCCTGCCCATTTATGCCCCGGCGGATTTTATTCCGGTGAAAGGCAAGGGCAGTCGCGTGTGGGATCAGCAAGGTAAAGAGTACGTTGATTTTGCGGGCGGTATTGCGGTGACGGCGCTGGGGCATTGCCACCCGGCACTGGTTGAGGCGCTGAAAAGCCAGGGCGAAACCCTGTGGCACACCAGCAATGTGTTTACCAACGAACCGGCGTTGAAGCTGGGGCGTAAGTTGGTGGCCTCGACGTTTGCCGAGCGTGTGGTGTTCATGAACTCCGGTACCGAAGCCAACGAAACCGCGTTCAAACTGGCGCGTCATTACGCTTCCACGCGCCACAGCCCGTATAAAAGCAAAATCATTGCTTTCAATAATGCGTTCCACGGCCGCTCATTCTTCACGGTTTCCGTGGGCGGACAGGCAAAATACTCCGACGGCTTTGGGCCAAAGCCAGCGGATATCATCCACGTTCCGTTTAACGATCTGCATGCGGTGAAAGCCGTGATGGACTCCCACACCTGTGCGGTAGTGGTTGAGCCCATCCAGGGTGAAGGCGGCGTGCTGGCGGCGACCCCGGAATTCCTCAAAGGGCTACGTGAACTGTGTGATGAACACCAGGCGCTGCTGGTCTTTGACGAAGTGCAGAGTGGCATGGGGCGTACCGGTTCGCTGTTCGCCTACCAGTATTATGGCGTGACGCCGGATATCCTGACCAGTGCCAAAGCGCTGGGTGGCGGTTTCCCGGTAAGCGTGGTGCTGACCACGGAAGAGATTGCCAGCGCGTTCCATGTCGGTTCTCACGGCTCTACTTACGGCGGGAATCCGCTGGCATGTGCGGTAGCCGGAGCGGCGTTTGATATCATCAATACACCGGAAGTACTGGGCGGCGTGAACGCCAAACGCGAACGTTTTGTGAAGCATTTGCAGAAAATTGATGCGGAATTTGACGTGTTCAGCGATGTTCGCGGCATGGGGCTGCTGATTGGTGCCGAGCTGAAACCACAGTACAAAGGTCGCGCTCGTGATTTCCTGCACGCTGCTGCTCATGAGGGCGTGATGGTGTTGAATGCCGGGCCTGACGTAATGCGCTTTGCGCCGTCGCTGGTGGTGGAAGACGCGGATATCGATGAAGGGATGGTGCGCTTTGCGGCGGCCGTGAAGAAGATAGTCGGCTGACGGCTTATGCCCGACGTTTAAGCCAGCTGCCGTGATGTGGGCGCTGGCGCCAGGCCACTGACGAGATGGTGTGCATCGAATTCAGATGGCCCAGAATGCGTTGTAAATGCTGTTCCACGGTGCTCAACGGCCCGTGGGAGAGCGCCTCCGGTGATTCCATGATATTTGCATCACCGCTTCCCCCCGGTTCGTCATATTCCAGTCGCTGTTGGCAGCGTTGCAGAGCAATCTCACAGGACTGCAAATAACGTTCGGCCAAATCTTCAGTCAGCATGTTGTGCTCGCGCGCCAGCGTTGTCATCGCGTTGATGTGCTCGACGATAAACTGGCTGTGCGTGACCCAAAGCTTCATGTCTGCCAGATAATGCGAGTTAAAGCCGGGCTCCTGCATCGCCTGATTCAGCGAGTTGAACAGCGCGTTGTGCGCCTGATTCACCCGCATCCGCTGATAGGCCAGCGTTGGAGCCTGAGGATCGTTGCTGAGAATCAGTCGGATAGCCTCCTGATCCGCTTCCAGCGCCTGCTGGGCGTTTTTGCGTAACAGCCCGCTTTGCCACTGTGGCCACAGCCAGACCATCCCGCCGAAGGCAATCAGACAGCCAATCACCGTGTCGACAAAACGGGCCAGAATGAAATGTTCACCGTTCAGGGTCAGCAGCTGGATGGTGTATACCGCGGTAACCGTAAAACCTACCGTTGCCCAGCCGTAACTCTTGCGAATGATCAGGTAACTTGCCAGGGTGATGACTAACATTGACGCCAGCGTGTAGCCTTCCGGCACGTGAAAGTGCAGCGTGCCTGCGGCTATCACCAACCCCGCCAGCGTGCCCGCTGCCCGGTGGAAAATCCTGACCCGCGTTGCACCGTAGCCGTTTTGTGTCACCAGCAAGACGGTCATCAGGATCCAGTACGGTTTCGGCAGATGCAGCGCCGCGCCCATCAGGCTGGCAATGCTGAGCATGACGCTGATCCGCGCTGCACTGCGCAACGCCGGTGATTTTAGCGACAGATAGCTTTTCAGCGCGGCAAACAGCGGTAGGCGACGTTCGTTATCGGCCATCAGGTTGCGCGGATAGAGCGGTCGTTGAAGCCGCAGCAGGCGGGCGATTCGGCTGAAGTGCCAGGCACAGAACTGCCCGACCGGGTTATCCGGATGCTGACGTGCGATTTTTTCCAGCGCGCCAATCTGTTTGTCCATGTTGAAACGCTGCGGAAATCGGTGGTAGAGAATGTCATCCGCCATCTCACGCAGGCGGGCCGCAATGGTCTGTGCATTCCAGCGGATCACCGCTTCGGCGTGGCTGCGTTCAACCAGTTTTTGGACTTCGGCAGGTTGGTGCAGGCTGACGGAAATATGCTCCTGCAAATCGAGGCCAATCTGGAAGGCGCGTAGCAGGCGCTTATATTCGTGATTCTGATTGGCGGCCAGCATGTGCATTTGCTGATAGCACTGGGTAATCAGGTCGACTGCTTTCTGCTGGCGGCTGAGCAACGGCGGCAGCGCTTTTTCGGGATCGGTGTGCTGAGTCAGCAGGCTGTATTTGGCTTCACAGTAATCGGCCAGCTGCCGATACAGCAGGCTCAGGGATTCACGTAGTGGCTGTTCGCGCCACATCCAGAACCAGAACCAGTTGAACAAGCCATACCATAGCGTGCCGAGGGCGTAGATGAGCAGCGGTTCCCAGACCGGCATATTCCCCGCAAGGCTGAGCGTAAAGATGGCCGCAATGAGTGAGGCGGGCAGTAAACGGGCGTGAAGCGAACTGATTTCTGCGGTGACACCGAGGATCAGCGCCAGTCCGGTCAGGATCAGCGGTAAAGGCACGGTGTGCGCCAGCAGCAGCTGAACCGCGAGGCTGCAGCCTGCAAACAGCGAGCCGCCAATAATCAAACGTTTGAAGAAACGTTTATGCGGTGTGTCCAGTCCGGCAATGTTGCAGCAGGCGGGGACTAACGAGAACAGCAGACCGTACTTGAGGTAACCCAGCACCAGACCGATAGCCACGGGGGTACATAACACCAGCGTTTGCCGCAGTGCATAGTTAATTTCCGGGTGATAAATCAGTCTGCGCCACATCGGGGAAGAGACAAAAACGGCGTACTGCAGGGCAATACGCCGTTCAGCTAGCTTAGCGGGTACCGTAAACCACGATAGTTTTACCGTGGGCGGAGATCAGATTCTGATCTTCGAGCATTTTTAGAATACGGCCAACGGTTTCACGGGAGCAGCCGACGATCTGACCGATTTCCTGACGGGTAATTTTAATTTGCATACCGTCTGGATGGGTCATCGCATCAGGTTGTTTCGCCAGATTCAGCAGCGTCTGTGCGATACGGCCGGTTACGTCGAGGAACGCCAGATTGCCCACTTTTTCAGAGGTGACCTGCAGGCGGTTTGCCATCTGAGCAGAGAGGCGCATCAGGATATCCGGGTTGACCTGGATAAGCTGACGGAATTTTTTATAAGAAATTTCTGCCACTTCACAAGCAGTTTTCGCCCGAACCCAGGCACTACGCTCCTGACCTTCTTCGAACAGGCCAAGCTCACCGATGAAATCGCCCTGGTTGAGGTAAGAGAGGATCATCTCTTTACCTTCTTCATCCTTGATAAGTACTGCAACAGAGCCTTTCACGATGTAGTACAGCGTTTCTGCTTTTTCACCCTGGTGAATCAGCGTGCTCTTCGATGGGTACTTATGAATGTGGCAATGAGACAAGAACCATTCAAGGGTAGGGTCTGTTTGCGGTTTGCCAAGCACCATGCGCGGTTATCCTCTGTTATAAGCTGTCTCCAATGGCAGACACGACACTGCCACTGGCTTTGCAATCGTATCCTTCCCTGTGCCTGGGAAGTCGGCTGTCGGATTTTACTGCAGCCTGTAATGTGATGTTCTCTGCATACACGCATTACTTCAATGTATTACTGTAGCAGCCCGACTGTTTTAGCATAGCTTTTGTCGCCTGTCTCCTGGTGTCTCGCTTCAGCATGATGCGCGTCGCCTTCCGTTGCGAGAATTGTTATGTGCGCGTAATCTGTCAGGAAAATTGCTACTCTGGAGTTAACAAATATGCAAGCGCGTGTGAAATGGGTTGAGGAGTTAACCTTCCTGGGCGAGTCAGCTTCTGGCCACCAGATTATGATGGATGGTAACTCTGGCGATAAAGCCCCAAGCCCGATGGAAATGGTGCTGATGGCCGCGGGAGGTTGCAGCGCGATTGACGTGGTGTCCATTTTGCAGAAAGGCCGTCATGACGTGACCGACTGTGAAGTGAAGCTGACTTCCGAGCGTCGTGAAGAAGCGCCGCGTTTGTTCACCCACATCAATCTGCACTTCATTGTGACGGGTAATGACCTGAAAGAAGCCGCGGTGTCGCGTGCGGTGGATTTGTCTGCGGAGAAATACTGTTCTGTAGCGTTGATGCTGGAAAAAGCGGCGAAGATTACACACTCGTTCGAAGTAGTCGAAGGGTAAGACCACTGCCCGGTGGCGCTGCGCTGACCGGGCCTGCGGTAGGCCGGATAAGCAACGCGCCATCCGGCAAAAACGTTAACCGATCTTTTTGCCTTCCATCAACCGCTCGACCAGCGGTGACATAATTAATTCCATTGCCAGCCCCATTTTCCCACCCGGTACCACCAACGTGTTCATGTGAGAAATGAAAGAACCCTGCAACATCGCCAGCAGCCAGGGGAAATCTATATCGCCCAGATTCTGAAAATGGATAACCACAAAGCTCTCATCCAGTGACGGAATGCCCTTTGCCGCAAAGGGGTTGGAGGTGTCGACGGTTGGCACACGCTGGAAGTTGATATGCGTCCGGGAGAATTGAGGCGTAATGTAGTTGATGTAATCTTCCATCGATCGCACCACTGAATCCATCACCGCTTCGCGTGAGTGACCGCGCTCGCTGGTATCGCGGGTCAGCTTCTGGATCCACTCAAGGTTAACAATCGGCACCACGCCCACCAGTAAATCGACGTGTTTCGCGACATCATTTTGTGGGGTCACCACGCCGCCGTGCAGACCTTCATAAAACAACACGTCGGTCGGTTCCGGCAACGGCTGCCACGGCGTGAAGGTGCCCGGCACCTGATTCCACGGAACGGCTTCATCGTAGGTGTGCAAATACTTGCGCGACTGTCCGGTTCCGTTCTGACCGTAGGTCATAAACGTATTTTCCAGCAGACCAAAGTCGTTGGCATCAGGCCCAAAATAGCTGATGTGACGGCCCATATCGCGCGCTTTGCGGATAGCCATATCCATTTCGGGACGCGTGTAACGGTGGAAGCTGTCGCCTTCTACTTCGGCGGCAGTGAGATTGAGTTGAGCAAAGATTTTACGGAAGGCGAGACTGGTGGTGGTGGTTCCCGCCCCGCTGGAGCCGGTTACGGCGATCACCGGATGTTTGGCAGACATAGCTAACAACTCCCTGCATAAGCAATGGTTTTTATTATAGTCAGCCGTGGAATTGGGTACGGGGCATGATGTTGACCGTCTCGTGCAGTTCAGACCACACCAGAACGACATCCCCGCTTTTCAATTGTTGTTTTACGTCGGCGACCTTGTCTTCAAGCGAACGTTCATGTTCACCATAATCGGTGCCTTCGCGCAATACAAAGCTTTCAATCAGGCTATCGAGCGTTTCGGGAGCCAGATCTTGCCAGGGAATAATCATAACGGGGTTCCTAACCAGCGAGTGAGCCAGGCGGGAATACGTTTCTCCAGCCACATTTCAGGATGGCGCAGCGTACCACCGACAAATCCGACGTGGCCGCCATACTCCGTCAGTTGGTACTGAATATTGGCCGGAAGCTCTTCCTGAGACGGAATCGAGTGATGATCCATAAACGGGTCATCTTTCGCATGAATAATAAGCGTCGGTTTGGTTATCTGGCTCAGGACCGGCATCGCACTACACTGGCGGTAATAATCGATCGCATCGGCAAATCCGTGGATTTTCGACGTGATTAAATCGTCGAATTCACGAATACGGCGCACGCTTTTCAGGCGCTTCAAATCTACCGGCAACGTTCCAGGATAAGCCTTAAGTTTGCGAGATGCATTGGCTTTCAGCAGATTCAGCAGATAGCGCTGATACACGCGGGAGAAGCCTTTATCCATATGATAGCTACAGGCTTCCAGCATGAATGGCGCGGAGACGATAACCGCGGCATCAAGTGGCGTATTGTCGCCCTCTTTGGCCAGCAGGCAGCCCAGCATGTTGCCACCCAGCGAATAGCCCACTGCGGCCGTTGGGATGTCGCCAAATTCACGGCGCAGCCAGGAGAGGAACCAGGTGCCGTCTTCGGTTTCACCCGAATGGTAGATGCGCTGAGCGCGGTTCGGTTCACCGCTGCAGCCGCGAAAATGCATCACTACCCCGAGCCAGCCGCGCTGCTGTGCCGCGTGAATCAGACCGTGAGCGTAAGGGCTGTACAGGCTGCCTTCCAGGCCGTGAAACACCACAAGACGAGGCTTATGCTGTGCCTGATTCGGATCTTCACTCCATGCCAGATCGACAAAATCCCCGTCCGGAAGCTCAAGACGCTGCCAGTGTGGGGTGAACAACACTTTACGACGGATGAGACGCGGCAGCATGGTCTGCAAATGGCAGTTGCGCACGCCTTTCATCGGCACAAAGGTGTCGTTCTCTTCTGGAGGTACTTCAAAGTCTACGGGGGTTACCTGAGCCATACCTTTACGCTGCTATCGTGAAAAAACGCTCTACTATACCGTCATGACGGATAGGTGTTTATGAAAATGAGCCGCAGTGCGCTTTCGTTGAGTTAAATCACTCTTCCTGAAGCATCTGTTCCAGCTGCTCGTGCGCATCCAGCCACGCCATTTCGCACTCTTCCAGCCCTGATTTCACCGTGGCCTGCTGTTGCAGACACTCGGTGAGTTCTGCTTTGCGTGCCTGATCGTACAGCCCGCTGTCGCCGAGTTTTTCTTCTGCCGCCGCAAGCCGGGTATTGAGCTTTTCCATCTCTTTTTCCAGACGGGTAATCTCTTTACGCAGCGGCTGCGTCAGGGTGCGCAGTTCCGCATCACGACGTTTCTGATCTTTACGCGCCTGAGCGCTGTTGGCGTTGTCTTTTGGCGCGTCGTCAGTCTGACTTTCCTGCTTCTGAACATCGCTCAGCCACTGCTGATAATCTTCAAGGTCGCCATCGAAAGGTTCCACTTTCGCATCGTGAACCAGATACAGGTCGTCGGTGGTGGAGCGCAACAGGTGACGGTCGTGCGAGACCACAACCAGCGCGCCTTCGAATTCAATCAGCGCTTCGGTCAGCGCCTGACGCATGTCGAGATCCAGGTGGTTAGTTGGTTCATCGAGCAGCAGCAGGTTCGGGCGCTGCCAAACGACCAGCGCCAGCACTAGACGGGCTTTTTCACCACCGGAGAAACGACGCGTTTCTTCGCTGACTTTATCGCCCTGGAAACCAAAGCCGCCGAGGTAATCGCGCAGCTGTTGTTCCAGCACTTGCGGTGCCAGACGCACCAGATGCTGCAGCGGCGATTCGTCGGCGCGTAAAAATTCCAGCTGATGCTGGGCGAAGTAGCCGAGTTTAATACCCTTCGCCAGACCCATCTCACCGCTCTGGGCTTCTAGCTCACCGGCCAGGAGTTTAATCAGCGTCGATTTACCCGCGCCGTTGCGACCCAACAGGCCTATGCGCGAGCCGGGTACGAGATTGAGTTTAATCGAATCCAGAATGGTGCGATCGCCATAGCCCGCGCTGACTTTTTCCATTTTCAGTAATGGATTTGGCAGGCTTTCCGGTTCGCGGAAGCTGAACTGGAACGGGTTATCGACGTGCGCTGGAGCAATCAGCTCCATGCGTTCCAGCATCTTCACGCGGCTTTGCGCCTGTTTAGCTTTAGACGCTTTTGCTTTAAAGCGATCAATAAAGCTCTGCAGGTGCGCCACTTTTTGCTGTTGGCTTTCGTACATCGACTGCTGCTGAGACAGGCGGGTTGCGCGCTGGATCTCAAACGAGGAGTAGTTGCCGGTGTACTCAAACATCGCCTGTTGTTCGATGTGAATAATTTTGCCGACCACCGGGTCGAGGAAATCGCGGTCATGGGAAATCAGGATCAGCGTGCCCTGATAGCTTTTCAGCCATTTCTCCAGCCAGATTACAGCGTCGAGATCGAGGTGGTTAGTCGGTTCATCGAGCAGCAGCAGATCAGAACGACAAATCAGCGCCTGTGCCAGGTTGAGGCGCATACGCCAGCCGCCGGAGAAGGAACTGGTTGGACGCTCGAGCTGTTCGTTGCTGAAGCCCAGACCGTGCAACAAGCTGGAGGCGCGGGCACGAATGGTCCACGCATCAATGGCGTCCAGTTTGCCGTGTACGGTGGCGATGGCGTGACCGTCGTTGCGCTCGTTGGCTGCATTCAGTTCGGCTTCAAGCTGACGATATTCGCGGTCGCCATCAATCACATAGTCGAGAGCGGGCTGAGGGAGGGCAGGCGTTTCCTGATTTACCCACGCCAGCTGCCAGTTTCCCGGGTAGGTGAAACTGCCGCCATCGGCACTGATCTCGTTTTTTAGCAGCGACAACAGCGTGGATTTGCCGCAGCCGTTTTTCCCCACCAGACCAACTTTTTGCCCAGGGTTAATAGTGGCTGTGGCGTTATCCAGCAGGACACGCACGCCGCGACGAATTTGTAACGAGGAGAAAACAATCATAAGGCGCCGTATGTTCAGACTATGTTAAATTGTCATTATGATAATGTAGTGTGGTGAACCCAACGCTACACCGGGCGGCAATGGTAGCCCAAAACAACAACGATAGACAAAAGCATTCAGGCGCATCCATGAATAAGGGATGCGAAATGGCCTGTCTGCTCATTGACCGGGAGGGGAATGATGTCAGAGACAGCAAAAGTTTTGCTGCTGTATGCCCATCCGGAATCTCAGGACTCGGTGGCCAACCGGGTTTTGCTTAAGCCGGCTCAACAGCTTGAAAACGTGACCGTACATGATTTGTACGCGCACTATCCTGATTTTTTTATCGACATACCGCGCGAGCAAAAGTTGCTCCAGGAGCATGACGTTATCGTGTTCCAGCACCCGCTTTATACCTATAGCTGTCCGGCTTTGTTGAAAGAGTGGCTTGATCGCGTTCTTAGCCGCGGTTTCGCCAGCGGCCCTGGAGGGAATCACCTGGCGGGAAAGTACTGGCGTAGCGTGATAACCACCGGAGAACCGGAAAGTGCGTATCGCCACGACTCCCTCAATCGCTATTCGATGAGCGACGTTTTGCGCCCCTTTGAGCTGACGGCTGCGATGTGTCGTATGCATTGGATGAATCCGATTATTGTTTACTGGGCGCGTCGGCAGCCGCCGGAAGCATTGGCGAGCCATGCCAGAGCTTACGGTGACTGGCTGGCGAATCCTGTTACTCCGGGAGGTCGCTAATGGAAGGAACGGATTTGTTGCTGGCGGGCGTGCTGTTCCTGTTCGCCGCAGTTGCCGCGGTGCCACTGGCCTCACGTTTAGGTATCGGCCCGGTTCTGGGCTATCTGTTGGCGGGGATCGCCATCGGCCCGTGGGGCCTGGGCTTCATCAGCGATGTGGATGAAATTCTGCACTTCTCCGAACTCGGCGTGGTGTTCCTGATGTTCATTATTGGGCTGGAGCTGAATCCATCTAAGCTTTGGCAGTTGCGACAATCCATTTTTGGCGTGGGCGCGGCGCAGGTTCTGTTGAGTGCGGCGATCCTCACCGGCTTGCTGATGCTGACCAACTTCTCCTGGCAGGCGGCGGTGATCGGCGGGATAGGGCTGGCGATGTCTTCGACGGCGATGGCGTTGCAGCTAATGCGTGAGAAAGGCATGAACCGCAACGAGGCGGGTCAACTGGGCTTTTCGGTGCTGCTTTTCCAGGACTTAGCGGTGATCCCCGCGTTGGCGCTGGTTCCGCTGTTAGCGGGTGCCGGTGACGAACACCCGGACTGGATCAAAATCGGCATGAAGGTGCTGGCGTTTGTCGGCGTGTTAATTGGCGGACGTTATTTGCTTCGCCCGGTGTTCCGCTATATCGCAGGCTCCGGCGTGCGTGAAGTGTTTACCGCGGCTACGTTGCTGCTGGTGCTCGGCTCGGCCCTGTTTATGGATGCCTTGGGTCTGTCGATGGCGCTCGGCACGTTTCTTGCGGGGGTTCTGTTGGCGGAAAGTGAGTACCGTCATGAGCTGGAAATTGCGATTGAGCCGTTCAAGGGGCTGCTGCTGGGACTGTTCTTTATTTCCGTCGGCATGGCGTTGAATATTGGGATTTTGTATACCCATATCTTGCTGGTGCTGGTCGGTGTGATTGCGCTGGTGGCGGTGAAGTCACTGGTGCTTTACCTGCTGGCTCGGATCTACGGCCTGCGCAGTTCCGAGCGCATGCAGTTTGCCGTGGTGCTGAGTCAGGGCGGGGAGTTTGCCTTTGTGCTGTTCTCTGCCGCATCGTCGCAGCGGCTGTTCCAGCATGACCAGATGGCACTGCTGTTGGTGACGGTGACGATGTCGATGATGACCACGCCGCTGCTGATGAAAATCGTCGATAAGGTGCTTTCTCGCCGCGTCAATAGTCCGGAAGAAGAAGACGAAACGCCGTGGGTGGAAGATGATAAACCGCAGGTAATTGTGGTTGGCTTTGGCCGTTTTGGTCAGGTCATTGGCCGTTTGTTGATGGCGAATAAGATGCGTATCACCGTGCTGGAGCGCGACATCAGCGCGGTTAATCTGATGCGCAAATACGGGTATAAAGTGTATTACGGCGATGCCACTCAGATTGAGCTTCTGCGTTCGGCAGGTGCAGAAGAGGCGGAGTCTATCGTTATCACCTGTAATGGACCTGAAGATACCATGAAGCTGGTGGAGATTTGCCAGCAGCACTTCCCTCATCTGCATATTTTGGCCCGTGCTCGTGGCCGTGTGGAAGCGCATGAACTTTTACAGGCTGGCGTGAAACAGTTCTCTCGTGAGACGTTTTCCAGTGCGCTGGAACTGGGGCGTAAAGCGCTTATTACACTCGGGATGCATCCGCATCAGGCGCATCGTGCGCAGCTTCACTTCCGACGTCTGGATATGCGCATGCTGCGCGAACTGATGCCGGTCCACAGCGATATCCAGCAAATTTCCCGCGTGCGGGAAGCCCGGCGCGAGCTAGAAGAGATTTTCCAGCGCGAGATGCAACAGGAACGACGCCAGTTGGATGGCTGGGACGAATTTGAATAGAAGGTGAAAAATGGCAGTCCGTAAACGTTTTATCGCCGGGGCAAAATGTCCGGCATGTCAGGCGCAGGATTCACTGGCAATCTGGCGCGAGAACAATGTTGATATTGTTGAATGTGTTAAGTGCGGTCACCAAATGCGAGAGGCGGATAAGCAAGCGCGCGAGCACGTTCGCAAAGACGAACAGGTGATTGGTATTTTTCATCCAGAGTAGCGATCTCCGCTGTCTTTTTTTAAGCTAAGGGGTACACGGGTGCAGAATTCCGCTACAATCTGCGCCACTATTCTTCCCATGCTCAGGAGATATCATGAAAGTAGCAAAAGACCTGGTGGTTAGCCTGGCCTATCAGGTACGTACAGAAGACGGTGTATTGGTTGATGAGTCTCCGGTAAGTGCGCCGCTCGACTACCTGCATGGTCACGGTTCCCTGATCTCTGGCCTGGAAAAAGCGCTGGAAGATCACGAAGTAGGCGATAAGTTTGACGTTGAAGTTGGCGCGAACGACGCTTACGGTCAGTATGATGAAAACCTGGTACAGCGCGTACCG
Organism: Scandinavium hiltneri; assembly: GCF_024764835.1. Lineage (GTDB taxonomy): Bacteria > Pseudomonadota > Gammaproteobacteria > Enterobacterales > Enterobacteriaceae > Scandinavium > Scandinavium hiltneri. The sequence continues at coordinate 34,464 of NZ_JALIGE010000074.1, read as the reverse complement.
AAAGACGTCTTCATGGGCGTTGAAGAGCTGCAGGTTGGCATGCGTTTCCTTGCTGAAACAGACCAGGGTCCGGTTCCGGTTGAAATCACCGAAGTTGAAGACGACCATGTCGTTGTCGACGGTAACCACATGCTGGCTGGCCAGAACCTGAAATTCCATGTTGAAGTCATTGCGCTGCGTGAAGCAACTGAAGAAGAACTGGCTCATGGCCATGTTCACGGTGCACACGACCATCACCACGATCACGACCATGAAGGCGGTTGCTGCGGCGGCCACGGTCACGATCACGGCGACCAGGTACAGGGTAAAGGCGGTTGTGGCGGTAACGGCGGCTGCGGTTGCCACTGATCATCCACGTGGGGTGATACTAAAAAAGCGTGCATGGCACGCTTTTTTTTCATCCGCTATTTTATGTCAGTAATGTGGCGGCGGGGTTTCTTCTGACTGTGACGCCATGTGTGACGGTTGGCTGGATTTCAGTTTTTCGACCATCAGACGCATGTTGTCACGCATTTTGGCCATTTCCATTTCGTGGGAGGTCACCGTCTTGTTGAGGTCTTCAATGGTGATTTCCTGAAACGCCAATCGGCTTTCAAGCTCTGCCAGACGCGCTTCTAATGTTATCTCGCTCATGATTCACCTCATATGTCATTCTGCGGCGGATTCTACTGGACTTTTCCTGCACGTGCAGCCACATAACGAGTCTAACGAAACTTATTTACACAAAAATAGTCTTAAAAGATTCGAGATTACAGAGCGTTCGTATGTTGATTTGTTCGACAACGATTTATAGTACGCTACTCATTTAATAAACCCTGGGGTGAGATGCCCCGGCCCTGGAGAAATGGATGAAATCACTGTTTAAAGTAACGCTTCTGGCGACAACGATGGCCGTTGCCCTGAATGCACCGCTGACTTTTGCCGCAGATGCTGCCGCTGCAAAAACAGCTCCAGCTGCTGACGCCGCTAAAGCCGCACCGGCTGGCCTCAACGCTGCATTCAAAAACGACGACCAGCAATCTGCATATGCACTGGGTGCATCGCTTGGTCGTTACATGGAAAATTCTCTGAAAGAACAGGAAAAACTGGGCATCAAACTGGATAAAGCTCAGCTGATCGCAGGTGTTCAGGATGCGTTTGCAGATAAGAGCAAACTGTCCGATCAGGAAATCGAGCAGACTCTGCAGACTTTCGAGACTCGCGTAAAAACTGCTGCACAGCAGAAAATGGAAAAAGACGCGACTGATAACGAAGCGAAAGGCAAAACCTTCCGCGACACCTTCGCCAAAGAAAAAGGCGTGAAAACCTCTTCTACGGGTCTGATGTATAAAGTAGAGAAAGAAGGGACCGGCGACGCGCCGAAAGATAGCGACACCGTAGTAGTGAACTACAAAGGTACGCTTATCGACGGTAAAGAGTTTGATAACTCTTACACCCGTGGTGAACCGCTGTCATTCCGTCTGGATGGTGTTATCCCTGGCTGGACTGAAGGCCTGAAAAACATCAAGAAAGGCGGCAAGATCAAGCTGGTCATTCCACCGGAACTGGCTTATGGCAAAACTGGCGTTCCGGGTATTCCGGCTAACTCCACTCTGGTCTTCGATGTTGAACTGCTTGACATCAAACCAGCACCGAAAGCAGAAGCCGCTCCGGCTGCTGCTGCAGACGACAAAGCTGCAGCTGACACCAGTAAGAAATAAGTGTTTGAAAGCCGCCGTCCGAAAGGGCGGCGGTTTTTTATTGGGCGCAATAATGACTCTAAATAACTCGAGTTGCAGGACAGCATGCCTGTGGCATGTTGAACAGTGCTTGCGCTGACCCCGAAGGGGTGAAGCCAACGCACATGCAACTTAAGGTATGACGCGTATAATAAAGACTGGAAAGCGCCAGGTGTGCGTATTACTTTAGATGCCTCAATTTTGATGATGATAATGAGCCTGCCCTGACAATTAACGACAGGCTCCTGAAAAGGAGTGCTTTTTTTCATGTCCAGGTCGCTTTTAACCAACGAAACCAGTGAGCTTGATTTACTGGATCAACGTCCTTTCGACCAGACCGATTTTGATATTCTGAAATCTTACGAAGCGGTTGTGGACGGGTTAGCGATGCTCATTGGCTCCCATTGCGAAATCGTGCTGCACTCTTTGCAGGATCTCAAATGTTCCGCCATCCGTATTGCCAACGGTGAACACACCGGCCGTAAAATCGGCTCTCCTATTACTGATTTAGCGCTGCGCATGCTTCATGACATGACCGGTGCGGACAGTAGCGTATCCAAATGCTATTTCACTCGCGCGAAAAGCGGCGTGCTGATGAAGTCTGTCACTATCGCTATCCGCAATCGTGAACAGCGAGTGATCGGGCTGCTGTGTATCAACATGAACCTTGATGTCCCGTTCTCGCAAATCATGGGCACCTTTATTCCACCGGAAATCCCGGAGGTGAACTCCCAGGTGAACTTTGCTTCCTCCGTGGAAGACCTCGTGACTCAGACGCTGGAATTCACCATCGAAGAGGTCAACGCCGATCGCAACGTTTCTAACAACGCCAAAAATCGCCAGATCGTGCTTAACCTTTATGAGAAAGGGATCTTCGACATCAAAGACGCTATCAACCAGGTCGCCGATCGTTTGAATATCTCCAAACACACCGTCTATCTCTACATCCGCCAGTTCAAGAGTGGCGATCTCCAGGGGCAAGATAAGTAATGCGTTTTGCCCTGATGGTGACGGGCCCAGCCTACGGCACTCAGCAGTCCAGCAGTGCATGGCAGTTTGCGAACGCAGCGCTGGCTGCAGGGCATGAACTCGTGAGCGTGTTTTTCTATCGTGAAGGGGTTTATAACGCCAACCAGCTTACCGCGCCGGCAAATGATGAGTTTGATGTGGTACGGGCCTGGCAGTCTCTGCATGAAAAGCATGGTGTGGCGCTGCATATCTGTGTTGCCGCGGCGTTACGTCGGGGAGTGACCGATGAAACCGAAGCGAAACAGCTCGGTTTGACTGGTTTCAACCTGCAGCCAGGCTTCACGTTAAGTGGGCTGGGTGCGCTGGCAGAGGCCTCCCTGACCTGCGATCGAATGGTGCAATTCTGATGAAACGCGTAGCCTATGTCTTTATGACCGCCCCGCACGGTAGCAGTGCCGGAAGGGAAGGACTTGATGCGTTGCTGGCAACGTCGGCGCTGACAGAAGAAATTGGCGTTTTTTTTGTCGGTGACGGTGTGTTCCAGCTTCTCAGCAACCAACATCCTGCAAACATTCTGGCACGCGACTACATTCCCACTTTTAAGCTGATGGCGCTCTATGACATCGAAAACTGCTGGCTATGCGCCGCTTCACTGCGCGAGCGTGGTTTGAGTGAGTCTTCTTTTATTATTGAGTCAGAAATTCTCGAGCCCGTTTTGCTCCGTCAGCGACTCGATGATTACGATGTGATTTTGCGATTCTGAGGTAACGATGCTGCATACCCTTAGCCACTCTCCCTGGCAATATGATATCAGCGCCCAGCTTCGTTTAGTCAGCCCGGGCGATGACCTGCTTCTACTGTCAGACGGCGTCATTGCTGCCCTGGACGGTAGCCGCTTCCTTGATATTCTCACCGCTGCCCCCATAACTCTGTATGCGCTAGAAGAGGACATTAAGGCCCGCGGCCTCACTGGTCGAATTTCGAGCGGTGTCGTCAGGGTTAGCTATAATGACTTCGTCAGACTCACGATCCAACATGCCGGGCAACTCACCTGGTAACAGAGATCGTTGTATATTTCTTGACACCTTTTCGGCGTGGCCCTAAAATTTCGCGTCCTCATATTATATGAGGCGATTTATTACGTGTTTACGAAGCAAAAGCTAAAACCAGGAGCTATTTAATGGCAACAGTAAATCAGCTGGTTCGCAAACCACGCACTCGCAAAGTTGCTAAAAGCAACGTGCCTGCGCTGGAAGCCTGCCCGCAGAAACGTGGCGTATGTACTCGTGTATATACCACCACTCCTAAGAAACCTAACTCCGCACTGCGTAAAGTTTGCCGTGTGCGTCTGACTAACGGTTTCGAAGTCACCTCCTACATCGGCGGTGAAGGTCACAACCTGCAGGAACACTCCGTGATCCTGATCCGTGGCGGTCGTGTAAAAGACCTTCCGGGTGTTCGTTACCATACCGTTCGTGGTGCACTTGACTGCTCCGGCGTTAAAGACCGTAAGCAAGCTCGTTCCAAGTATGGTGTGAAGCGTCCTAAGGCTTAATGGATTCCGTTAAGTAAGGCCAAACGTTTTATATTAATGTCAAAACTAAACTCTTTGAGTTTTGGACAATCCTGAATTAACAACGGAGTATTCCCATGCCACGTCGTCGCGTCATTGGTCAGCGTAAAATCCTGCCGGATCCTAAGTTCGGATCAGAACTGCTGGCTAAATTTGTCAACATCCTGATGGTAGATGGTAAAAAATCTACTGCAGAATCAATCGTATACAGCGCGCTGGAGACCCTGGCTCAGCGTTCTGGAAAAAATGAACTGGAAGCTTTCGAAGTCGCTCTCGACAACGTGCGCCCGACTGTAGAAGTTAAGTCTCGCCGCGTTGGTGGTTCTACTTATCAGGTTCCAGTTGAAGTTCGTCCGGTTCGTCGTAATGCCCTGGCAATGCGTTGGATCGTAGAAGCTGCTCGTAAACGCGGTGATAAATCAATGGCCCTGCGTCTGGCGAACGAACTCACTGATGCTGCAGACAACAAAGGTACTGCAGTTAAGAAACGTGAAGACGTTCACCGTATGGCAGAAGCCAACAAGGCGTTCGCTCACTACCGTTGGTAATCCCTTCGGAGTGTTAGTCCCCAGGCGAGCGCTTCAGGTAAGTTGCTCGCTTTGGGTTACTCAAATGAACGTCCCAGGATATAGAGGAATCAAATGGCTCGTAAAACACCCATTGAGCGTTACCGTAACATCGGTATCAGTGCTCACATCGACGCCGGTAAAACCACTACTACCGAACGTGTTCTGTTCTACACCGGTGTAAACCACAAAATCGGTGAAGTACACGACGGCGCCGCAACCATGGACTGGATGGAGCAGGAGCAGGAACGTGGTATTACCATCACGTCCGCTGCGACGACCTGTTTCTGGTCAGGTATGGCTAAGCAGTTCGAACCACACCACATCAACATCATCGACACCCCGGGCCACGTTGACTTCACCATCGAAGTTGAACGTTCCATGCGTGTTCTTGATGGCGCGGTAATGGTTTACTGTGCAGTTGGTGGTGTTCAGCCACAGTCTGAGACCGTATGGCGTCAGGCAAACAAATATAAAGTTCCACGTATCGCGTTCGTTAACAAAATGGACCGTATGGGTGCTAACTTCCTGAAAGTTGTTGATCAGATTGAAAAACGTCTGGGCGCAACTCCGGTGCCTCTGCAACTGGCAATCGGCGCGGAAGAGAAATTCACCGGTGTTGTTGACCTGGTGAAGATGAAAGCAATCAACTGGAACGAAGCAGATCAGGGCGTAACCTTCGAATACGAAGATATCCCAGCTGATATGCAAGATCTGGCTGAAGAATGGCATCAGAAACTGGTTGAAGCCGCTGCTGAAGGTTCTGACGAACTGATGGAGAAATTCTTTGGTGGCGAAGAGCTGACTGAAGAAGAAATCAAAACTTCTCTGCGTAAGCGCGTACTGAACAACGAAATTATCCTGGTTACCTGTGGTTCTGCGTTTAAAAACAAAGGCGTACAGGCGATGTTGGATGCGGTTGTTGAATACCTGCCAGCGCCGACTGATGTGACCGCGATTAACGGTATCCTGGACGACGGTAAAGACACTCCAGCAGTTCGCCATTCTGACGACAACGAGCCGTTTGCTGCTCTGGCGTTCAAAATCGCAACTGACCCATTCGTGGGTAACCTGACCTTCTTCCGCGTTTACTCTGGCGTAGTTAACTCTGGTGACACCGTGTTCAACCCGGTGAAATCAGCACGTGAGCGTCTGGGCCGTATCGTACAGATGCACGCCAACAAACGTGAAGAGATCAAAGAAGTACGCGCTGGTGACATCGCTGCAGCTATCGGTCTGAAAGAAGTCACTACTGGTGATACCCTGTGTGATCAGGACAATGTGATCATTCTGGAGCGCATGGAGTTCCCTGAACCGGTAATCTCCATCGCTGTTGAACCAAAAACCAAAGCTGACCAGGAAAAAATGGGTCTGGCTCTGGGTCGTCTGGCTAAAGAAGATCCATCATTCCGTGTATGGACTGATGAAGAAACCAACCAGACCATCATCGCTGGTATGGGTGAGCTGCACCTCGACATCATCGTTGACCGCATGAAGCGTGAATTCAACGTTGAAGCGAACGTCGGTAAACCTCAGGTTGCTTACCGTGAAGCGATTCGCGCGAAAGTTACCGATGTCGAAGGTAAACACGCCAAGCAGTCTGGTGGTCGTGGTCAGTACGGTCATGTTGTTATCGACATGTACCCACTGGAGCCGGGCTCAAATCCGAAAGGTTACGAGTTCGTCAACGACATCAAAGGTGGTGTAATTCCTGGTGAATTCATCCCTGCCGTTGATAAAGGCATCCAGGAGCAGCTGAAAGCTGGTCCACTGGCTGGTTACCCGGTTGTTGATCTCGGCGTGCGTCTGCACTTCGGTTCATACCATGACGTTGACTCCTCTGAGCTGGCGTTTAAACTGGCTGCTTCTATCGCCTTCAAAGATGGCTTTAAGAAAGCAAAACCAGTTCTGCTTGAGCCTATCATGAAGGTTGAAGTTGAAACTCCAGAAGAGAACACCGGTGATGTTATCGGTGACCTTAGCCGTCGTCGTGGTCAGCTGAAAGGTCAGGAATCTAACGCTACTGGCGTTCAGATTCACGCTGAAGTTCCGCTGTCTGAAATGTTCGGATACGCAACTCAGCTGCGTTCTCTGACCAAAGGTCGTGCTTCTTACTCCATGGAGTTCCTGAAGTACGACGACGCGCCGAACAACGTTGCTCAGGCCGTTATCGAAGCTCGTGGCAAATAAGCCGCAAGGTTAAAACTAATGTCCCGTGCTCTCTCCTTGAGGGGAGAGCACTATAGTAAGGAATATAGCCGTGTCTAAAGAAAAATTTGAACGTACAAAACCGCACGTCAACGTTGGTACTATCGGCCACGTCGACCATGGTAAAACTACTCTGACTGCAGCAATCACCTCCGTACTGGCTAAGACCTACGGCGGTTCTGCTCGCGCGTTCGACCAGATTGATAACGCACCAGAAGAAAAAGCTCGTGGTATCACCATCAACACTTCCCACGTTGAATATGACACCCCGACTCGCCACTACGCACACGTAGACTGCCCAGGCCACGCCGACTATGTTAAAAACATGATCACCGGTGCTGCGCAGATGGATGGCGCTATCCTGGTTGTTGCTGCGACTGATGGCCCTATGCCACAGACTCGTGAGCACATCCTGCTGGGTCGTCAGGTAGGCGTTCCTTTCATCATCGTGTTCCTGAACAAATGCGACATGGTTGATGATGAAGAGCTGCTGGAACTGGTTGAGATGGAAGTTCGTGAACTCCTGTCCCAGTACGATTTCCCGGGCGACGATACCCCTATCGTTCGTGGTTCCGCGCTGAAAGCGCTGGAAGGCGAAGCTGAGTGGGAAGCTAAAATCATCGAACTGGCTGGCTTCCTGGATTCTTACATCCCAGAACCAGAACGTGCGATCGACAAGCCATTCCTGCTGCCAATCGAAGACGTATTCTCCATCTCCGGCCGTGGTACTGTTGTTACCGGTCGTGTAGAGCGCGGTATCGTTAAAGTGGGTGAAGAAGTAGAAATCGTTGGTATCAAAGACACCGCGAAAACTACCTGTACTGGCGTTGAAATGTTCCGCAAACTGCTGGACGAAGGCCGTGCGGGTGAGAACGTTGGTGTTCTGCTGCGTGGTATCAAACGTGAAGAAATCGAACGTGGTCAGGTTCTGGCCAAGCCGGGTTCAATCAACCCGCACACCAAGTTCGAATCTGAAGTGTACATCCTGTCCAAAGATGAAGGTGGCCGTCATACTCCGTTCTTCAAAGGCTACCGTCCACAGTTCTACTTCCGTACAACTGACGTGACTGGTACCATCGAACTGCCAGAAGGCGTTGAGATGGTAATGCCAGGCGACAACATCAAAATGGTTGTTACCCTGATCCACCCAATCGCGATGGATGACGGTCTGCGTTTCGCAATCCGTGAAGGCGGCCGTACTGTAGGTGCGGGCGTTGTTGCTAAAGTTATCAGCTAATTACTCGTTAATTAGTTTTGACTAAAAAGGGCGCTTCGGCGCCCTTTTTGCTATTTATTATTTATCACTGTCACAGTTGTTTTCATTTTGTCCGCATACTCCCGCACCGGTTCCTTAATTGTGCTATTGTAATCATAACTATTCTCATTTACACTTTGAGCATAAATTGAACGGGAGCGATCATGTACGTTTGTTTGTGTAATGGTGTAAGCGATAAAAAAATTCGTCAGGCTGTTCGCCAGTTTCATCCGCAATCTTTTCAGCAACTCCGCAAGTTCATTCCCGTGGGAAATCAATGTGGTAAGTGCATTCGCGCCGCGCGCGAGATTATGCAGGACGAATTAACTCAGATGCCGGAATTTAAAGAGATAGCCTGAGACCTCAGTCTTTTTTTTGACATCCCTGTAGCCCGTTCTACGCTTCTATGAGTGGAAGCGGAGGGACTATATAATGAAAGGTGATGTTAAAATCATAAGTTATCTCAATAAATTATTGGGAAATGAGCTTGTCGCAATCAATCAATACTTTCTCCATGCGAGAATGTTCAAAAACTGGGGCCTGACGCGCCTCAATGATGTCGAATACCATGAATCCATCGATGAGATGAAACACGCCGATAAATATATCGAGCGTATTTTATTTCTTGAAGGTCTTCCTAATCTGCAGGATCTCGGCAAGCTTGGCATCGGTGAAGATGTCGAAGAAATGCTGCAGTCTGACCTCAGGCTTGAACTTGAGGGCGCCAAAGATCTCCGAGAGGCAATCGCCTATGCTGATACCGTTCATGATTACGTCAGCCGCGATATGATGATTGAAATCCTGGCCGATGAGGAAGGACACATCGACTGGCTTGAGACAGAGCTCGATCTGATTGGTAAGTTGGGCATTCAAAATTACTTACAATCCCAGATCAAAGTGGCAGAGTAGTCCACCACGTCTGAAAGCCAATAAGCACACCCGCTGCGCTCAGAAATGGGCCAAACCGCAGCGGGTTTTTTAATACCTGGCCTGAGCGAGCGATTCTTCGCTTCGAAGCAGACAAAAAGCAGCGCGGAATCCGTCGCGATTATTATCAGCACCGGCAGCTGGTGCCATCCATGTCCCGAGAGCCGTAAAGAATTTCACATCACCATAGCCCAGTCCTTCTTTATGCCGAATCCCCTTAGAGCCAGTACAGACCAGCCAGACTGCAGTAGCCTGCTATTGGCCCTAATACGGAAGAGGGGAGTTGTTGGGGGTTAATCACCACATAAAACAGAATTCCACACCAGAGTAGCGGACAAACCAGACGATCTGGAAGCAGGCCAGTTTTGTAGTCATACCAGGCAAGTAGCCCCGTTAATATACAGTAAATAACAATGAAGAAGAGGGCGGTGACTGGCATAGGCTTTACCTGTATGAGCAGAAGCCCTGAGTATTCCCAGAAACCGATTCATAGACAAATACGGAAAGTCAGCTCGTCGAGAACGCTTCAAGATCATGCGTTACCGATGTATTCATTGCAGAAGTATCTGCACACGAGGCCGCAGGTTACAGATGGCGTATTTATAAACACTGCTTGCGTCGTGGCCAGATTTACGTATAATGCGCGGGCTTGTCAAAATTGACGGCGGGTTCGATATGAACTCCGACAATGTTGTTTGTTGTCGACAATGTTCCCAATTGGGGAACTACGCAAGAACGGTTACGCTCCCCCATCAATCGTAATGGGTGTGAGGAGTGGCCATTTCGTTTATAAAATAATTGGAGCTCTGGTCTCATGCAGAACCAAAGAATCCGTATCCGCCTTAAAGCGTTTGATCATCGTCTGATTGATCAATCAACCGCGGAAATCGTCGAGACTGCCAAGCGCACTGGTGCGCAGGTACGCGGTCCGATCCCGCTGCCGACCCGCAAAGAGCGCTTTACCGTTCTGATCTCTCCGCACGTTAACAAAGACGCGCGTGATCAGTACGAGATTCGCACTCACAAGCGTCTGGTTGACATCGTTGAGCCAACCGAGAAAACCGTTGATGCTCTGATGCGTCTGGACCTGGCTGCCGGTGTAGACGTGCAGATCAGCCTGGGTTAATCAGGTCATCGAGCGATTGAGAGGTTGATACAATGATTGGTTTAGTCGGTAAAAAAGTGGGTATGACCCGCATCTTCACTGAAGATGGCGTATCTATCCCAGTAACCGTAATCGAAGTTGAAGCGAACCGTGTTACTCAGGTTAAAGACCTGGCTAACGACGGCTACCGTGCTGTTCAAGTTACCACCGGTGCTAAAAAAGCTAGCCGCGTAACTAAGCCGGAAGCAGGTCACTTCGCTAAAGCTGGCGTAGATGCTGGCCGTGGTCTGTGGGAATTCCGCCTCGCTGAAGGCGAAGAGTTCACCGTAGGTCAAGACATTAGCGTTGAGCTGTTTGCTGAAGTTAAAAAAGTTGACGTAACCGGTACCTCTAAAGGTAAAGGTTTCGCCGGTACCGTTAAGCGCTGGAACTTCCGTACCCAGGACGCTACTCACGGTAACTCCTTGTCCCACCGCGTTCCGGGTTCTATCGGTCAGAACCAGACTCCGGGCAAAGTGTTCAAAGGCAAGAAGATGGCAGGTCAGCTGGGTAATGAACGCGTTACCGTTCAGAGCCTGGACGTAGTACGTGTTGACGCTGAGCGCAACCTGCTGCTGGTTAAAGGTGCTGTTCCCGGTGCAACCGGTAGCGACCTGATCGTTAAACCAGCTGTGAAGGCGTGAGGAGATAGCAATGGAATTAGTATTGAAAGACGCGCAGAGCGCGCTGACTGTTTCCGAAACTACCTTCGGTCGTGACTTCAACGAAGCGCTGGTTCACCAGGTTGTTGTTGCTTATGCAGCTGGTGCTCGTCAGGGTACTCGTGCTCAGAAGACCCGTGCTGAAGTAACTGGATCCGGTAAAAAACCGTGGCGCCAGAAAGGTACCGGCCGTGCGCGTGCAGGTTCTGCAAAGAGCCCAATCTGGCGTTCCGGTGGCGTAACCTTCGCTGCACGCCCGCAGGACCACAGTCAAAAAGTTAACAAAAAGATGTACCGCGGCGCGCTGAAAAGCATTCTGTCCGAACTGGTACGTCAGGATCGTCTGATCGTTGTCGAGACGTTCTCTGTAGAAGCGCCTAAAACTAAGCTGCTGGCACAGAAACTGAAAGACATGGCTCTGGAAGATGTATTAATCATCACCGGTGAGCTGGACGAGAACCTGTTCCTGGCCGCACGTAACCTGCACAAGGTTGACGTACGTGACGCGACTGGTATCGACCCGGTTAGCTTGATCGCCTTCGACAAAGTCGTAATGACTGCCGATGCTGTTAAGCAAGTTGAGGAGATGCTGGCATGATTCGTGAAGAACGTTTGCTGAAAGTGCTTCGTGCACCGCACGTTTCTGAAAAAGCGTCTGCTGCGATGGAAAAAACCAATACCATCGTTCTCAAAGTTGCTATAGACGCGACTAAAGCAGAAGTCAAAGCTGCTGTGCAGAAACTGTTTGAAGTCAAAGTTGATACCGTACGTACCCTGGTTGTTAAAGGCAAGGTGAAGCGTCACGGACAGCGTGTCGGTCGTCGTAGCGACTGGAAAAAAGCTTACGTCACCCTGGAAGAAGGCCAGAATCTGGACTTCGTTGGCGGCGCTGAGTAAGTCGGAGGAGTAATACAATGGCAGTTGTTAAATGTAAACCGACATCTCCGGGTCGTCGCCACGTAGTTAAAGTGGTCAACCCTGAGCTGCATAAGGGCAAACCATTTGCTCCGCTGGTTGAAAAAAACAGCAAATCCGGTGGCCGTAACAACAATGGTCGTATCACTACTCGTCATATTGGTGGTGGTCATAAGCAGGCTTATCGTATTGTTGACTTCAAACGCAACAAAGATGGTATCCCGGCAATTGTTGAACGTCTTGAGTACGATCCGAACCGTTCCGCGAACATCGCGCTGGTTCTGTACAAAGATGGCGAACGCCGTTACATCCTGGCCCCTAAAGGCCTGAAAGCTGGCGACCAGATTCAGTCTGGCGTTGATGCTGCAATCAAAGCAGGCAACACTCTGCCGATGCGCAATATCCCGGTTGGTTCTACCGTTCATAACGTAGAAATGAAACCAGGTAAAGGCGGTCAGCTGGCACGTTCCGCTGGTACTTACGTTCAGATCGTTGCTCGCGATGGTGCTTATGTCACCCTGCGTCTGCGTTCTGGTGAAATGCGTAAAGTCGAAGCAGAGTGCCGTGCAACCCTGGGCGAAGTTGGCAATGCTGAGCATATGCTGCGCGTTCTGGGTAAAGCAGGTGCTGCACGCTGGCGTGGTATTCGCCCTACCGTTCGCGGTACTGCGATGAACCCAGTCGACCACCCACATGGTGGTGGTGAAGGTCGTAACTTTGGTAAGCACCCGGTAACTCCGTGGGGCGTTCAGACCAAAGGTAAGAAGACCCGCAGCAACAAGCGTACTGATAAATTTATCGTACGTCGCCGTAGCAAATAATATTAGAGGATAAGCCATGCCACGTTCTCTCAAGAAAGGTCCTTTTATTGACCTGCACTTGCTGAAGAAGGTAGAGAAAGCGGTGGAAAGCGGTGACAAGAAGCCCCTGCGCACTTGGTCCCGTCGTTCAACGATCTTTCCTAACATGATCGGTTTGACCATCGCTGTCCATAATGGTCGTCAGCACGTTCCGGTATTTGTTTCCGACGAAATGGTCGGTCACAAACTGGGTGAATTCGCACCGACTCGTACTTATCGCGGCCATGCTGCTGATAAAAAAGCGAAGAAGAAATAAGGTAGGAGGAAGAGATGGAAACTTTAGCTCAACATCGCCATGCTCGTTCTTCTGCTCAGAAGGTTCGCCTTGTTGCTGACCTGATTCGCGGTAAGAAAGTGTCGCAGGCCCTGGATATTCTGACCTACACCAATAAGAAAGCGGCTGTACTGGTCAAGAAGGTTCTGGAATCTGCCATTGCTAACGCTGAACACAACGATGGCGCTGACATTGACGATCTGAAAGTTACGAAGATTTTCGTAGACGAAGGCCCTAGCATGAAGCGCATTATGCCTCGTGCAAAAGGTCGTGCAGATCGCATCCTGAAGCGCACCAGCCACATTACTGTGGTTGTGTCCGATCGCTGAGACTCTGGAGACTAGCAATGGGTCAGAAAGTACATCCTAATGGTATTCGCCTGGGTATTGTAAAACCTTGGAACTCTACCTGGTTTGCGAACACCAAAGAATTCGCTGACAACCTGGACAGCGATTTTAAAGTACGTCAGTACCTGACTAAGGAACTGGCAAAAGCGTCCGTATCTCGTATCGTAATCGAGCGTCCAGCTAAGAGCATCCGTGTGACTATTCACACAGCTCGCCCTGGCATCGTTATCGGTAAGAAAGGCGAAGACGTAGAAAAACTGCGCAAGGTCGTAGCGGATATCGCTGGCGTTCCTGCACAGATCAATATCGCCGAAGTTCGTAAGCCAGAACTGGACGCAAAATTGGTTGCTGATAGCATCACTTCTCAGCTGGAACGTCGCGTTATGTTCCGTCGTGCTATGAAGCGTGCTGTACAGAACGCAATGCGTCTTGGCGCTAAAGGGATTAAAGTTGAAGTTAGCGGCCGTCTGGGCGGCGCGGAAATCGCACGTACCGAATGGTACCGCGAAGGTCGCGTACCTCTGCACACTCTGCGTGCTGACATTGACTACAACACCTCTGAAGCGCACACCACTTACGGTGTAATCGGCGTTAAGGTATGGATCTTCAAAGGCGAGATCCTGGGTGGTATGGCTGCTGTTGAACAACCGGAACCGGCTGCTCAACCTAAAAAGCAGCAGCGTAAAGGCCGTAAATAAGGAGCGTCGCTGATGTTACAACCAAAGCGTACAAAATTCCGTAAAGTGCACAAAGGCCGCAACCGTGGTCTGGCGCAGGGTACGGATGTTAGCTTCGGCACTTTCGGTCTGAAAGCTGTTGGCCGTGGTCGTCTGACTGCACGTCAGATCGAAGCAGCACGTCGTGCTATGACCCGTGCAGTTAAGCGTCAAGGTAAGATCTGGATCCGTGTATTCCCGGACAAACCGATCACCGAGAAGCCGCTGGAAGTTCGTATGGGTAAAGGTAAAGGTAACGTGGAGTATTGGGTTGCCTTGATTCAGCCGGGTAAAGTCCTGTATGAAATGGACGGTGTTCCGGAAGAGCTGGCCCGTGAAGCCTTCGGCCTGGCAGCAGCGAAACTGCCTATCAAAACCACCTTTGTAACTAAGACGGTGATGTAATGAAAGCAAATGAGCTGCGTGAAAAGAGCGTTGAAGAGCTGAACACCGAGCTGCTTAACCTGCTGCGCGAGCAATTCAACCTGCGTATGCAGGCTGCAAGCGGCCAGCTGCAACAGACTCACCTGCAGAAGCAGGTTCGTCGTGATATTGCACGTGTTAAGACTTTACTGACTCAGAAGGCGGGTGCGTAATGACCGATAAAATCCGTACTCTGCAAGGTCGCGTTGTCAGCGATAAAATGGAGAAATCCATTGTTGTTGCCATCGAACGTGTTGTGAAGCACCCGATCTACGGGAAATTCATCAAACGTACGACCAAACTGCACGTACATGACGAGAACAACGAATGTGGTATCGGCGACGTGGTAATTATCCGCGAATGCCGTCCACTGTCCAAGACTAAGTCCTGGACGCTGGTTCGCGTTGTAGAGAAAGCGGTTCTGTAATAGAGTACGCGTTCTCAAACGAATAAACGGCTCAGAAATGAGCCGTTTATTTTTTCTACCCATATTCTGGAACCGGTGTTATAATGCCGCGCCCCCGATATGGGGTTTTTTAACGGCTCTGAATTTAGGGTCTCAGTAGTAGTTGACATTAGCGGAGCACTAAAATGATCCAAGAACAGACTATGCTGAACGTCGCCGACAACTCCGGTGCGCGTCGCGTAATGTGTATCAAGGTTCTGGGTGGCTCGCACCGTCGCTACGCAGGCGTCGGCGATATCATCAAGATTACCATCAAGGAAGCAATTCCACGTGGTAAGGTGAAAAAAGGCGATGTGCTGAAAGCGGTAGTGGTGCGCACCAAGAAGGGTGTTCGTCGCCCGGACGGTTCTGTCATTCGCTTCGATGGTAATGCATGCGTTATTTTAAACAATAACAGCGAGCAGCCAATCGGCACGCGTATTTTTGGGCCGGTAACTCGTGAACTGCGTAATGAAAAGTTCATGAAAATTATCTCTCTGGCACCAGAAGTACTCTAAGGAGCGAATCATGGCAGCGAAGATCCGTCGTGATGACGAAGTTATCGTGTTAACCGGTAAAGATAAAGGTAAACGCGGTAAAGTAAAAAATGTCCTGTCTTCCGGCAAGGTCATTGTTGAAGGTATCAACCTGGTTAAGAAACATCAGAAGCCGGTTCCGGCCCTGAACCAACCAGGTGGCATTGTTGAGAAAGAAGCTGCGCTTCAGATCTCTAACATTGCACTCTTCAATGCGGCAACCGGCAAGGCTGACCGTGTAGGCTTTAGATTCGAAGACGGCAAAAAAGTCCGTTTCTTCAAATCTAACAGCGAAACTATCAAGTAATTTGGAGTAGTACGATGGCGAAACTGCATGATTACTACAAAGACGAAGTAGTTAAGAAACTCATGACTGAGTTTAACTACAATTCTGTCATGCAAGTCCCTCGGGTCGAGAAGATCACCCTGAACATGGGTGTTGGTGAAGCGATCGCTGATAAGAAACTGCTGGATAATGCAGCAGCTGATTTGACAGCTATCTCCGGTCAAAAGCCGTTGATCACCAAAGCACGCAAATCAGTTGCAGGCTTCAAAATCCGTCAGGGCTATCCGATCGGCTGTAAAGTAACTCTGCGTGGCGAACGCATGTGGGAGTTCCTTGAGCGCCTGATCACTATTGCTGTTCCACGTATTCGTGACTTCCGTGGCTTGTCCGCTAAGTCTTTCGATGGTCGTGGTAACTACAGCATGGGTGTCCGTGAGCAGATCATCTTCCCAGAAATCGACTATGACAAAGTCGACCGCGTTCGTGGTTTGGATATTACCATTACCACTACTGCGAATTCTGATGAAGAAGGCCGTGCTCTGCTGGCTGCCTTTGACTTCCCGTTCCGCAAGTAAGGTAGGGTTACTTAATGGCTAAGCAATCAATGAAAGCACGCGAAGTTAAACGCGTAGCTTTAGCTGAAAAATACTTCGCGAAACGCGCTGAACTGAAAGCGATCATCTCTGATGTAAACGCTTCTGACGAAGATCGTTGGAACGCAGTTCTCAAGCTGCAAAGTCTGCCGCGTGATTCCAGCCCGTCCCGTCAGCGTAACCGCTGCCGCCAGACTGGTCGTCCACATGGTTATGTGGGCAAGTTCGGGTTGAGCCGTATCAAGCTTCGTGAAGCCGCAATGCGCGGTGAAGTACCTGGCTTGAAAAAGGCTAGCTGGTAATTGTCACCAATTGAATCACGGGAGTAAAGACAGATGAGCATGCAAGATCCGATCGCGGATATGCTGACCCGTATCCGTAACGGTCAGGCCGCGAACAAAGCTGCGGTCACCATGCCTTCCTCCAAGCTGAAAGTGGCAATTGCCAACGTGCTGAAGGAAGAAGGTTTTATTGAAGAATTTAAAGTTGAAGGCGACACCAAGCCGGAACTGGAAGTGACTCTTAAGTACTTCCAGGGTAAAGCTGTTGTAGAAAGCATTCAGCGTGTCAGCCGCCCAGGTCTGCGCATCTATAAGAAAAAAGATGAGCTGCCGAAAGTTATGGCGGGTCTGGGTATCGCAGTTATTTCTACCTCTAAAGGTGTTATGACTGATCGTGCAGCGCGCCAAGCTGGTCTTGGTGGCGAAATTATCTGCTACGTAGCCTAATCGGAGGAAAAAATGTCTCGTGTTGCTAAAGCACCGGTCGTTGTTCCTGCCGGCGTTGATGTAAAAATCGACGGTCAGGTTATTACGATCAAAGGTAAAAACGGCGAGCTGACTCGTACTCTCAACGCTGCTGTTGAAGTTAAACATGCTGATAATGCTCTGACCTTCGGTCCACGTGATGGTTTCGTGGATGGTTGGGCTCAGGCTGGTACCGCGCGTGCCCTGCTGAACTCAATGGTTGTCGGTGTTACCGAAGGCTTCACTAAGAAGCTGCAGCTGGTTGGTGTAGGTTATCGTGCAGCGATCAAAGGGAACGCAGTAAACCTGTCTTTAGGTTTCTCGCATCCTGTTGAACATCAGCTGCCAGCAGGTATTACTGCAGAATGTCCGACTCAAACTGAAATCGTGCTGAAAGGCGCTGATAAGCAGGTGATCGGTCAGGTTGCAGCAGATCTGCGCGCCTACCGTCGTCCTGAGCCTTATAAAGGCAAGGGTGTTCGTTACGCCGACGAAGTCGTGCGTACCAAAGAGGCTAAGAAGAAGTAAGGTAACACTATGGATAAGAAATCTGCTCGTATCCGTCGTGCGACCCGCGCACGCCGCAAGCTCCAAGAGCTGGGCGCAACTCGCCTGGTGGTACATCGTACCCCGCGTCATATTTACGCACAGGTAATTGCACCGAACGGTTCTGAAGTTCTGGTAGCTGCTTCTACTGTAGAAAAAGCTATCTCTGAACAACTGAAGTACACCGGTAACAAAGACGCTGCAGCAGCTGTGGGTAAAGCTGTCGCTGAACGCGCTCTGGAAAAAGGCATCAAAGATGTTTCCTTTGACCGTTCCGGGTTCCAATATCATGGTCGTGTCCAGGCACTGGCAGATGCTGCCCGTGAAGCTGGCCTCCAGTTCTAAGGTAGAGGTGTAAGATGGCTCACATCGAAAAACAAGCTGGCGAACTGCAGGAAAAGCTGATCGCGGTTAACCGCGTATCTAAAACCGTTAAAGGTGGTCGTATTTTCTCCTTCACAGCTCTGACTGTAGTTGGTGATGGTAACGGTCGCGTAGGTTTTGGTTACGGTAAAGCGCGTGAAGTTCCAGCAGCGATCCAGAAAGCGATGGAAAAAGCCCGTCGCAATATGATTAACGTCGCGCTGAACCACGGCACCCTGCAACACCCTGTAAAAGGTGTTCACACGGGTTCTCGTGTATTCATGCAGCCGGCTTCTGAAGGTACCGGTATCATCGCCGGTGGTGCAATGCGCGCCGTCCTGGAAGTCGCTGGAGTTCATAACGTTCTGGCTAAAGCGTATGGTTCCACCAACCCGATTAACGTGGTTCGT
The DNA here is from genome assembly GCF_024764835.1 of Scandinavium hiltneri. GTDB lineage: Bacteria > Pseudomonadota > Gammaproteobacteria > Enterobacterales > Enterobacteriaceae > Scandinavium > Scandinavium hiltneri. Next base: position 15,982 of record NZ_JALIGE010000074.1, on the reverse strand, counting down.
GCAACTATCGATGGCCTGGAAAATATGAATTCTCCAGAAATGGTCGCTGCCAAGCGTGGTAAATCCGTTGAAGAAATTCTGGGGTAATGACCATGGCAAAGACTATTAAAATTACTCAAACCCGCAGTGCAATCGGTCGTCTGCCGAAACACAAGGCAACGCTGCTTGGCCTGGGTCTGCGTCGTATTGGCCACACCGTAGAACGCGAGGATACTCCCGCTGTTCGTGGTATGGTCAACGCGGTTTCCTACATGGTTAAAGTTGAGGAGTAAGAGATGCGTTTAAATACTCTGTCTCCGGCCGAAGGCTCCAAAAAGGCGGGTAAACGCCTGGGTCGTGGTATCGGTTCTGGTCTCGGTAAAACCGGTGGTCGTGGTCACAAAGGTCAGAACTCTCGTTCTGGCGGTGGCGTACGTCGCGGTTTCGAGGGTGGCCAGATGCCTCTGTACCGTCGTCTGCCGAAGTTCGGTTTCACTTCACGTAAAGCAATGATCACAGCTGAAGTTCGTCTGTCTGATCTGGCTAAAGTAGAAGGCGACGTTGTAGACCTGAACACGCTGAAAGCGGCTAACATTATCGGTATCCAGATCGAATTCGCGAAAGTGATTCTGGCTGGTGAAGTAACTCGTCCGGTAACTGTTAACGGCCTGCGCGTGTCTAAAGGCGCTCGTGCTGCTATCGAAGCTGCTGGCGGTAAAATTGAGGAATAAGTAGCAGAATGGCTAAGCAACCGGGATTAGATTTTCAAAGTGCCAAAGGTGGGTTCGGCGAACTGAAACGCAGACTTCTGTTTGTGATTGGTGCGCTGATTGTGTTCCGTATTGGCTCTTTTATTCCGATCCCTGGTATCGATGCCGCTGTACTTGCCAAACTGCTTGAGCAACAGCGAGGCACCATCATTGAAATGTTTAACATGTTCTCTGGTGGTGCTCTCAGCCGTGCTTCTATCTTTGCTTTGGGTATCATGCCGTACATTTCGGCATCGATCATTATCCAGCTGCTGACGGTGGTTCACCCGACGCTGGCAGAGATTAAGAAGGAAGGGGAATCTGGCCGTCGTAAGATTAGCCAGTACACCCGCTACGGCACTCTGGTGCTGGCGATATTCCAGGCAACCGGTATTGCTACCGGTCTGCCGAATATGCCTGGTATGCAAGGTCTGGTGATTAATCCGGGCTTTGCATTCTACTTCACCGCTGTTGTAAGTCTGGTCACAGGGACTATGTTCCTGATGTGGCTCGGCGAACAGATTACTGAACGTGGTATCGGTAACGGTATCTCGATCATTATCTTCGCCGGTATCGTTGCGGGTCTCCCGCCGGCCATCGCCCATACTATCGAGCAAGCGCGTCAAGGCGACCTGCACTTCCTCCTGTTGCTGTTGGTTGCAGTATTAGTATTTGCAGTGACCTTCTTTGTTGTGTTTGTTGAACGTGGTCAACGCCGCATTGTGGTAAACTACGCGAAACGCCAGCAAGGTCGTCGTGTCTATGCTGCACAGAGCACACATTTACCGCTGAAAGTGAATATGGCGGGGGTAATCCCGGCAATCTTCGCTTCCAGTATTATTCTGTTCCCGGCGACCATCGCGTCATGGTTTGGGGGCGGTACTGGTTGGAACTGGCTGACAACAATTTCGCTGTATTTGCAGCCTGGGCAACCGCTTTATGTGTTACTCTATGCGTCTGCAATCATCTTCTTCTGTTTCTTCTATACGGCGTTGGTTTTCAACCCACGTGAAACAGCAGATAACCTGAAGAAGTCCGGTGCATTCGTACCAGGAATTCGTCCGGGAGAACAAACGGCGAAGTATATCGATAAAGTAATGACCCGCCTGACATTGGTTGGTGCGTTGTACATCACTTTTATCTGCCTGATCCCGGAGTTCATGCGTGATGCAATGAAGGTGCCGTTCTACTTCGGTGGAACATCGTTACTTATCGTTGTTGTCGTGATTATGGACTTTATGGCTCAAGTGCAAACTCTGATGATGTCTAGTCAGTACGAGTCTGCATTGAAGAAGGCGAACCTGAAAGGCTACGGCCGTTAATGGTCGCCTGAGAAGTTACGGAGAGTAAAAATGAAAGTTCGTGCTTCCGTCAAGAAATTATGCCGTAACTGCAAAATCGTTAAGCGTGATGGTGTCATCCGTGTGATTTGCAGTGCCGAGCCGAAGCATAAACAGCGCCAAGGCTGATTATTTCGCATATTTTTCTTGCAAAGTTGGGTTGAGCTGGCTAGATTAGCCAGCCAATCTTTTTGTATGTCTGTACGTATCCATTTGAGTATCCTGAAAACGGGCTTTTCGGCATGGTGCGTACATATTAAATAGTAGGAGTGCATAGTGGCCCGTATAGCAGGCATTAACATTCCTGATCAGAAACATGCCGTGATCGCATTAACTTCGATCTTCGGTGTCGGCAAAACTCGTTCCAAAGCCATCTTGGCGGCGGCGAGCATTGCTGAAGATGTTAAGATCAGTGAGCTGTCTGAAGAACAAATCGACACGCTGCGTGACGAAGTTGCCAAATTTGTCGTTGAAGGTGATCTGCGCCGTGAAATCAGCATGAGCATCAAGCGCCTGATGGATCTTGGTTGCTATCGCGGTTTGCGTCATCGTCGTGGTCTGCCAGTGCGCGGTCAGCGTACGAAGACCAACGCACGTACCCGTAAGGGTCCGCGCAAACCGATCAAGAAATAATCGGGGTGATTGAATAATGGCAAAGGCACCAGTTCGTGCACGTAAGCGTGTAAGAAAACAAGTCTCTGACGGCGTGGCTCATATCCATGCTTCTTTCAACAACACCATCGTTACCATCAGCGATCGCCAAGGTAATGCACTGGGTTGGGCAACAGCCGGTGGTTCCGGTTTCCGTGGTTCACGCAAATCCACTCCGTTTGCAGCTCAGGTTGCAGCAGAGCGTTGCGCTGAAGCCGTAAAAGATTACGGCATCAAGAATCTGGAAGTTATGGTCAAAGGTCCGGGTCCGGGTCGCGAATCTACCATTCGTGCTCTGAACGCCGCTGGTTTCCGCATCACTAATATTACTGATGTGACTCCGATCCCTCATAACGGTTGTCGTCCGCCGAAAAAACGTCGCGTATAACGCCACGTTTTCCAGGTTAGTTGGAGATAGAAAATGGCAAGATATTTGGGTCCTAAGCTCAAGCTGAGCCGTCGTGAGGGCACCGACTTATTCCTTAAGTCTGGCGTTCGCGCGATCGATACCAAGTGTAAAATTGAACAAGCTCCTGGCCAGCACGGTGCGCGTAAACCGCGTCTGTCTGACTATGGTGTGCAGTTGCGTGAAAAGCAAAAAGTTCGCCGTATCTACGGTGTGCTGGAGCGTCAGTTCCGTAACTACTACAAAGAAGCAGCACGTCTGAAAGGCAACACCGGTGAAAACCTGTTGGCTCTGCTGGAAGGTCGTCTGGACAACGTTGTATACCGTATGGGCTTCGGCGCTACTCGTGCTGAATCACGTCAGCTGGTTAGCCACAAAGCTATCATGGTAAACGGTCGTGTTGTTAACATCGCTTCTTATCAGGTTAAAGCGAATGACGTTGTCAGCGTTCGTGAGAAAGCGAAAAAGCAATCTCGCGTGAAAGCCGCTCTTGAGCTGGCTGAGCAGCGTGAAAAGCCAACCTGGCTGGAAGTTGATGCTGGCAAGATGGAAGGTACGTTCAAGCGTCAGCCTGAGCGTTCTGATCTGTCTGCGGACATTAACGAACACCTGATCGTCGAGCTTTACTCCAAGTAAAGCTTAGTACCAAAGAGAGGACACAATGCAGGGTTCTGTGACAGAGTTTCTAAAACCGCGCCTGGTCGATATCGAGCAAGTGAGTTCGACGCACGCCAAGGTGACCCTTGAGCCTTTAGAGCGTGGCTTCGGCCATACTTTGGGTAACGCACTGCGCCGTATTCTGCTCTCATCGATGCCGGGTTGCGCGGTGACCGAGGTTGAGATTGATGGTGTACTTCATGAGTACAGCACCAAAGAAGGCATTCAGGAAGATATCCTTGAAATCCTGCTCAACCTGAAAGGGCTGGCGGTGAGAGTTCAGGGTAAAGATGAAGTTATTCTTACTCTGAATAAATCTGGCATTGGCCCTGTGACCGCAGCCGACATTACCCACGACGGTGATGTCGAAATCGTCAAGCCGCAGCATGTTATCTGCCACCTGACCGATGAGAACGCATCTATCAATATGCGTATCAAAGTTCAGCGCGGTCGTGGTTATGTGCCGGCTTCTGCCCGAATTCATTCGGAAGAAGATGAGCGCCCAATCGGCCGTCTGCTGGTCGACGCCTGCTACAGCCCTGTAGAGCGTATTGCCTACAATGTTGAAGCAGCGCGTGTTGAGCAGCGTACCGACCTGGACAAGCTGGTCATCGAAATGGAAACCAACGGCACAATCGATCCTGAAGAGGCGATTCGTCGTGCGGCAACCATTCTGGCGGAACAACTTGAAGCTTTCGTTGACTTACGTGATGTACGTCAGCCGGAAGTTAAAGAAGAGAAACCAGAGTTCGATCCGATCCTGCTGCGCCCTGTTGACGATCTGGAATTGACTGTCCGCTCTGCTAACTGCCTTAAGGCAGAAGCTATCCACTATATCGGTGATCTGGTACAGCGTACCGAGGTTGAGTTGCTGAAAACGCCGAACCTGGGTAAAAAATCTCTTACCGAGATTAAAGACGTGCTGGCTTCTCGTGGTCTGTCACTGGGCATGCGCCTGGAAAACTGGCCGCCGGCAAGCATTGCTGACGAGTAACCGGATCACAGGTTAAGGTTTTACTGAGAAGGATAAGGTCATGCGCCATCGTAAGAGTGGTCGTCAACTGAACCGCAACAGCAGCCATCGCCAGGCTATGTTCCGCAATATGGCAGGTTCACTGGTTCGTCATGAGATCATCAAGACGACCCTGCCTAAAGCGAAAGAGCTGCGTCGCGTAGTTGAGCCGCTGATTACTCTTGCCAAGACTGATAGCGTTGCTAATCGTCGTCTGGCATTCGCCCGTACTCGTGATAACGAGATCGTGGCAAAACTGTTTAACGAACTGGGCCCGCGTTTCGCGAGCCGTGCCGGTGGTTACACTCGTATTCTGAAGTGTGGCTTCCGTGCAGGCGACAATGCGCCGATGGCATACATCGAGCTCGTTGATCGTTCTGAATCGAAAGCAGAAGCAGCTGCAGAGTAATCTGCAGTGATTTGAAAAAACCCGCTTCGGCGGGTTTTTTTATACCCTCAGAATCTCCATTTCACTACAATAACAGTATCCTTTTTGTTCACCCGGACGCGCATGATGTGTTTACTGGATCAGTGGGCCGAGCGTCACATTCTCGATGCACAAAGCAAAGGCGATTTTGATGCTCTTCCTGGTAGCGGTGAGCCTCTGCTCTTGGATGACGATTTGCATGTTCCGGTGGAATTACGTGCAGGCTATCGCTTGCTGAAAAATGCAGGATGTTTGCCTCCAGAACTGGAACTGCGTAAACAGGCTGTTGAGCTTGCCGATCTTTTAAAAGGGATCCGCGAAGACGATCCTCATTTTACTGAACTCCATCGCCGGCTTACTCTGTTTGAACTCAAACTACGACAGTCTGGAGTTAACACTGATTTTTTACGCGGTGAGTATGCAGATAAGCTACTCAACAAAATAAACGAGGAGTCGTAATGTTCCGTATTGGCGAACTGGCGAAGCTTGCTGGCGTAACACCTGATACCATCCGTTATTACGAAAAGCAGCAGATGATGGATAATCCTGTGCGCACCGAAGGAGGGTTCCGACTTTATACCGACAGTGACCTGCAGCGGTTACGTTTCATTCGCCACGGCAGCCAGTTAGGATTTACGCTTGAGGCGATTCGTGAACTGCTATCCATTCGTGTCGATCCGGAACATCACACCTGTCAGGAATCGAAAGGAATTGTTCAGGCCAGATTGAGCGAAGTTGAAGGCCGAATTGCTCAACTGGAAACCATGCGGCGTTCTTTGCAGCGTCTCAATGACGCTTGTTGTGGAACTGCGCATAGCAGCGTTTATTGTTCAATCCTCGAAGCGCTGGAACAAGGGGCAGAAACGGATAAGACAGGATGTTGATTTCAGAGCAACCTGGGATTACACTCCCGCCGTCTTAAACACAAAATTGGAGAAAATATGAGCCGCTATCAGCACACCAAGGGGCAAATTAAAGATAATGCTATTGAAGCGTTACTTCATGACCCGCTGTTTCGCCAGCGCGTTGAGAAAAGTAAGAAGGGAAAAGGGAGTTTCGAGCGTAAGGGTAAACACGGTAACCGGGGTAATTGGGAGGCCAGTGGCAAGAAAGTGATGCACTTTTTTACCACTGACCTTCTGCTTTCTGTGTCCTGATTAAGAACGCGAATTTTGTTCTTTCAGTAGGTCACGAATTTCACTCAGCAGAACTTCTTCTTTCGTTGGCGCAGGTGCTGCCGCCGGTTCTTCTTTTTTACGATTCAGTTTATTGATCAGTTTGATTGCCATAAAGATGGCAAAGGCCACGATCACGAAATCAAAGATGTTCTGAATGAATATACCGTAGTGCATAACAACGGCTGGAACATCACCCTGCGCGTCGCGCAGCGTCACGGCAAACTGCTTAAAGTCGACCCCGCCAATCACTAATCCCAGCGGGGGCATAATAATATCGGCAACCAGCGACGATACTATTTTACCAAATGCCGCACCAATAATGACACCCACCGCCAAATCAACAACGTTTCCGCGCATCGCGAATTCGCGAAACTCTTTAATAATGCTCATTTTATTCTCCTTGTGCCAGCTGACATTTATAAGTTTAACAAATGTTTAGTCGATTTCCATTACAGATAGGATGTCAGATGGAATAAATAAACCATAAATAATAAATGGTTAATATAAAAGGCGCTCTTTTGAGCACCTTTTATGGTTACAGGAAGAAGGGACTTGGTTGGAATAGTCGCTCGACGTCTGTAATAAACTTTTTATCCGTCAGGAACATAATGACGTGGTCGCCTTGCTCGATGCGTAAATTATCGTTGGCGATCAGCACTTCATTCCCGCGAACCACGGCGCCGATGATTGTGCCGGGCGGAAGCTTAATATCATCAATAACGCGACCGACTACTCGGGATGTGCTTTCATCCCCGTGGGCAACGGCCTCAATGGCTTCCGCTACACCTCGACGAAGGGAGGATACTCCGACAATATCAGCTTTACGTACATGGCTTAGCAGTGCCGAAATGGTCGCTTGTTGAGGAGAAATGGCAATATCAATCACGCTGCCCTGAACCAGGTCGACATATGCCCGGCGTTGGATCAGTACCATGACCTTTTTGGCGCCCATGCGTTTGGCCAGCATGGCCGACATGATGTTCGCTTCGTCATCGTTGGTGACCGCAATGAACAGATCAACTTGATCGATATGCTCCTCAGCCAATAACTCCTGATCTGAAGCATCACCGTAAAACACGATCGTGTTCTGCAGTTTCTCCGCCAACTCGGCTGCGCGTTGTTGATCGCGTTCGATCAGCTTCACGCTATACTCTTTCTCCAGACGGTGCGCCAGCCCGGCCCCGATATTGCCGCCGCCAACAAGCATGATGCGTTTGTATGGTTTTTCCAGTCGCTGGAGTTCACTCATTACTGCACGAATATGCTGTGATGCGGCAATGAAGAAGACTTCATCGCCCGCTTCCACGATGGTTGAACCCTGTGGGCGAATCGGTCTGTCATGACGGAAAATCGCCGCTACGCGGGTGTCGATATGTGGCATATGTTCGCGCATCGTGGAGAGCGCATTCCCGACCAGTGGCCCGCCATAGTAAGCTTTCACTACTGCCAGGCTGACTTTGCCTTCAGCGAAGTTCACGACCTGCAACGCACCCGGATATTCAATCAGGCGGTACATGTTATCAATGACCAGCTGTTCCGGCGCGATCAGGTGATCGATCGGCACTGCCTCTGAATGGAAAAGTTTGTCGGCATCACGAACGTAGTCAGGTGAACGAATACGGGCGATGCGGTTCGGCGTATTAAACAATGAATAGGCAACCTGGCAGGCCACCATATTTGTTTCGTCAGAGCTGGTCACTGCGACCAGCATATCGGCATCATCTGCGCCTGCTTCACGCAAAACGCGAGGATGCGAGCCGTGACCCTGCACAACGCGAAGATCGAACTTATCCTGTAGGCTGCGTAAGCGGTCACCGTTGGTATCCACTACGGTGATATCGTTGTTTTCGCCGACCAGGTTCTCCGCCAACGTGCCACCCACCTGTCCGGCACCCAGTATGATAATTTTCATCAGTCGCGATCCGTTATTTCATCACTGTTTGATTAGCTTAGCGTAAAAGAATCCGTCGCCTTCGTCTGCCGCAGGCAGGTTCTGCACACCCGGACGTTCTACGCTACCGGTTTCGTGGAGCGCAGCATCAGGCGTACGTTTCAGGAACGCGGAAATTTGCTCGCAGTTTTCTTCCGGTAAAATTGAGCAGGTCGCATACACCAGCGTACCACCCGTTTTCAGGTGCGCCCATGTTGCATCCAGAATTTCACTCTGGAGCTGTGCCAGATCAGCAATATCGCGATCGCGGCGTAGCCATTTAATATCCGGATGGCGGCGAATGACCCCCGTTGCCGAGCATGGTGCATCCAGGAGGATACGGTCAAACTGTTGTTCGCCACACCACTGTGATGGATAGCGGCCATCGCCCTGTTTTACGTCGGCTTTCATGCCCAGACGCTTCAGGTTTTCATATACGCGCGACAGGCGCTGTTCGTCAACGTCGACGGCCATCACGCTTGCTTCCGGTGCAACTTCCAGAATATGGGTTGTTTTACCGCCAGGAGCCGCACATAAATCCAGAATGGCCTCTCCGTTTTTTGGCAGCAGGTAGTTCATGCAGCCTTGTGCCGAAGCATCTTGCACCGTAACCCAACCTTCTTCGAAGCCAGGCAGGGCGTGAACCGGAGCCGGTGTTTCCAGGCGCACGGCATCAGGATATGCGTCATGCCCAAAACCTTTCATGCCTGCCTGCTCCAGTAATGCCAGCCATTCATCACGAGAATGATGATTACGGTTTACACGCAGCCACATGGGTGGACGCAGGTTGTTCGCATCAAGAATGGATTGCCACTGTTGTGGATACGCTTTTTTGATGCGTTTAACCAGCCAGGCAGGGTGCAGGAAACGGCTTTCAGTCGCGGCAAACTCTTCGAGCAGCGCTTCTTGATTACGCTGGAACTGGCGCAACACACCATTGATCAGCCCTTTCAGCTGCGGGCGCTTGATGGCGACAGCACCTTCTACCGTTTCAGCAAGCGCTGCATGGGGAGGAATTCGGGTATGCAGCAGCTGATAGAAACCCACCATGATCAGGTAATGCACGGTGCGCTGTTTACCGGTCATCGGGCGTGCCATCAGCTTGTTGACTAGCCAATCGAGCTGGGAGAGCGTGCGCAATACGCCGAAGCTCAGTTCCTGTAGAAGCGCTCTGTCTTTATCTGCCACTTTTTGCTGCATGGCGGGCAGGACATTACTTAACGACTGGCCTTGTTCCAGCACTTGCTCAACGGCAAGGGCTGCCAGACTGCGTAAATTTGTATTTTTTTTCATAAGCGTAAAAATGAAAAGGCCCGGCAATACCGGGCTTGAAGTAAGGGGCCGCTAGGCAAGACGGTTACCGGGAATAAACCACTCCCGGCGCGAATTTAAAAGATCCTGTGCGCTCATGGCTTTCTTCCCTGCTGGTTGTAGCGATTGCAGATTCAGAATGCCATTACCGGTCGCGACTTGGATACCATGCTTATTAGCATCGACAATGGTTCCTGGCGCGGCGTCAGTTTGCGTGTGGATAATGGATGCTTGCCACACTTTGACCGGCTGACCGTCAATCTCCAGCCAGCTCATTGGCCATGGATTAAAGGCACGAATGCAACGCTCAAGCTGCTCCGCGGACAGTGACCAGTCGACGCGTGCTTCTTCTTTACTGAGCTTTTCGGCATGAGTGACCAGAGCTTCATCCTGAACTTCTGGTTTTGTTGTGCCGTTTTCCAGCTGTTTCAGTGTTTCAATCAGGCCCTGTGGCCCCATCTCCGCGAGCTTATCGTACAGCGAACCGCTGGTATCTTCTGCGGTAATAGGGCAGGAGAGTTTATGCAGCATATCGCCGGTATCAAGACCCACATCCATCTGCATGATAGTCACGCCGGTTTCGGCATCGCCTGCCCACAGTGAACGCTGGATAGGTGCTGCACCACGCCAGCGCGGCAGCAGCGAACCATGAACGTTAATGCAGCCCAGACGCGGCATGTCCAGAACCGCTTTCGGCAGGATCAGACCATAGGCAACGACAACCATAACGTCGGCGTTTAAGTCGGCAACGAGCTGCTGGTTTTCCTGAGGACGCAGTGATGCAGGTTGGAAAACCGGTAGACCTTTTTCTTCTGCCAGCACTTTAACCGGGCTTGGCATCAGTTTTTTACCGCGTCCGGCTGGCCTGTCTGGTTGGGTAAAGACGCCTACTACCTGGTGTCCAGATGACAGCAGCGCATCAAGATGACGCGCTGCAAAGTCAGGAGTACCAGCAAAAATAATGCGGAGTGATTCTGACACGTTAATTCTTATCCTTAAGCACGAGCGTTCAGTCGATCCAGTTTCTCAACTTTCTGACGGATGCGCTGTTGTTTCAGCGGGGACAGATAATCGATAAACAGTTTGCCGACCAGATGGTCCATTTCATGCTGAATGCAGATTGCCAGCAGGCCATCGGCTTCTAATTCGTAAGGCTTACCTTCACGATCCAGCGCGCGAATTTTCACTTTCTCAGCGCGCGGAACCAGCGCCCGCTGTTCAGGGATCGACAGGCAGCCTTCTTCGATACCGGTATCGCCGCTTTTTTCCAGCAGCTCTGGGTTGATCAACACCAGCTGCTCTGCACGATCTTCAGACACGTCAATGACAATGATGCGCTGATGGATGTCGACCTGAGTTGCGGCCAGACCAATACCTTCTTCGGCGTACATCGTTTCGAACATATCATCCACGATGCGCTGAATTTCTGCATTTACTTCTTTAACCGGCTCTGCGACTTTGCGAAGGCGCTCGTCCGGAATATGTAACACTTGCAAAACTGACATAATTATCCAGAGTTGTGTTCAGGAGTTGGAAAGTTTATTACCTCTATTCTAGACAAAACCCCCTCTGATTGACAGCATCACTGACCAATCGCAAAGATTGCCAGGACTGCTTGTGGCAAGGGGAAAAGGATGACACCCACAGAAATATGGCTCCGTCTGATGACGGTTAATGGGTTATACGGCGACACGCAGTTCGCGCTGGCGCAACGGTTGATTTCTACAGATTCAATTAATGCCGACGTTTTGCGTGATAATGGATTTTCAGCTAAGCACATCAAGCAATTTTTCTCACTTACCCAGCGCACTCTGGAGGACACTCAGAATTGGTTAACAATCCCTGGGCATTCCCTTCTTTCTGCTGATCACCCTGATTACCCTTCTTCATTACGGGCGATCGTCGACTATCCGGGCATTTTGTTTGTCGCGGGAGATGTAAAGCTATTAGCGTCTACACAAATCGCGATTGTCGGCAGCCGGGATCACTCTTGGTACGGCGAGCGGTGGGGACGCATTTTCAGCGAAGCGCTTGCCAGAAAAGGCATGACGATTACCAGCGGGATGGCGCTCGGTATCGATGGTGTGGCACATCGTGCCGCGCTTGATGCATCCGGGAAAACCATTGCGGTATTGGGCAACGGTCTGTTTCAGTCCTATCCGCGACGACATGCTTCGTTAGCACAACGCATTATTGAAAACGGTGGCGCGCTGGTGAGCGAATTCCCATTGGCACAACTGCCTTTCCCCGCCAATTTCCCACGACGAAATCGGATTATTAGCGGGCTTAGTAGTGGGGTCCTGGTGGTGGAAGCGGCGATAAAAAGTGGGTCTCTCGTCACGGCCAGAACCGCGCTGGAGCAGGGCCGGGACGTTTATGCCGTTCCAGGGCCCTTAGGCAGCCCCGGATCTGAAGGACCACACTGGTTAATTAAGCAGGGCGCGATACCCGTGACGTCAGTAGAGGACATCTTGGAAAATTTGCAATATAGGGGACATCCGTTGCCAGATGAGGCTGAAAAATCAAATTATTCCCCGGATACGGAGCTTGCAGCATTGCCATTTCCAGAGCTCCTGGCTAACGTAGGAGATGAGGTAACACCTGTTGACGTTGTCGCTGAACGTGCCGGCCAACCTGTGCCAGTGACGGTAGCCCAACTACTCGAACTGGAGTTAGCAGGATGGATCGCAGCTGTACCCGGCGGCTATGTCCGATTAAGGAGGGCATGCCATGTTCGACGTACTGATGTATTTGTTTGAGACTTACATCCATAACGAAGCAGAGATGCGGGTGGATCAGGATAAGCTGACGCAGGATCTTACTGATGCCGGTTTTGATCGTGAAGATATCTACAACGCACTGCTGTGGTTGGAAAAGTTGGCTGACTATCAGGAAGGGCTCACTGAGCCAATGCAGCTCGCTTCAGATCCACTCTCTGTTCGTATTTATACCGCAGATGAGTGCCAACGGCTGGATGCCAGTTGCCGGGGATTCTTGTTATTCCTGGAGCAGATTCAGGTGCTAAACCTCGAAACGCGTGAAATGGTAATCGAACGCGTCATGGCGCTGGATGCCACAGAGTTTGAGTTGGAAGATTTGAAGTGGGTGATTCTGATGGTGCTGTTTAACATCCCGGGCTGTGAAAATGCCTATCAGCAGATGGAAGAATTACTCTTCGAAGTAAATGAAGGTATGCTGCACTAATTCAATTGTGCAGCGACAAGAGTTGTTATGGCCAAATCAGCACTGTTTACGGTGCCTAAACACGAGCCCTGCCCACAGTGCGGGGCCGAACTGGTTATCCGAAGCGGTAAACACGGGCCGTTTCTCGGCTGTTCTCATTATCCGGAATGCGATTACGTCCGTCCCCTGAAAAGTCAGGCGGACGGACATATAGTCAAAGTTCTGGAAGGACAGCTGTGTCCAGCTTGCGGAGCAGAACTGGTGCTTCGGCAGGGACGCTTTGGTATGTTTATCGGTTGCAGCCAGTATCCGGCCTGCGAGCATACGGAACTCATCGACAAGCCTGATGATACCGCTATCGCTTGCCCGCAGTGTAACAATGGGCATCTGGTTCAGCGGCGTTCCCGCTATGGTAAGACCTTCCATTCCTGCGATCGCTATCCCGAATGCCAATTTGTCCTTAACTTCAAACCGGTAGTGGGCGAATGCCCCGAGTGCCATTACCCACTGCTTATCGAAAAGAAAACGGCGCAGGGCGTTAAGCTCTTTTGTGCCAGTAAACAATGTGGAAAGCCGGTATCGGCGGAACAAATCAGTGAACAGTAACCTGCATCAAGAAAGCGTTTTGAAAGCTATCGAAGCGCTCAATAATAAAGAAGTCATCGCTTATCCCACTGAGGCTGTGTTTGGCGTGGGGTGTGATCCTGATAGTGAAACCGCTGTCATGCGTTTGCTTGAGCTCAAGCAGCGCCCTATGGAAAAAGGCCTCATCCTGATTGCCGCGAATTTTGAACAGCTCACGCCTTATATCGACGATTCCGTATTGTCGGATGCGCAGCGTGAGGTGGTGTTCTCTCGCTGGCCAGGCCCGGTCACTTTTGTTTTCCCAGCCCAGGCTTCTACCCCGCGCTGGCTAACCGGGCGTTTCGATACGCTTGCCGTACGCGTGACCGACCATCCGCTGGTGGTGGAATTGTGTCAGGCCTATGGCAAACCGTTGGTATCGACGAGCGCGAATCTCACCGGGCAGGAACCTTGCCGAACCGTCGCAGAAGTTGTCACTCAATTTGGTGACGCCTTTCCGGTAGTAAAAGGAGAGACGGGCGGACGGATGAATCCTTCTGAAATTCGTGACGCCCTGACGGGCGAACTTTTCCGCCAGGGGTAATTGTATGGAACGGTACGCAGTATTCGGCAATCCCATCGCGCACAGCAAATCGCCCTTCATTCATCAGCGATTCGCCCAGCAGCTTAATATTGAGCATCCTTATGGTCGGGTGCTTGCCCCACGTGAAGCTTTTAATGAAACGTTGGATGCATTTTTGGCAGCAGGCGGTAAAGGCTGCAATGTGACGGTTCCTTTTAAAGAAGAGGCGTTTGCACGTGCGGATGAACTGACAGAACGGGCTGCGCTGGCTGGAGCCGTTAATACCCTGAAGCATCTCGAAGACGGGCGACTGCTGGGTGATAACACTGACGGGATCGGTTTGCTGAGTGACCTTGAACGTCTGGCCTTCATCAAGCCGGGTTATCGTATTCTATTGATTGGTGCGGGCGGCGCAGCGCGGGGCGTATTGTTACCACTGCTGTCGCTAGACTGTGCGGTGACGGTAACGAACCGGACATTTGCCCGAGCTCAGGAGCTGGCTACGCTCTTTGCGCATACCGGCAGTGTAAAAGCGCTGGCGATGGATGCGCTTGCCGACCAAAAATTCGATTTGATAATCAATGCTACTTCCAGCGGTATTGGCGGTGAAACCCCTGCAATCCCTACCGCGATTATCAATATAGATGTGCATTGCTACGACATGTTCTATCAGAAAGGAAGCACGCCTTTTCTGAACTGGTGCGAACAGCATGGCGCAAAACAGAATGCCGATGGTCTGGGCATGCTGGTGGCCCAGGCGGCACATGCCGTATTGCTGTGGCATGGCGTTATGCCGGAAATAACACCTGTGATCGACGAACTGAAAAAGGAACTCGCTCTGTGAATCAGGCGATCCTGTTTCCTGACCGTGAGACCTGGGATGAGGTGCGGCTGTGCATTTGCTTCCCGGCTCTGGTCGGTGGGTTCCAGCTGAACTGCGCTTTATCAACTGAATCACTGGCGTACCGCTTTGGTGGCGATGCGCCAGAGGTATGGCTGGAAAGCTTTCGACAGAATCGCTGGGATCTGGAGGAAGAAGCCGAACAGGCTATCCGCGATCAGCAGGAAGACAATCAGGGGTGGGTCTGGCTTTCCTGATCGAGATATTCATCTTTCCATTTCACATAGTTGTTAGCGGAATACTTCAATCCCTCTCGTTCCGCTTCTGTTAATGGGCGGATTTGTTTGACCGGACTGCCGAGATACAGAAAACCGCTTTCAAGACGTTTGTTTTGTGGCACCAGGCTTCCGGCCCCTATCATTACATCATCTTCTATTATTACACCGTCCAGCAGAATCGATCCCATCCCGACCAATACCCGATTGCCAATCGTGCAGCCGTGCAGCATGACTTTGTGCCCTACGGTGACGTCCTCGCCGACGATCAAGGGATTGCCTTCCGGTTTATAGGAGGATTTGTGCGTGACGTGTAGGACGCTGCCGTCCTGAATATTGCTGCGGGCGCCAATAGCCACATAGTTCACATCACCGCGAATAACGACCAATGGCCAGATGCCCACATCGTCAGCGAGGCGTACATCTCCGATCACTACGCTGGTGGGGTCGATCATTACGCGGGAACCGATCTTGGGATGTAATGCTTTATAAGGGCGAATATTTGCCGACATGTTTACCTCTTTCAAAAGGGAGCAGGTGATTTTTAGACATTATCGGCTTTCTATGAGGCTTTAACACCTCAAAAAATAGTCAGATCGGACGGGATCTCAGCAAAAAGAATGAAAAAACAGCGGTCGGAAAAAAGATCGCAAAAAAGGGTTGTGCAAAAAAATGGGATCCCTATAATGCGCCTCCATCGACACGGAACATGTGAACAACTTCACAGTGTACCGGCGGCGATGAGAGTTAAAAATCCTGAAATTAAGGGTTGACTCTGAAAGAGGAAAGCGTAATATACGCCACCTCGAGTTAGCAAGCGAAAGCGCGTAACTCACTGCTCTTTAACAATTTATCAGACAATCTGTGTGGGCACTCAAAGTGACATGGATTCTTAA